>JBEKJO010000032.1:0-63248 GCA_050011195.1 Verrucomicrobiota bacterium | reverse complement strand
TGGACCGCGGTCGGCGCCGCCGCGGCGGTAGCGTCGGACTTGCCTGCCCGGGTCCTCGCTGTGGGTGCGCCGGCCAGAGTGCTGCGAAAGCTGGAGCCATGACCTCCAACGAGTACCTCAAGCAGTCGCTTCGTTGCGGTAGTTGCGACACCCGACAGACGGTCGCCCCCAATCCCTCTCCGCTCCCGGGAGGGGAGAGGGCAGGGCTCAGGTGAGGGCAACCATCTTTGTGGTAGAATGCAGCGATGGTTTGTGCTAAAGTTTTGCCAGGCTCGTGCCAATACTATTTGCCTGGTGTGTCGAGACGACCCGGACGTGGTGTATTTCGCCGAGCAGCAATGAACCTGGAAGAAGCAGTTGGAACCGCGAAACACGCGGAATACGCGAACCCGGAAAGAGTTGAGGAAGCAGACAGCCTCGCCCGGCGGGTGGCGGGGCCGGTTGGCTCGACACCTCTCCCTTTCGCGTATTCAGCGTCCTTCGCGATTTGAAGTGCCGGGTTTGGGATGAGCAGCATTGAGAGTCCATCGAACAACGCAATACCACAACGCGGGTACAAAACTTATGACAAGCATGAAACCGGAAGTCTTAAAGGCCTTAGCGATTACAACACTCTGCCTGATCGCGCAAATTCCTTTCGCTGGCGCGACAACCTATTACTTGTCAACTAGCCAGGGCAGCGATTCCAACTCGGGCACCAATTCAAATTCCCCTTGGCAAACAATCTCGAACATAGTAAGCACAGAACGGAGTATTAAGCCAGGGGACTCTTTGCTTTTCAAGGCAGGGGATGCCTTTGATGGCCCGCTTTACATCAGCGTTCAATTTCCGGCCACATCTAACGCTCCAGTTACCATTGATAGGTACGGCACCGGGGCCAACCCTATTGTTTATGGAGATCACGAGACCGCAACGTGGAGCGCAACAAGCGGGTTCACTGGAATCTATCAAACGCCTTCATTAGGCCCGTCATGGGCGATAAACGTATCAAAGGTTTATGATACGAACGGATTTAAGTATTATCAGATGGTGCAGGGCACCAACACTTGCACCAATTATCTCAATTCCTTCACTAACGGCTGTTGGGGGAAATCAAGTGACGGCACTACGATCTATGTGAAAACCCTGGATAATAATCCTCCGCCACAGATGAGACTTATGGAGTGGGCATGTGTTTGCACTCCATCATATTACAATGTTCAAAATCTCGAAATCTGTTACGGGGGGAAAGGGATAGAACCCGGAAGCTATGGGATCGTCCGCAGTAATTACATACACGATTGCTATGCCGCCGGCATCGGGCTTTACCAAATTTGGGGATGTCAAGTGTGCGGCAATATTGTGACGCGAGACGCTTCTACGGAAGTATACCTGGAGGCAGGTGGAAACCACTGGATACATCACAATACTATTTCTTGCACGGGAACAGACTATAACAATACCGCGACCATTATTGCCGAGAACTGCGTAGTGTCGAATACCGAAAACGCCAATATAGGTATGCAACAAGGGACGAATAATCTGATTGAATACAATGTCTTGTCATACGCTCTTAGCGACTTTTGTGACTGGTGGCTAGAGGCCAATGCTGAAGTGAGATACAATTACGGTTTCCATGCGGGCATGGCTACTGCGGTAAACGGCACTGGAATAAAGTTTCATCACAACATCTTTGATCTCGATGGTGTTGGTTCGGGAATCCTTGGTTATCATATCTATGACCCCACGAACAGTCCGTCGCCCGATACAGGCCCGGTGCTAATTTACAACAATGTGGTCTATAACTTCAAGACTACTGGTTTATACACGGCTGGGAATGGTGCCAGCGGGACAATTTTTCGCAATAATATCGTCTGTACTCCATCTAAATACAGCGTTATGGCCGCAGCGTCACTGAGTACTGGTGCGGATTCGGATTACAACGTATTTTATAGCACAGGTACACCTATGTTTTGGATTTTGAATGGAGGCGCTCATCAGACTTCCTTAGCTGCATGGAGGACCCAGTCCGGGCAGGACGCCCATTCAATTTATGCCAACCCTCAATTTGTTTCTGCCAACCCGGTCGTTGCGGCTGACTTTCAATTGAAACCAACCTCTCCCTGCATTGACGCTGGCCAGAATCTGAAGCTCGCGGGCCTGCTGGCTCGCAATGCACAATACCAGGACTATCTGGGGACGTCCATTCCCCAAGGCTCCGGCCCAGACATCGGGGCGTACGAAATGCCTGTTCTCAGTCCGGCTACGGGCTTGCATATAATCAAGTAATACGAGCGGCACGCGGTCGCACCACTCTCGCCGGTTCGCTGGGGACCGCTGGCGGATAGGCGGCCACTGACTGCTCACCCCGGTAGGAGGACGAGTCGCTGGACATTGAGATTCTTTGGATGACGGCGTGGAATGTTTTGGCTCGCAAGGGTATCGACAAGCCGGGCTGTCTCGGGCAAGAGGAGTTCATGGGGAGGCTTTATGCCGATCTCGGCACACATCACAACCGCGAGCCAAATCGGCCTGAGAGCAGGGCAGGTGTCCCGCTTGCCCCCTCCAGCTAATTTAAGTAAAACTTGCTGAGTGCCGTTTATGAGCATGGAGAATAAGCTAAGCAGTGTCGCCATCTTCGTCCCGTACTTTGGAAAACTGCCAAACTACTTTCCGCTGTGGCTCACCTCGTGCCGATACAACCCTACGATCGATTGGTTCATATTTACCGACGATACAACGCCTCTTGACTCCCCGCCGAACGTTCACGTTCAGTACTGTACATTCGACGATATTCGCCGCGTGCTGCAAAAGCCATTCGCATTTCCGATCGCCCTAAACAGGCCATACAAATTATGTGACTTCAAACCGGCCTATGGAGAAGCCTTTTCTGAACATTGCCGCGGGTACGATTTCTGGGGATATTGCGAGGTCGACCTGGTGTTTGGAAACATCAGACATTTCATTACGGAGCAGATCCTCAGGGAGCATGACAGAGTATTCTCCATTGGATTCCTCAGTCTTTACCGCAATACCAAGAGAATTACCGAATTGTTTCGCTCCGAAGTTGATGGACGCCCCAGCAGAATTAGCGAACTGTTTCACTCCGAAGTTGATGGACGGCGCCCGTACGAACGTTCATTTTCGATCCCAAAGAATACCTTTTTCGAGGAACGCGGGCCGCTTACGATTCAAGCAATTTGTAAGCGCGCCGGCATCGGTCTATATGACCAGATTGTGTACGCAGATATCAGAATAGAATCTCATCATTTCGAACTCACGCATCGGCATATCGACAGTGCTGAAAGGCGAAGACACTGTACAATCTTCCTTTTTTCCGAGGGCAAACTTTCGCGATTCTTCATTGAGAATGATGAGCTATGTCAAAAAGAATATTCCCACATTCACTTGCAGAAGCGACCTATGGACATTGAGCTGTCGCTACTTTCAGCTTCATCATTCTTAATAGTCCCGAATAAGTTTATGAACTACAACGGAAACCTCCGCATAGAGGATGTAAGAACTCTTGGCCGCTTTCGGGGGGTTTATTGGCACAACGCCTGGAAAGTCTTGAGGGACAGGTCTAAGTCCTTGTGCAGTCATTGGATTCGTACCCTCCTTGGCATTTAGCCCGTAGTTGCTTTATCGGGCAATCCAGGAACTCGTCGTCTCGTGAATGGCGAGAAGCGGGAAAGAAATGTGTACGCGGCTCCGATAAGGACCATTATCAATTGTTCTGGATTCCAGGATGTGGCAAGAGTACCATCACCGTTGATTCGTAATCTCATCCGGCGAAAGGTATGAGCATGTCCAGGCAAATGGCGGACGTCCTATTTCAGGAGATTACGCCTTGCCGAGTAAGGAACTGGACGACCACACGGGGTTGACCCCATAGCACTTCGGTACCACGATTTGTGTTTCCCGCTTTCCGCTTTCCTCGGCGCGTGAAGTCTTCCCTTACTTCATCGGCAGTTTGTCAGCATTCCTGCTTTTGTACTCGTCCGTAGTCAGTAGTCAGTAGTCCAATTGTCGCTTTCTGTTTTGTCGGTGAAGAAACGAGCCTTCGATCTGATCCTGGTCACGCTCAGCGCGCCACTCTGGGCACCCTTGCTGCTCCTTACCGCCGCTCTGGTGCGGATCATGGTAGGCCGCCCAATCCTTTTTCGACACGTCCGGCCCGGCTTGGGTGGGCAGCCTTTCCCGTTGTTAAAGTTCCGAACGATGACCGAGGCGCGAGACGACAAAGGCAACTACCTGCCGGACGAGCAGCGGTTGACTGCTTTTGGCCGATGGCTACGTTCTGCCAGCTTGGACGAGCTTCCCGAATTGTTCAACGTGTTGCGAGGCGAGATGAGCCTCGTGGGGCCACGTCCGCTCCTGATGCAGTACCTCAGCCGTTACACGACGGAGCAGGCCAGACGACATGAAGTGAGGCCTGGTATCACGGGTTGGGCTCAGGTGAGTGGGCGCAACAGCATTAGTTGGGACGACAAGTTCCGGCTGGATGTGTGGTACGTTGACCATCAGTCCCTTTGGCTGGATATCCGCATTCTTTTGATGACGTCGCGTGAAGTCCTCCGCCGCCAGGGAATCAACCAACCCGGACACGTAGGCGCACAGGAATTCATGGGGAAGGGTAATACCTAGCCGGCGGTCACGGGTGATGTCTTTCCGAAGTGCCCCTGAGTCCCCTTTGCGATGACGCGACACAAAGTCATTTTGGCAACAATTGCGACAAACTGCGCGCATGTCTGTGCGTTCGTTCCGTTGCAGCGGCTACCGCTCCGTCTCGACCGGCGGCCTGCGCCTGGATTGATTCTGCAATGAAAGACCAATCAAAGCCGCATCAGCTTTATGCCTCCGCGCTGTTGATTCGGAGTGTCGAACAGAAGCTGCTCGAGCTGTTTGCTGCAGGAAAGCTCTTCGGCACGGTGCATACTTGCATTGGGCAGGAATTCACCGGCGTGGCGGTTTGCGGGGAATTGCGTGACGGCGATCTGATCTTTAGCAATCACCGCTGCCACGGCCACTTCCTCGCTCGCACGGGCGATGTGGAGGGCTTGATCGCGGAGGTCATGGGCAAGCGCACGGGTGTGTGCGGCGGGCGCGGTGGCAGCCAGCATCTGTGCGCGGGTGGTTTCTTCAGCAACGGGATTCAAGGCGGCATTGTGCCGGTTGCTGCGGGGCTGGCGTTTGCACTCAAGCGCCGTTCAACGGCAAACATCTCCGTGGTTTTCATCGGCGACGGCACGCTCGGTGAAGGTGTGTTGTACGAGGCGATGAACATCGCGTCCAAGTGGGAGTTACCGCTGCTGATCGTGTTGGAGAACAATCTTTATGCCCAAAGCACACCCCAGACGCAGACGCTCGCCGGTGATATTTGCGCGCGCGCACAGGCTTTTGGCATAGCTTCATCGCATGCCAACACCTGGGATCCTCTCGCGCTGGTGGAGACAGCTGCCCGCTGCGTGGAGCAAGTACGCCGCGATGGCCTGCCGCATTTTCTCCGGATTGACACACACCGCTTGATGGCGCACTCGAAAGGCGATGACTTGCGTGATAAAGTGGAGGTTGAGGCGTGCTGGGCGCAGGATGCGATCAGCCGCTTTATCCGCGAAGAACCCGAGGCCGCTGGCGAGATACAACGACAAACAGCGGCGCGTGTTGACGCAGCAGTATGCCGCGCCCAGGCTGAGGAATACAGCGTGGCTGACGATGATACTTCTGCCGACTCCGCGGTGACCTGGTCGCCCGTGAAGATTGAATCTCCGGAACGCATTGTGAACATGCTGCACGCCGCACTGAGACGGAACATGGAGCGCGACGAGCGACTGGTGTTAATCGGGGAAGACATCGAAGGACCGTATGGGGGCGCATTCAAGGTGACGAAGGACTTGAGCCGTGAGTTTCCCGGTCGGGTGAGAAACACCCCGATCAGCGAGGCCGCGATTGTAGGTATAGGAAACGGCATGGCGCTCAGCGGACTGCGGCCCGTCGTAGAACTCATGTTTGGCGATTTCCTCTGTCTCGCGGCGGACCAAATCATCAATCACGCTGCGAAGTTCCGGCACATGTATAACAATCAAGTAAGCGTGCCGCTGATCGTGCGCACGCCTATGGGAGGCAAGCGTGGTTACGGTCCCACGCACAGCCAGTCCTTGGAGAAGCATTTCCTGGGTATGCCGGGCACGCTCATGCTCGCACTGCCCTCTCGCCTCGATCCTGGTTTGATCTACGACCGTTTGTTTGAATCCGTGGATCGTCCGGTGATCGTCATCGAAAACAAAGTTCTTTACGGCCTGCGCCCGGCGGACAACCCGCTAGAGGGATTCGCGCTTGAGCAGACGGACGAAATGTTCCCCACGATCCGTTGGCGGCCGGAAGCGGCGGCGGACGTGACGATTGTTTGCTATGGAGGCACCCTGCCGGAGGTGGAGCAGGCGGCGGCACGGCTATTCGACGAATACGAGATCGTGGCGGAAATTATCTGCCCCGTGCAACTCTATCCATTGAACCTCAATCCCATCATGGAATCGGTGAAACGCACCGGGCGGCTTTTACTCGTGGAGGAGGGCCTGTCCTTTGCGGCCTTCGGCGCCGAGGTTGTCGCCGCGCTGTGCGAGCGCGCGCCAGGCGCGCTGGCCCGCGTGCATCGTCTTGCTTCAGGATGCCGCCCGATCCCCGCTTCGGGTCCTTTGGAAAAGCAATTGCTGCCAAACCCGGAAACCATCATCAAGGCTGCGTGCAATTTGTGCAGTGACCCGTGACTATGCACCCCGTTCATATACCTCACGAATTGGTTAACGACGAAACGGTCCTCCTCGTAAATTGGCTCATTGCCGACGGTGCTGAAGTCAAGCCCGGCCAGTCTATCGCCACCATCGAAACCAGCAAGACGACGATGGACGTGGAGGCAACCGAAGCCGGTTACTTGCGCCACAGGTTTCCGAAACAGACCGAAGTCGCCGTCGGGGCCGTGTTTTGCTACATCACTGCCAGTCTGGATGAACCAATGGCCGCCGAAGCGGCGGCCTCCCCGGTGGAGTCCCGGGCAAACCCTGTGCAACCCGTCGCTGCAACTCCAGCACAGCCGGCCGTGTCAGCGGTGCAGGGACAAAGCCCACCGATCGCTGAGACTACCCCGCCACCAGCCGGCACTCGCTTCAGCCCCAAAGCCGAAGCGCTACTCCGGCAGCATGGACTTGCCGCAGAGTCATTCCAGGGTAAAGGGTTGATCCGTGAGCGCGACGTGCAACAAGCCCTCGGGATCAGACCACGATGTGGAGACAAGGAGCCGGGTTCGGCTGCACGCGGGAACGCGGATGCAGCGCTCGCGAAGCCGTCTGCACCCGGCACCAGCGTGCCTGTGCGAATTGATCCTCTGCCCCGCATGAAACGCATGGAAGCTGCCTATCTGGCCGCAGCACAGCACAGCACACTCACCAGCCTCGTGAGCGTGGTGTGTCCGACCTCAGGCATGAAATCCAGCGGCCGCATGGCCTTGATCCTTTACGAGACAGCGCGTTTGCTGAGGAAGTTCCCCATCTTTAACGCCTTCCACCATGACGGCTGTGCGCATTATTACGAACAGGTGAATCTCGGCTTTGCCGTCGATGAGGATCGCGGCCTGAAAGTGTTGGTGGTTCCAAGCGCTGACAAGAAGAGCATAAATGATATTCGCAAAGAGGTTGATGATTTGATGCTCGATTATTTTAACGACACGCTGCGCCCGGAAACGCTCGCGGGAGGAACTTTTACAATCACCGACCTGTCTGGCGATGACGCATTTTTGTTCTACCCACTCATCAATCGAAACCAGGCGGCCATCCTCGGTGTTGGCGCAAACTATTTTCCGCCGGGAAGCCATCAGGGCGCTTTCAATTTGATGCTCGCCTTCGATCATCAACTCGCCGAAGGCCGCGTGGCATCGCGTTTCCTGCGCGAATTGCGGGAACGGATGCGAAGCAGTGAACTCGCTCTGCGATCGAGCAGCGCGGAACCCGAGGTCGAATTGGAATGTGCGCGCTGTTTGCGCAGTGCGTCGGAACTCGCAGACATCGGGGCGCCCCTGCTTCAGGAAGTCCGACCCAACGGTGAACGAACAATTATCTGCCGGTTGTGCCTGGAAGGATGGTGAGCTATGGACCCACGTGAACTACTCCGCGAAATTGTTGCCAAACTCACTGAGACGCCGGCCGAGCAGATTGGTCCGGACTTCCCACTTCACTCGCATGGGCTGGAAAGTTCCGGGCGGCGTGCCGCGCTGGCTGCGGCCATCCGGCGCAAGATCGTCGGGATCGACCATGTGCCCGACTCGGCACGCACATTCGGCGAGTTGGAGCAAGCCGTTTTCAGCCCTGGAACACCCATGACCCTGCCCGCGCCAGCAGCGTCGCGACAATCGGCACCTCCCTCGTGCGATAAGGATGATCACAGTGTCTATTGTGGTTTGGACATCGAAAACATCGCTGACCTCCCGGAGGCGCCGGACTACCGTGAACATGAGTTCTACCAAACGATGTTTACGTCCGAAGAAATTGCTTACTGCATCGCGCAAGAAAACCCGCGCATGCATTTCGCCGCGCGCTGGTGTGCGAAGGAAGCGCTCGTCAAATGCGACCCGGCTTTCCGAGCGGAGAAACTAAGCAGCATTGAAGTCGTGCGTCAGGATACGGGTGCAGTCTTCTTACGCCATCACGCTTCCGGCACAGCCCGCAAGTTGGCGCATGGCGTCAGCCTCACACATACAAACAGCATCGCAGCCGCGTGCGTGGTCCTGGCACCCAGCATTCCTTGTGGGAGTGGCGCCCCATTGAAAGAAGTCAAGCCTGCGGATGAGTTCGGCTGCGCCACCATCGGAATTCAATATCAGCAGGGCTTGAAAGATCTCGCGCCGGGGCACCCGATATCCATTTTCCTAATGAACGAGGTGTATCTCTATGGGGCCGGCGGCATTTCGAAGATTATCTACGAGATCTTATTGAGCATGGGAAAGCAGGTAAAAGGAATCTTCGATGATGACCCCCCAAACGCCAAGTTTCGCAACCTGCCGGTGCGGCCCGGCATCGGCCTGATGGGAAAGGACAACTTTCCCCCGCTCGACGCGCCTGTGGTCATCAGTGTGGGAAACAACGCACGGAGAGCGGAGATCGCGAGGATGTTGAACGCGCAGTACGGAACGGCCATCCATACCAGCGTGCTGGTCTCGCCGACGGTGGTGGTCGGTCCGGGCACGATCATATTGCACGGATCAATAGTCCAGGCCGGCACCCGTCTGGGTGCCCACGTCCTGATAAACACCGGGGCGAGCATTGATCACGACTGTACCGTCGGAGACTATGCCCACGTTTCGTCTCGCGCCACGTTGTGCGGGCATGTCGAAGTGGGCGAAGGCTCCGACATCGGGGCGGGTGCCGTAGTCATCCAGTGCGTGCGCGTCGGTAAATGGTGCCGGGTCGGTGCTGGCGCGGTGGTGTTGCACGATGTGCCGGACTACACCACGGTGGTGGGTAATCCGGCCCGGGTGCTCAAACGCTCGATTCCCACGCCGGAGGCCCCCCAAAGGCCGACTCAAAACGGCAATTGATGAGAACCGCGAAATACGCGGAACTGCCGGGGAAACTGTGAAAAAGCCAATTGTCAAACGACCGGCGGGGCTTAAGCGCCGTGAGGTTCGTTCGGAGAAATCTTTTGAGGTGGCGATTATTGGTTCCGGAGTGTCGTGTGCCTATACGCTGATTCATCTGATCGAGCGCCTCGAAGCCGCCGCACCTGCCAAGCCGGTGCGCCTGGTCGTGCTGGAGAAAACCGGTGATTTCTGGAAAGGCGTTCCGTACGGCCCCCAGTCGGGGCGCCATTCATTGATGATCACCGCCACGCGGGAATTCCTTCCCGAACCGGAACGCGGATGGTTTTTGGACTGGTTGAAAGGTCGGGGGGAAAAGGTTTTCAACCCGCTCGCGCGCAAGGACAGGAACCTCTCGACGAAGTGGCTTAGCGCGAACGCCTCCGCGATTCAGAATGGGGGACTGGAGGACGCCTACCTTCCCCGCTTCGTGTTCGGGCTGTACCTCAGGGACCGGTTGACCAATCTCCTGCGCCGGGCAACGCGAACGGGGCTCATTGAGCACACGCCGGTGACGGCTGAAGTGACGGACATTAAGCGTGTGGGAGGAAAGTACCGGATAATGACAACCGGTGGCAAGGGGGCCGGGATTGAGTTTCAGGCCAGCCAGGTTGTGCTGGCCATTGGGAGTCCTCCAAACTGCTGCCTGGAAGGTTGGCAGCCGGAGGACATGCCGGCCGAGGTTTGCTATGTGGATAACATCTATGAGCCTTCGTTGGAGCGGTCACTTGAACGGATTCAGCAAAGCGTGGCGGCGGGAAGAAAAGAAGGACGCGATCAGGTGCTCGTGATCGGCTCCAACGCCGCAGCAATCGAGATGCTCTATTCAGTCGTCAATTCGGCGCGGGCCCAGGGAGCGATCGGCAAGTTCATTGTCGTGTCCCCGAGCGGCACTTTTCCCAGTCGGATCACCGCGCAACCGGTCCCTGGCAATTACTCGCCACAACACCTTATCGCGCTCGCCGGCAGTCGGCGGACAACGGCCAGGATGATCCTGAGCGCCATGCAGCAGGATGTTGCCGAGGCGGAGGCTCAGCACCTTAATCTCGGCGATCTGCACGCGGTCATGTCCGCCGCCTTCCTCAACGCGCTCAATCGTCTGAGCTTTTCTGAGCAAGGCAAGTTCGTGTCGAAGTATGCGGTTGAGCTCGGCAAGCTACAGCGCCGGGCTGGGCCGGAGTACTGTGACGTTGTAGATGAGTTGGCCGCCACGGGAAGATTAACGTTCCTCAAGGGGCGTTTCGTGCGATTGCTCCCGCGAAAGGACGGCGGGCCCGGCTGTGAATACGTGCCGACTGGGAGCCGCCGCAGCGCCCGATGCAGGGCGCCGATCGCCGCCGTGGTCAACTGCGCGGGGTTTCAGGACTTGACTGCCTCCTCTTCTCCTTTGATTCGCAACCTGGTGCGCCGGGGAATATGCAAGCCAAACGCTTCCACGAGAGGCTTCGTGATCAACGAGAAGTTCGAAGCTGCCGATGGATTCTACGTGATGGGCCCCTTGGTGGCGGGCACGCTGAACAAAACAGTGCGAGTTTGGCATGCGGAAAGTTGCTCGCGCATCATCGCCCTTTCGAAGCAGCTCGCGGGCGTGCTGGCTGCGTCGCTACGTACGCAGCCTGGACCGATCACTATCAACGATCGGAATGGCTCCAGTACCGTAACCCGGCTCACGGTCACACGACCACCCGAGTTTCTGGAGTTCCGAAAGGATTCCATTAACCAGGGAATTCATCAAAAGTTTGAGGAGCAAGTCCGCCTCCATGCAAGTCGAGTTGCCCTCAAGACTCGGGACATCGCCCTTACCTACGCGGAAACGAATGGGTTTGCCAATTCGTTGGCCGAGGAAATATTGTCCGTCCGCGGCAAGGAATTGGGACAAGCAGCCATCCTTTTGCCCAACACGACCGAGATGGTAATCTCGATGTTGGCGTCGCTTAAGGCCCACAAGGCTTATGTTCCGTTGGATCACAGTTTTCCCAGGGAACGGCTGCAGGCCATGCTGGAAGACGCTGAGGCATCAATTCTGCTGACCGATGATCAACATATTCGGCTAGCCGAGGAGCTTTGTGGAATGCGCGTGCCGATCATAAATATCTCACGGATAGAACGTCATCCCGATGCGCCCAATCCTAACGTGCGGTGCGACCCTCTGGACCACGCCTATATTCTCTATACTTCCGGCAGCACCGGCCGGCCCAAGGGAATCACCTTTCTCCACCGCAACCTGCTGCACACCACCATGTGCCTGACGAACGAGCTGTTTTTTGCGTGCAGCGACCGTGTCACCTGGCTGCATTCGGCCAGCTTCGCCGCTTCAGTAGTAGATATTTATTGCTGCCTCACTAACGGCGGCGCATTGCACCCGTGGGATGCAAAGAGGCAAGGTTTTGTCGGCCTGGCCGAATGGCTAGTCCAGGAAAAAGCAACCACTTTGCAGTGGATTCCAAGCGCGTTCCGTCAGTTTCTACGGACGGTTCCAGGCGATTTTGTGTTCAAAGACATTCGCATTGTGGTGATGGCCAGCGAACCGCTCACCGTAAGGGAAGTGGAGCTGTTCCGGAGGCACTTTCCGATCGGCAGCCACCTTGTGAACCAGGTCGGCACCAGCGAATCCTACAACTACCGCCTCTATCCGGTTGACCATTCTATTGCCATCGAGAATGCCAATGTGCCCGGGGGGTATTCCGTTTCACCAGACCGGCAAGTGATGATTCTCGATGAGGAGCGTCGCGAGTTACCGATTGGCAGTTTGGGCGAGATCGCCGTCAAAAGCGACTATATGTCGGCTGGGTATTGGCGTGACGAGGCGCTCACCCGAAGCAAATTCATCCAGATCGGCGGCGATACAGTGCCAGTATTCCTGACGGGAGATTGGGGCAAACTGGAGCCGGACGGCTGCTTGATTCACCTCGGACGGAAAGATTTCCAGGTCAAAATCCGGGGCTACCGCGTTGAACTGGCAGAAATAGACCACGTGTTGACGTCCGCTCCCGGCGTGGCCGACTCCGCCACCTGGGTGGTAAAGAACCGATTGGGGGAAGATCAATTGGTCGGCTACGTCGTGCTTCGGACTCGCGAATTCAATCAACAACAAGTGGAACAATACTTGAAATCGCGGCTGCCAGATTACATGGTGCCCAGCCATTACGTGGTTCTGGATTCCTTTCCGGTGCTGCCCACCGGCAAGGTGGATCGCAAAGGGCTGCCCAACCCCTTTCAAGAGGTCGAATCCGGCGCAAAATCGGCTCCAGCTCCGCCACCCGCCTCGCTGGAACAGGAAATTGTCAACCTGTTCAAGGAATTGCTGCAAATGGAGGACATTGCAGAAGACTCGAATTTCCTGAAGTTGGGAGGCGATTCCCTTCTAGCCGCAGTATTGACCTACCGCGTTCAGCAGCAATTCAAAGTCGAAATCATGTTTGACGACTTTGAAGAATCGCCAACTCCGGCCCATCTAGCCATTATCATCAGGACGGCGTTGGAGAGTGGCAGCGGCCGCCACCCTTACTGGAGGCCGCAGTCGCAAAAGGCGGAGCACTCCATAGCAGAGGAGCTGCCCAGTTCCCGGTTCGAGACGATCCGCTTCACCAGACCTGTTGAAGTGGCGGGCAAAGACCAATCTGCCACGCCATCGCCGTCTGGAATAAGAAATCTTATCATCGTTGGCGCCGGCCAATTTGGCCGCGAAACTTTCACCTGGGCAGTCCAGGCGATTTCTTCCGGCAGCCCCTGGCGAATCAAAGGATTTCTCGATGACGGAGGCCACGGTTTGGATGGATACGACTATCCGGCCAGAGTCCTGGGCAATTTGAAGGACTACAAAATCGAAGAGGACGATGTTTTTGTCGGCGCCATTGGAGATCCGAAGACGAAGGTGAAATGCTTCTCAGCCATTGCGGAAAGAGGAGGGCATTTCGTTAATGTGATTCACCCTCTGGCAAATATTGGGAACAATGTGCAACTGGGCGTCGGGATTGTCATGGGCCCCTTTGCCTCGGTAACCTGCGACGTCAAGATCGGCAATCATGTGACGATTGGGGCGTTCAGCAACGCGGGACACGACACAATCATTGGCGATTGGTGCCAGATCAGTAGCCATTGTGGCATCAATGGTGGCGCCATACTCGGACCAGGCGTGTTTCTAGGGAGTCATGCCTGCATTGTTCCCAGGGTTAAAGTGGGGGCGTGGGCACTCGTCGGTGCTGGCAGCGTTGTTGTCCGGGAAGTGCCGCCTGCCGTCAAGGTGTTTGGCAATCCGGCCAGCGTGATCGGCAAGACATGAAGCAGTTGATGCGGGATTTCTGTGGAGTGATCTTGATGCGAGTCCGGCGGCGAGTCGTGGTCCTCGCAGTGTCGGCCCGGGTTCAATACGCAGCATCATGAGTCAATGGGTAGCCTCGGCAGTGGATCCCCTGGCCCTGCTCTGGCTGGGCCTCGGCTGTGCCGCGGCCTGGCTGGGATGGAAACGGCGCTGGCGCAGCGCGGCGCTCATCGGCAGCCCGGCGGTGCTGCTGTTCCTGCTCGGCAGTCTGCCTTGGCCCGAGGCCCTGGTCGCCGCCCGGGAAGCCCCGTATGCGAGTCGGAGTGTCGCTGCCGCGCCCGCGGCGGACGCGGTTGTCATGCTGGGCGGCATCCACGATCCATCGGCTCATGATCCGTTTGGGTTTGCGCTCGGCGCCGGGAGCCAAAGGCTCGTTGGCGCCGTGCAATTGGTCCGGGAGGGCAAAGGCAAGGCTCTCGTGCTCGGGGGCAGCGGTCCCCTGCCCGGAAAGCCGGGTCAGTCCGCTGCATCATTGTTGTCTGGCTTCGCGCGTCAGTGGCAGCTCTGCAATGAGGAAATTCTTGACCTGGGTGTTTGCCGGGATACCCACGATGAAGCCCTCCGCCTTCGGCAATTGCGGGCCGAACGAGGATGGCAGCGAATTACGGTCGTCACGTCGGCGCTCCACATGAGCCGGGCGGAGGCAACCATTCGCAAACTGAACGGCGAGGTTGCCAGCGTCGCCTGTGATTTCCGGGTTTACGGTGTTAAACAGGAGCCGTGGAAATGTTTCCCGTTCCCTCAAACACACAGGATGCTGTTGCTGCATGACTACCTGCACGAGGTCGTCGGCGGCTGGGTCTATCGCTGGCGCGGTTGGATTTGACCTGGGACTCTCCGTATCTGGCTGAACTGGGGTGGCACTCGGCTTCAGCCCAGGTCATCCAGCTCCTGGCCCGGCAGACAGCAAGCAAGCAGTGACTATGAATAACACACGTCTTTTCCTCTCCCCGCCGCACATGGGCGGTGAGGAACTCGAATTGGTCCGTGAGGCTTTTGCCAGCAATTACATTGCGCCCCTCGGCCCGATGGTAGATGCGTTCGAGCGGGAGTTTGCTGAATATACGGGCATCCCGCATTGCCTGGCCCTGGCCAGCGGCACGGCCGCCATGCACCTCGCACTGCGCGAGCTCAGCGTCGGCCCCGGTGATGAAGTGCTGGCCTCCACCCACACCTTCATCGGCAGCGTCAGCCCGGTGACTTTTTTAGGCGGTTCCCTCGCCTTTATTGATTCGGACCCGGCAACCTGGAATATGGACCCGGTTCTCCTCTCCGAAGAACTGGCCGTTTGCGCCCAGCACGGCAAGCTGCCCAAGGCGGTCATCCCAACGGATCTCTATGGTCAGTGCGCCGATTTGCCTGGGCTCCGCGCCATCTGCGATCCCTATGGCGTCCCGATCGTCTCTGACTCCGCCGAGGCCATGGGAGCTTTCTACGAGACTACAAGACCACAGAGGGACGGACTACGGACTACGGACCAAGGACCAAGGACCAAGGACCAGCAAGCAGAAGTCAGTGGTCAGTGGTCAGTGGTCAGTGGTCCTGCCGTCAGCGGTCCTGTGGTCAGCAGTCCCGTAGTCAGTGGTCCAGCCGCCGCCTGGCATCACGCGGGGTGGGGTGCCAAAGCGGCGGTGTATTCCTTCAACGGCAACAAGATCATGACCACGTCCGGGGGGGGGATGTTGGCCAGTCACGACAAACACCTGGTCGAGCACGCGCGCAAGCTTTCGCAGCAAGCGCGTGACCCCGCCCCGTACTACGAGCATTCTGAGATCGGCTACAATTATCGGATGAGTAACATCCTCGCGGCCATCGGGCGGGGGCAATTGCGGGTGCTCGAGGAGCGAGTCGCAGCCAAGCGCCGGATCTTCGAGCACTACCAGGGGCTTTTGGGAGACCTCCCTGGCATTACTTTCATGCCAGAGGCCCCGACTGGCCGAAGCAATCGCTGGCTCACGGTGATTCAAATTGACCCGGCTCAGTTTGGGACGACGTCGGAGCAGGTGCGTCTGGCCTTGGAAGCGGAGAACATCGAGTCGCGGCCCGTATGGAAGCCGATGCATCTGCAACCGGTGTTTCGGAGCTGCCGCATTCGCGGCGGCAGCGTCAGTGAACGCCTCTTCCAGCTCGGGTTTTGCCTCCCCTCCGGCACCGCCATGACCCCATCGGACATCGAGCGCGTCGCCAGCATTGTCCGCCGGTGCCACGCCAGTAGTCCGTACCTACCGGTTGACCACTGACACGCAAAAAATGCTGAAATGCTGAAACCAAGAGTACGGACTAATGACCACTGATAACTAATTACTGATCTCCGATCACTGACTTCTGGCCTCTGTCCTCCGCCATGCACATGCCGCGCGCCGTGGGCGTCTTCAAAAAACTCTGTCCCAGCATCGAATTTATCCCGGCCCCAACCGATTTCCGCACCGTCGAGCTCCTGCCAATGCCCTGGTATCACCACCTGGTTGAACTCGTCCCCACCCCCCGCAGCCTCTTGAATTTCTCCGATGTCATGCACGAATAACTCGGCATGGCCTATTACAAACTGCGGGGATGGATGTAGCGCCGAAGGCGCGGGGGCGAAGAGACCACTGACTACTGAATACTGAATACTGGACCAGATATGAAAGCCTTCCGTTTAGATCTATCCGCGCCGACGCGGTTTTGGGTGCTTCTGTGCGTGTACGCGCTGGAGTTGACGGCCAGCCTTTGGCTGGCCTACGAACTGCGCTTCGATTTCATGGTGGAGGCCAAGTTCCAGCAGGAGAGGCTTGTTGTCCTTTGTTGGCTCATTCCCTTGCAATTGCTCCTCTTGGGACTCTTCCACCAGCTCAACACGCTGCTGGGATACTTCAGCACGCCGGACCTGGCCCGCATGTTCCATGCCCTGACTATCAGTTTAGTTATTGCTTTGGTCGTTTGGGGGGTGTGGGGAGAGGGGGCCGCCCCGCCGCGCGGGGTGATTGTGCTGGATTTCATCTTTTGCCTCGTGGGCTTAACCGGGGCGCGTCTGGCCTTGCGCACCTTTCGCGAGTCGCTCACAGCCTCAACCAAGAGAAACGGCCAGCGCAGACGCCGGGTGGGCATTATCGGCGCTGGCGATTCCGGCGCGGTCCTGGCCCACGAGTTGTCCCTCAAGCCGGGCTACGGTTTGGAACCCGTCGCCTTCTTTGACGACGACCGGCATAAATGGCATTCGCGCGTGCATGACATTCCCGTCCTTGGGCCGCCGGAGAAGTTGCTTGAGTTGGCGGGCAAATTGGACATTCAGGAAGCGATCATCGCGATGCCCTCGGGTCCGGCCAAGCGAGTGGGAGAAATCGTCCGCCTCCTGCGCCAAATCCGGCTGCAGTGCAAAACGCTTCCTTCGCTGGACCAGTTGGCGCTCGGACGGGTCCGCGTGAGTCAGTTGCGGAATGTCGAGGTTCAGGACTTGCTCGGGCGGGAGCGAGTGGAACTGGAAACAGAAAACATCCGGCTGGTCCTGCAGGATCGCGTCGTCCTGGTCACCGGCGCCGGGGGCAGCATCGGCAGCGAACTTTGCCGGCAGATCGCCACTTATCAACCCAAACATCTGCTGCTGGTAGATCGCTCGGAACCGAATGTCTTTCAAATCGAGCAGGAATTGATCGGGCTGGGACATGCGCAGCGGATCGTGCCGCTGGTCGGCGACATCCTGGACCGGGCCCGTATGCAGCAGATTCTTACCGCCTTCCGCCCGCAAGTGATTTTCCATGCAGCGGCGCACAAGCATGTGCCCATGATGGAGCGTCAGCCGGGCGAAGCGGTCAAGAACAACAGCCTGGGCACCGCCCAACTGGCCGACCAGGCTTTAGAGTTCGGCGTGGAGAGGTTCATACTGATTTCCAGCGATAAGGCGATCAACCCCACCAGTGTGATGGGTGCAACGAAACGCCTGGCTGAAATCTACGTCCAGGCACTCTATGCGGCGCACCCTGACAAAACGAAGTTCATGGCCGTTCGCTTCGGCAACGTACTCGGCTCCTCCGGCAGCGTCATCCCGGTTTTCCACAGGCAAATTGCTGAAGGCGGCCCCGTAAGAGTGACGCATCCGGAAATGACGCGCTATTTTATGACCATCCCGGAAGCCTCCATGCTGGTGCTGCAGAGCGCCATGCAGGGCGCCGGCGGGGAGATCTTCGTCCTGGACATGGGCAAGCCGGTGAAGATCGTGAACCTGGCGCGCCAAATGATCGAGTTGAGCGGGCTCAAACCGGATGAGGACATCCAAATCGAATTCATCGGCATCCGCCCGGGCGAGAAACTCTTCGAGGAGCTCTCCCACACGGGTGAGAACTTTGCGCCCACAACCCATTCCAAGATTTGCCGCTTTATTTCCCAGCCGGTGGCTCTGGCGCAGATTCGCGACACCTTGCAGGATCTGCGCGTCAAGCTTCATCAGGCCGAACCGGATCAGATCAAGCTTTTGCTGCGGGAGGTGCTCCCGGATTATGCGCCCTGCCTGCTGACCGCCGAGGCCAGCCTCCCGGCGATCACGGAACTGGACGAAGACCGGCGCCGCGCCCAGGCGAGTCTGCGGCCCTGAAGCCTGCCGCAGGAGAGATATGAATTCTTTCGAACAGTTGACTGAACGGCTGTCCAGCGAACCCAAGCTCTGGCTGGTCACCGGCGTCGCCGGGTTCATCGGCTCCAACCTGTTGGAGACCCTGCTCCGGTTGAACCAACTGGTTGTTGGATTGGATAATTATGCCACCGGCTCACGCGGGAATCTGGACCAGGTGCGCGACCTGGTTGGGGCAGACCGCTGGAAGCATTTCCTGAAGATTGACGGCGATATCCGGGACCTGCATACCTGCAAGCGTGCGAGTCATGGGGTGGATTGTATCCTGCACCAAGCGGCCCTCGGTTCCGTGCCACGATCCCTGGCGAACCCCGGCGACGCTCACGCCACCAATGTCACCGGCTTCTTGAATATGTTGCTCGGATACAAACCGTCTCACACCGTTGAGCAAGGACTTGCGGAAGCCCTGGATTGGTACCGCCAGCACTTGGCTGGTCCGGAGCCCGAAGTCCCAAGTCTGAAGTTACCGGTGCGGAGCCGCCGCCGCTTGCTTCCCGTCCCATGACTCGTTTTCTCGGCTGGCAGCTCGGCGGCACCGGCAACCAGTCGCCAGTCACCAATCATCCGTCCCTCGTTAGCGATCACCGATTACCCGTTACTTTATGAAAGCCAAGACCATCAAGAAAACCCTGTTGTCCGGTTTAATCCTGGGCCTGGTCATCCTCGGGGGTGGCTACGGCTACCGGACCTACAAGTCCGCCCGCCAGGCCCGGCTTATCACGCAGGCGCGCAACTACCTCGCCAAACCCGACGGAAGAAAAGCGCTGCTCTGCCTCCAGCGCGTGCTAAGCTCTGATTCCAAGAATATCGAAGCCTGCCGCCTGATGGCCGAGTTGGCCGAAAAAACCGGCTCCCCTGCCGCCCTTATCTGGCGCAGCCGTGTCGTCGAACTCGCTCCCCACTCGCTCGATGATCGCCTCACCCTCGCCCGCACCGCCCTCGCGCTGCGCGATCTCATCTCCGCCACCAACGCCCTGGCTGGCGTAAGCGAGCCCGATAAACAAACCTTTTCCTTCCACAACACCGCCGGCGCCGTCGCCGCTGCCACCGGCCAAACCGCCCAGGCCGAGGCCCACTTCCTCGAAGCCTCCCGTCTCGACCCGACCAATCCCGTCCCGCGGCTGAGCCTCGCTGTCGTGCGCCTGCAACAAACCAACGCCCAGGCCGTCGCCGAAGCCCGCGCCACCCTCCAGCAACTGAGCGCCAAACCCGAGTTCCGGTGC
The DNA here is from genome assembly GCA_050011195.1 of Verrucomicrobiota bacterium. Taxonomy (GTDB): domain Bacteria; phylum Verrucomicrobiota; class Verrucomicrobiia; order Limisphaerales; family UBA8199; genus PALSA-1440. The sequence continues at coordinate 43,497 of JBEKJO010000032.1, read as the reverse complement.
CAGGCACTCCGCGAACTCATTGGTGATGCCATGCGCTATGCCCGCACCGACGATGCCCTTGCGCTCTCCGCCGATTTGCTCAACCAAACCAACTCCGCGTTCTCCGACCGCCTCCTTCGTCTTGAAATCCTCCGGGCCTCAAAAGACCCCGCTTTGGGAAAGACCCTCGCCGCCTTCCAAAAAGACGCCGGCACCGACCCCGCCAAAATCCAGCAACTCGCCACCTGGCAACTCCTGAAGACCGGCCCGGCTGACGCGCTCGCCTGGTTGGAGACTTTGCCTCTCAACATCCGCACCAACCAGCCCGTTGCCTTGCTCTCCGCCGAATGCCGCACCCAGCTCAAAGACTGGCGCGCGCTTCAGACCACCCTCGAACACCAGAACTGGGCAGAACTGGATTTTGTCCGCCATGCCTTCCTGGCCCGCGCCACCCGTGGACTGGACCTGGCCTCTTCCAGCAAAACCGAATGGGAATTGGCCACCAAGGCCGCGAACAACCGCAAACAAAGCGTCCTCATGCTCCTGCAAATGGCCGCCCAATGGCACTGGCAGAGCGAAGGCGAGGAACTCCTCTGGACCATCCTCAACCGTTACCCCGAAGAAAAATGGGTCGTCCCGGTTCTTAGCCAAACCCTCTACACCGAAGGCCGCACCCGCTCACTCATGGCCCTCTATGGTCAACTCGCCAAAGCCCACCCCTCCGATCTCGCCCCCAAGAACAACCTCGCCATGACCGCTCTGCTGTTGGACGCGCAGGAATTGAAGCCCCACGACCTGGCGCGGGAAGTGTATCAAAATGCCCCTACCAATTCTTTTTACGCCGCCACCTACGCCTTTTCTCTGCACCTCCAGAAAAAGGACGCCGAGGCCCTAAAGGTGATGCAGCAGCTCCCGCCCAAAGCTCTGGACAACCCCTCAATCGCGGGCTACTACGGCCTGATTCTGAAAGCGACCGGCAATCCCGACAAGGGCAAGGTTTACCTCCAGTGGGCCTTCAAGGCCCCGATGTTGCCTGAGGAAAAGACACTCTTCAGTCGCGCCAAATCCGGGGTCTAGCACCAGCCAGCGAGATGCGGCGGCCGATGGACCCTGCCACAAGGCGGGGCATGAAAAATCAAACTCAACGCAAGCCAACGCGGGGAAAGTTCTCGCTCCTCCGGCAACTCTGCAGCCTTTTTCCCAACCATCTGGTGCCTCAATTGGCTCAGGCGCACGCAGTGGAGGAGAAGAGCCGCACCTTCCTTCTGTGAAGCCATGTGGTCATCTACGGCCAATATCCACCGCTGGTCAACGCGTCGCGCAAACCGGGCCAATGGCAGAGCTATGATACTTGTGAGGCGCCGCGCTTTGACGGCGACAAACTGGAGTGCGACCGGGCCGGTGGTGTTCTTGGAATCATAAGTCGCCAGCGTCCGATGCCGGGTCGGTCCCAGCGCCGCCTGATGATTATGCACCAGCACTCCGTTCCAGAACACGGTGAAATAAGCCGGTTTGCAACTTCACGGTTCAGCGGTGCGTTTCCGCAACATCTGGATTCGCCCCCTGAAACTGGAGGAATAAGGCGGTTCTTCCGCCATGCCGACGGAGTCTCTGACCGAGCGTGTTAAATCAGGCTGGTGCTCAACGCCAGGTCATTGAACTGATGGTCGAAGAGGTTCAGGGCGGGGTCGTTTCAACCCTGCCTTTTTTGTTGTACCGAAGTGGTGAGCAACGAAAAACTGGCCGGTGCAGAAATTCATCCACCTCCACCACGACACCCAGAAGGCGGTTTGAATTCGCCCGGCTGGCAAGCCCCTATATATTGCCGCCGGATGAACCGCAATCCTCACCATTCGGCCAACCCGTTGATCGCGAAAGTTCAGCAGCTGTTCAGCCGCGACCTGGCCTTGGAGAATGAGCCTGTCGGACTTAGCGAGGCTCAATCTTCGTATCTCACGCATCCTCAATAAGTAGCAGTGTTAATAATGAGTTAAGCAGGAGGGCTAATAATATTGCAACTGCAATGACTTATGGAGATTTTTGCGCCTAAGTCCGACAGGCTGCTAGGGCAGGAGAACAAGATTCTGCGCAGCAAATTGGGCGTACGGGTGCCCTTGAGCGAGACGGACCGACGCATTCTCGTGAAATACGGCCTGAGGATTAAGGCTCGACTGGCCGATGGCCGACAACTCCGCCGCCGCCTGATACGAACCCGTCAGCGTCGCCGTCAAACACACGCGATCCTCCAATTCCGGCGTCATCTTCTGATGCGCTCCCAAACCCCAACCCTCCCGTGCGGGACATACCCACTTACCCGTGCCCCGCTCGCGACCGTAATCCACCACCACGGTGATCTTGCCCACGACCGTGTGCAGGGTCAGGCGGCGGGTTTGCCGTTGGCGCAGGGGGGAAAAGCGCCCCTGCCTGCCGGGCTTGCGCTTGCAACCGTTGCTCCAATCGCTGGCGGGTCCATTCCCGCCCTTCGGCCAGCACTTGAGCTTCGGTTTCCTTTCCTTCAGTGACATTCCAGATAGTTCTAACTTCTTCATGACTCCTTCCAAGGTTGATGGTTGATCTTGGTCGGAGAGGAACCGATACGCCCAGATTATAGATACAGTGTCAAACTGCACCCTGTTAGCCAGCCGTCCATCATCAGCGCGCCCAGTTCAGAGGCCCGTCGTTGCGGCTGAGGCACCAGTTCACGCCCCAGTTATGGTGGTGGTGTTAAGATGCGCCCCGGCGATATTCAAATAAGAGTTTTAGCAGAACTTTAGTACCACCGTTTTTTCTCGACGGCTTTGAACGGTTGGGATACTACTTGCGCAGAGATTCGTCGAATTCAACTGTTAACGACCTGAAAAAAAACGGCGAAAACTTTTATGCTGCCCGAATGGACAGTGCTTGGATTCAGCGGGCATCGGAAGCTGGCTGATCCGAAAGCCGCATCTGACGCGATTTGTAAAATCTTTGACCGGCTTGTCGCCAACCACAGCCCGCTTGCGGCGGTTTCCTCGGCGGCGAGCGGCTCGGATACATTGTTCGTCGAAGAAGTCGCGCGCCGAAATTTGCCGTTACTGCTTATTCTTCCTTTTTCCACAACCCGTTTCCAACAGGATTTCAGTCCTGCGGGCTGGAAGCGAATTCTTCCATTCATCGAAAAGGCGACGCACGTGGAGGAAGTCACGGGCGAGGAATCCGCCGAGGGGGCTTACATGGAAACGGGCATTCTAACCGCCGACCGAGCCGACCTCATGGTCGTGGTCTGGGACGGTAAACCGGCTGCCGGTTTCGGCGGCACAAGTGACGCGGTGGCTTACACCCGTGAATTGGGAAAGCCTTTGATCATCATTGATCCGAACAACGGGGAAATTGCCGAGGAACGATTGGTGCAATTGCCGGCGAAATCCCCTCCGACCGGCGGCAATGAAGACCCGCGTGAAACGGTCGAGGAACATTTTCAGGAGTTGGACAAAACGGCGCAAGTTCACGCGCCCAAATCACGCCACCTCGTCTTCCGAATCATTCTTTTTCAACTTATTGCTTCGGCGATTGGATTCATTGCACATGCGTTTGAAATTCACGGCGGTATGAGTCAACTGCTGACGCTGACTGAACTGATTCTGCTGGGATTCGCTTTCATCTTGTCCTTACAACATCGGAAGAAACATCAGGAATGGATGAAAAACCGGATTGCCGCTGAAATCTGCCGGTCGTTCCTTGCCACCTGGCACATACGGCGGACGGACTACGCTCCAAATATTTCCATTGAAGGCTTCGAGCGACTTTGCAGAAACCTGCGCCTGATGCATGTTCTGGACAAAACGCCCCCATTGTCTCTCGAAGCGGTTCGAGACCAGTATTTGAAAGAGCGCGTGGAAAATCAAATCGCCTATTTTTTGCGCCACAGCGGCAAAGAGCGATTGATTTACCAAAAGCTCAAAGCGTTCGCGTTGTTCAGCACAGCAACGGCCTCCTTGCTTTTGCTGATGGCGTTGACATTCTCTTTTCTTAACATATCCGGTCTGGCTTTGCGCGTGCCGGAATATCTGTCGCTGTTGCTGCCGTTGGCGAGCGCGGCGGTTTTTTCGCTAATGATCACGCAGGATTATTCGCGCCGGGCCGTGCGCTACGGCGAAATGGCTTCGATGCTCGAAGACGCAGCCAAGCGTTTGAAAGTGGTGCGAACCTGGAACGGTCTCGCGCGCATCGCCGTGCAAACGGAGGAGGCGTTGCTTCGCGAGATTGTCGAATGGCATTCGTTCCGGCAGTTTGCCGGCGAGCCGCATTAGAAACCCAAGTTCATTATGAAACGCATTCTGGCATTGGACGGCGGCGGCATCCGAGGTCTGTTCAGCCTCCGCATACTGGCGCGCATCGAGGAATTGTTCCAGCAGGAAAAGGACGCCCCGAACCTCGTGCTGGGTGATGTGTTCGACTTGATTGCCGGGACGAGCACGGGCGCTATTATCGCTGCGTTTCTTTCGTGGGGATTGTCGGTGAGGGAGATTGAGGCATTATACATTGACTACAGTCCTGAGATGTTCGCAAAGGGAAGCTGGACTCGACAGTGGAAATCCAAATACAAACCGGAAGCCATCGCCCGGTTCTTTCGGCAACGATTTACGGAAGAGGACGGCAAGACGCCGGCGTTGCTGGGGACAAACCGCCTGAAAACATTCCTGTTGATCGTAATGCGCAATGGTTCCACCGGCTCGCCCTGGCCGGTCAGCAATAATCCGGCAGCGAAGTATAATCTTCGCACGCTGAAGGACGGAACGCCAAATCTTCAATGCAATCTCGACATCCCACTCTGGCAATTGCTGCGGGCCAGCACCGCCGCGCCAACTTATTTTCCGCCCGAAGAAATTAAATTGGGCGGACAAACACATTTGTTTATGGACGGAGGCATGACGCCATACAACAATCCGGCACTCATAGCCGTGCTGATGGCGACGCTTCCGCCCTATCAGTTTTGCTGGCCGCCAGGACGGGAGTTGCTCCACGTCATTTCCGTAGGCACCGGCATCGCGCGCGCGCGACTGCCCAGGAAAGCCGCCTCGGACATCAACATGCTCGATCACATCCGATACATCGCCCCGGCGTTGATGGGCTCCATTGCAGCGGAACAGGATTTATCGTGCCGCGTCATGGGCGATTGCGTGCACGGGGCTGTTTGGGATTTCGAAGGTGGTGCGTTGGAAATACCGACGCTTTTCGAAGCGAAGGAACAGAAGTTCACCTACGCCCGTTACGACCAGCCGTTGGACGACACGCATCCCAAAATCAAGAGATTACCGGGCGGGCAAGCTCAATTGGACGACCTCACGCTCATCCCTTTGTTGCGGGAATTGGGAAAGGAATATGCGGACGGGCACGTGCGTAAGGAGCATCTCCATCCGCGTTCGGACAATGTCGCGTTCTGTCCTTGTCCATGCTGTTTGACTCCCTCATAAGGCATTGTTCAAATCAGGATTTGTATGCCAACGGCTAACGACGCTCCGCGAAAGCGATCCTTCAGGTCAATAGCCACGTGGAACATGCCCTCGGCATAGGGACCGACGGCATAAGGGTCAAAGTGAATGGTGAGGTCATATCGCTGGCACGGTGGCCGTGACTCATCACATTGATTGGAAGTTGACGTGTCCTGCGGTCCATCGGAACTCGGGCGGCTCGCCGCCAGAAATCCTTCCTTGAATCCGTCGTCGGCGGTCAACTCACTTTCACCTGACTTGTAAAAACTGAAGTTGATAGTTTATCTTTGCGGGGTCGACCATGATCTGTGTCGCTAATGTGGTCGCGAGCATAAACGCATCCCGGTTCCTAAACGCATCCCGGTTCCAACCGTTGGCGGGGTGGTGGGACTCTGCCGATTCCTTATAGTCTGTGATTTGATAAACTTTGCCTTGGTATGTTAGCTTAACCAGCGGGGCCTCCAGCGGTCTGGACTCACCGCTCCAATCCATGCGCAAAATCGGTCTCAGTTGGGATTTAGGCACGTTGTTAGTAAAGTAAGGGTCACGCTTCAGGACATCGAACGCCGCTTGTTCATCAGCCATATCGGCCAAGACGAACAGGAAAGACCTCAGTTGTACTAACGGGGCATTGCTGGCGGAATTCTCGGGTCCAAGAAGGGCCTTCAAGTCATTGATTTCGTTGGTCTGGTAGGGCGGGTAGTCCAAACTATTTAAACAATTTGTCGCCTCGGGCGGGATTTCAAAGTGTGGGCTGTTGGTGACTTCGTTGACCCTTTCCAGATGCCACGCATTGCTGTTACTCGTTGTCCTCTGCCAAGTCAACTTCTGGACCGCGGCGTCGATCAAATCTTTAGCCTTGGGCGTTTTGACATCGGGACCGATGACGTGCTCGGTCTGTTTTCGGACACGTTGGGGCAAATAGCCCTGCTCCTGAAGACTTCTAAGGGCACCGCAGAGTCGGAGAAACCTGGCATAGTTCGTCTTATTGTTCGAGCTCGGCATATTATAGATTACCATTTCATTCGTGTCGCCGTATGGTGTGAAGTGAATCTCTTGCACCAGGGTGCGCATCAAAAGGTCCACCGGAACTCCCTCCCGGAAAAGCGCGTGAAAAGTGTCCGGAACCAGCGGGGTGATCAGGTGCGCTGCAAAATCACCTCCGCTAAGCGGCACGTAAGTAAAGGTCGGAGAACTCGACCGTGAAGCTGTCCCGGATATGGAGGCCACAATCCAATTGATTAAAGGGATCCTGCTGCTGCCGGACAAGGCGCTTTTGTCACTTTGGCCACCAGCAGCAGTAGCGCTCGTCGTGTAATTGTACGACGCGTTGATTTGGCCCAATTGGAAAAAGTAGGTGGGATGATGCTGTGAAAGGCGCGCGAGATTCAGCAACATTTGCCGGTTTTGCGCATCCGCATAAACCTCGCTGTAGTCTGAGAAAGAAGTCCGTAACGCGTGCGAGGCGCAGCCAGCGGCAAGGAGCACCGATAGCGCCCCGACGGTCGCTTTCTGAGCAATCTTTGAGAACTGCTTCATTCCTCCATCGGTGAAGCAATTGTGCAAATGAATCTGGCGTTTGATGAGATGCAGGTTCATAAAGGATGATCAGCCAGTGCTGCTGGCCCGAGCCGGCTGCTCGCTGTGCGATTTTCTTGTGCGATCTTCTGGGGTTGCACGTTCCGCATAAAGCACTCTTGCACGATGGCAAGCCGAGGTACTGAAACGCGTTGGCATCCTCATACTAAAATTGTGATTTGTTTTGTATGCCAAATAGCTGAAAGAGCAAGAAAAATCTGCCGAAGGTTTGCATCATCACCTCAACCCGCTTCCGACCAAGTCCCTCGCCAGAATCTGATCCCGTTCATTCTGGGCGTCACCGGCCAATGAACAAGCATCCGCATTTTTATTTCGTCGCCGGGGGATGTCGTTGAGGAACGGGAGAAAGCCCCCCAGGTCGTCCGCGACCTTCAGCGCCGTTGCCTGGGTCGGCTGGAGCTGATCCCCGTGCTCGGGGAGAGGCGAAATATCAGCTTTGCCGCACGGCGGCTGTTGTGGTAAAAAGAGCGGCCATGACGCCACGCCAGGCCATTTTCATTTCGGCTGTCAGCAAGGAACTGAAGGGCCCTCGCCAGTTAGTGGCCAACACCCTGCAGTTCCTCGGCTACGAACCGGTGTGGCAGGACATTTTTGGAACCGAACAAGGGGACTTGCGGGCGATGCTGAGGCGGCAGATTGACGGCTGCAAGGGGGTGGTGCAATTGGTGGGTCAACGATACGGCGCGGAGCCACCCGTGCCGGATGAGCAGTTCGGGCGGGTCAGTTACACCCAATACGAAGCGCTTTACGCGCGGCGGCGCGGGAAGAAGGTTTGGTACCTCCTGCTGGACGAAAGCTTTCCGTCGGAAAAGCAGGAGCCCGAACCCGAGGAGCTTCGCCAGATGCAAGCGGCGTATCGCCGGCGACTGCAAGCGGATTCGCATTTGTTCCATCCGCTCAATAGCCCCGAGGCGCTGGAGGCGGATGTTCTCAAGCTGCGGGATGATTTGACCCGGTTGCGGCGCGGGGCCAAGCAATGGGCGGCTGCAGTTGTTTTTCTATTGGTGATTCTGGTTGGGGCGGCGATTTGGTTGATGAGCGGGCAGCGGCAACTTAAACAACAGAACGAGCAACTTAAACAACAGAACGCTGAGACGCAGAAAAACGTGAACATGTTGAGACAGTATGTCGAGGCCGCAATCAAAGAGCGCCAGGAACAGCCGGGGCAAACTGCCGATGAACTGCAGCGGCAAACTGACGAAAAATGGGCCAAACAACGGGGCGTTACTCCCAAGGAGTTACGGCAAGAAATGCTGCGGATTGCTCAAGAGGTGAAAAACGCTCCTGATGTTTCCACTTACGAACGGGCCAACGCCGCGTATGTGACCAAAGACTACAACGAAGCGGAAAGGTTGGCACTGGCAGCAGTGGATGAAGCCGAGAAGGCTTCGCCACCGAAAATTTCTGCTGCCATCAAAGCTCTGGAGCTTGCCGGTAATTCAGCCGTTGCCCGGACTGAGTATGCCGATGCGCTGCGCCACCTTCGGGGCGCGGAAAAGCTGACGGATCGCCAACGCAACCCCCGTGAGTGGGCGGACGTCCAGTTTGACATTGGTGGCATATTGTATCTACAAGGGAACTTCAAGGAGGCCGCGGCCGTCGCGAGGGAGGAGCTCAACGAACGCTCGCGGTGGGCCGGCTCCGAAAACCTCGACACGCTCTGCAGCCGGAACAATCTTGCCGCGGACTTGGAAAGCCAAGGCCGGTATGCGGAGGCAGAGAAAGAATATCGGGCGGTGCTGGCAGCTCGGGAACGCCTGCTGGGTGCCGACCATCCCGCAACGCTCCTGAGCCGTCACAACCTGGTCGTCGCGCTGGCGGACTCGGGCCAGCTCGCCGAGGCAGAGAAAGAGGAACGCGCGGTGCTGGCGGCGTGCGAGCGCTTGCGCGGGCCGGAGCATCCCGCCACGCTGCGCAGCGGGCAAAGCCTGGGAGCCGTGCTGGAGCGGGAAGGGCGGTATGCCGAGGCGGAGAAGCAACTGCGGGCGGTGCTGGCCGTCCAGCAGCGCGTCCTCGAACCGGACCATCGTGACACACTCCTATGCCGAAGCGACCTGGCGGCCGTGCTGGATGACTTGGGTCAACACGCGGAGGCGGAAAAGGAAATTCGCGAGGTGCTCGACCTTCGGGAACGCATCCTCGGGCCGGACCACGTCGACACGCTTAGGAGCCGGGACATCCTGGCGTGCATATTGGAGTTCGAGGGCAAGCACTTGGAAGCGGAGACGGAGGACCGGAGGGTGCTGGCGATCCAGACGCGTGTCTTGGGGCCGGAACATCCCGAGACGCTCAGCACATGGGAACATCTCGCGCTCGTGCTTTACTCCCAGGGGAAAAACCCCGAACTTGAGCAGGAGCTTCGCGCCCTGCTTGCCGCCTTGGAGCATCGCTACGGAAGCGAGGCCGCCGAGACTGTGCTCCCCCGGCAGCGCCTGGCTTATGCGCTGTTCTGCGAAGGCAAGTTTGCCGAGGCGGTTACCAACCAGCAAAAGGCCCTGGTCATCGCGCAAAAGGGAACGGGCGCTGAGTCACACCGCCAAACACTGGATGCGTGTCGCCCGCTTTCGCGCTACACACTTTTCGCGCGTGATTTCGCAGGCGCGCTGGCCGCCTCGGATGCGGGACTGGCGTTGGCCCCGAACGACCTGCCGCTGCTGGCCAATAAGGCGCACGCCTGGTTGTTTCTAGGGAAAACCCCAGAGGCGGAAAAGATATATATGGAGCACCGCGGCCAGTTCGTGGACGAGCCAGAAAAAAGGAGTTGGGAGCAGGTGGTCTTGCAACGTTTTGATGACCTGGAGAAAGCGGGCATAACGCATCCCGAGTTCGCACGCATCCGGGAGTTGCTGAAAATTGAAGCGAAATAATCCTGAGGAAGATATTGATAGTGCCCGCCAATAAGTTCGGCCTCCGCGAGCGTGGTCGTGAATTGACTGGCGGCTTCGAAGTTGGCGGGAGCGTGTTTGCGGGCCAGTTGCAGAAAGCCCTATAAAACCCGGATGCCTTGCGGCCCGCGATTTTTGACCATCGCTTCAGCCCATTGGCCGGAGTGGGGACCCATCAGCCGTGCCCGGTCCAGGAGATAATCCAGACCGCCGAAATGATGCACAACACAGAACATTGGACACATCGCGGGCTGGGGCTGGGTCAGGCCAGGCGCCTGGCTCAACTCCAGCCCCTCCGCAAACCCAAATCAGGGAATACGGGGCGTCCAAGTCACGTCAAGCTTCGAGGGCTGAAGCTGTCGTCCGCTAATCGCCCGCCTTAGCCTTCTCCGCCATCGTCCGATAAGCCATCGCATAGGAATCGCCCGGGTGGGCTCTGAGGATGGCCTCGAATTCATGGATGGCTTTCGCGTAATCCTTGCCCCAATACGCATTCATGCCGTTCTCGAAGTGGGCATCCGCGGTGCTGCGCGACGTGTTCACATTGAGTTCGTTGGCGAACGACTTCGCCACGCTCATCGGAACGAGGAAATTGAAGCCCTGCACCTCGACCTCGTCCTTTCCGGTGGCCGTTTGCGTCACCGAACCAAAGGTGGCAATGCCAATGACTTGCCCCTTCTCGTTGAAGGCCGGGCCGCCGCTATTGCCGTGGGTCGTCGCGGCGTCGGTCTGGAGCACTGGAGCGCCGTCGGGTTGGGTCTTCCTCGCGCTCACGATGCCGGAGGTTACGGTCGGCTCGAGAACACTTTCTCCAGCCACAAAATCATTCATCTCAGGCCCCGCCACTCCAGGATAGCCGATGACGACAATGCTCTCGCCCACATCCATGTCGTCAGAATTACCGAGCCGCACGGTGGGCAGGTCATCCGCTTCGATTTTGATGACCGCGACATCCTTGCCCGACCGATGCTTCTGGCCATTCGGCGCCGCCCAGAGCTTGGCCCCGCTCACCTTCCGGACCTCAGCGGGATACGCTTTGGGCTGCATGCCCATGCCCACGTCCTTGCCCATGTACACCTTGATATCTGTATTCTTTTCCACCGTGTATTCGCGCCGCAGCAAGGTCGTGAGCTTCTGCTGATCGTCCTTGGTGACGGGGAATGGCTGCTCGCCCGCCCGCTGATAGACCGGCGGCAGATTCTTCTTCGCCCAAGCAACGGCCTGCCCAATGAAGTCCTCTTTGAGTTCTTCATTGTCCGCCTGAACCACATGGCCGTTGGTGATGATGTAACCGTCCTTGCTGATGATGAAACCCGAGCCCATGCACCCACTGGTGAACTCGGGCAGGTCCACCGAGTCGATCAGTTTCTTGCCATCCGGTCCGCCGAAGCAGTGGAGCTTGGAGACGCCATCCTTGTCCTTGAGCGTGCCAACGTGGGCCACGCGGATTTGAACGACGGCAGGTTTATAGAGGTACGCGATCTTCTTCTGCATCGGCACGGAGACCTCAGCCGCACCGGGTTTGGGGGATACTTGCGCCATCGAGGGGGAACAGACCACACTTAACATCATACCAGTCATTACGCCGTAAGCAGCACGTTTCATTGTTTGTCCTTTCTTTGCCTGAGAACCCAGACCGATCATTGCCGCTAATTCCAGTTAAAGCACCCAACAACCCGGTCCATTTCTCAGAATCAGGAGCGATTTTCCCGCCAAGGCCTGACGCTGTCAACACCTTTCCCATAATTTTCGCATAATAAAATTGTTGACAACCTCTCACTTTCTGGAAAACATGGCCCTGCAATACTTAGGGTCACTTAAAAATGAAAACGAATCTCGATTGGCGGTGTTTGGCTGCTTTGGTGTTCACAGGGGTGGCCTGTGCTCATTCAGCGCGAGCCGTGCCGGGGGTGGCGGCCAGCGCGGACGGGCACGGCCTGATTTTGGCAACGCAGCGCCAGGAAACCGCACCAGCCACGGCAGGAACCGTCAACCAGAATTCGAAGGCTGACCAAATGGCCCCTTCGGCCACCCCTTCGGCTACCCCTTCGGCCACCCCTTCGGCCGCCCCTTCGATCACCCCTTCGGCTACCCCTTCGGCCGCCCCTTCGACCACCCCTTCGGCTACCCCTTCAGCCACCCCTTGGGCCACCCCTTGGGCCACCCCTTCGGCTCCCCTTTCGGCCGGTGGGGCCCAAAGGCCACTCGTTCAAGGAGTCTGGCCAGGAACGTATTCGTCCGGCGGGTTGGTTTACAACGGACAGGCCTCCATCTCGGTGGACAAACAACAGGTTCGTCTAAAATGGTTCGCCCGCTACCGGAACCGGGGGATGGATCGGCGGTTCCACCAGGTCGAAGAGGAGGATCTTTTCGTCGGCCAACTGGAAGGCCGGACGCTGACGGCTTCCCGCGAACATTTGCGAATGCAAATCGACGGTGTGAACGTGCCGCAGATGCAAACCGCCGTGGCGCTCAGCGCAACGATTTCACCAGATGGACGATCACTTCAGGGCACCGTGAGCGGCTTCAGCGTCGGCATTCTGAGATTACAGGCACCGGCTAAGCCGTAACAATTCAGCGCAGCCGCCGCCGGACACGCGGCGATCTCCCGCCAGGAAGCTCCGGGATGTGGCCTTCGTTTATCCGGTGCGCCGTTGTGATAACCCGCGTCCCGTCCCCCTCACCAATGACGGCGATAGCCGGGGCCAAAATAGAACCCGAACGCCGGGCCGTAATAATACGGCGGGTAATAATAGACGGGCGGTCCGTAGGCCGGGGAAGGGTAGCCCGGCGGCACTAGATACTGCGGCGTGTTCTGGTTCATGTCGAAGTAGATGTGCCTGGGGATGTAATCCTCGGGCCTGACGTGGTGCCCGGTGCGAAACACACGGGTTTGCACAAATCGGTTGGTCGCCACCGGCAGCGCCTGGATCACGTAGTAGCGCGAGCCAAAATCGTGAAAAGTCCCGTCCTGGTCGCCGAAGATTTTCAAGTGGAGGGGGGCAGGACCCAGCATTTCGCCGTTCGCTTCGATCCTTGCTCCGGGAGGGGAAGCCTCGATCAGCACGTCATAGGCAATGGTCCCATGAGGACCGCGCTCGACTCCGGGCGGCACCGTTTGGCACCCCATCAGGAAGATGGCCGCCCCGGCACTCGCCGCGAAAATCAAACCTGAATTCATGCGAAAATAATAGCGTTCCATATACTGTGAACTCTTTCCGTCAACACTAATTTGACATCCATTATCGCCAAAAGTCCAACGGCCCGCCGTCCGTGACAGCAGCCTTTGCGTAAGCGCGATTTACCAGCGATGTCCGGCGTAGAAAGGTCCATACGCGACATGAACCGGACGATGGCACCATGCACCCGGCACCCAGACATAACCGGTCGTTCGATACGACCAATAGCCGGGTGCCCAGACATAACCCACGCCCGGCCAGACCGGAACCGTTCCAACCACGGTCACCGGCGCGGGTGCGACCGGCGTTGCGACAACGACCGGTGTCGTGACGACGACCGGCAGCGGCAACCCGATGGAGAAGCCGAAGCGAACTCCGGCGTTTGCAGGCATTGCAGCCGCGCCAACAAGCACGGCCAGAAGAAGCACTTTTGTTTTCATAATCTTGCTCAAGGCGTTTTGCCTTACATTAACTCATACGAAGTCCATTCCGGTATCTTGCATCGCCGGCTGAACTTTATTACTCCCGCAACTATTCACGTCTTCCCATTTGACTGGCAGGCAGGACGAAGGGTGCGGGGGCTTGAAAGCGAGCAAAATGCTGGAATTATATGAGCACCGGGGCGATTGCGCGGCAGTTGAAGCTGCCGCCCAGTTCAGTCTAGGATGTGCCGGAATGATGACGGCTCTGGCAACTGGGGCTTTCCTTGGCCTCTCCTGCGGCCTTGCCCCCGGCCCGCTGCTGACGCTGGTGCTGGCGCAGACGCTGCGGCATGGCGCACGGGAAGGCTGCAAAATCGCCCTGACGCCGCTGGTCACCGATGCCCCCATCATCCTCGTGGCGCTGGTGCTGGCTGCAAAGCTGGCGAAACTCCATCCGCTGCTCGGCATTGTCTCCATCACCGGGGGAGCCTTCGTCCTGTATCTGGCATGGGACAGTTTCCACCCGGTGCGGGTCAACGCAGACCTCCCGGCTGAGCGCCCCAGATCGTGGCTCAAGGGAATCCTCACCAACCTGCTCAGCCCGCACCCGTGGCTGTTCTGGCTGACCGTTGGCGCGGCGACCGTGGCGAATGCGCTGGCGCAAGGCTGGCTGACGGCGGTGGCCTTCCTGTGCGGCTTTTACCTGCTGCTGGTCGGCTCGAAGGTGCTGGTCGCTCTCATGGCCGGACGTTCCCGCAATCTGCTGGCCGGGCAGCCTTACCGGGTGGTAATGCGCGTCCTTGCGGTGCTGCTGGGAGTTTTTGCGCTCCTGCTGTTCCGACAGGGGTTGAAGCTCTTGGCAGTGATTTGACAGTCCTGCCAAGCATTCTTGCGCGATTCCGAAGCACTTTCCTTTCACTTCCGGTAACGTGATGCCGTAGAATCCGGTAATTGATAAATCTGATGGCTGCATCGAGGGAATCCATAGAACGCCGATCACGGCCTGCGGCTTTGGCAGCGACCGAGCGACCTCGGCCCACGCCCGGCTGAATTCGGTGTCCTCGATTGCGTTCACACACCCGGCGTAAACTTCGCCCCAGGCATCATCCCGGCGACAGGGCGCGAAATGTCTGGCCGGCTGGCGGGGGCATTTCAGGTCAATTTAATACTTGCCAGCCCGGTGATAAAGCGTAAAAGGGAGGCTTGAGAAAGGTCGAGAAGGTTTGCTGAACGGTTGTCTGGTCTTGGAGAATATGAGAAGAGACGGTGAGTTTGTAACAAGCTGCTGGCTATGGATTATGAAAACGAAGCGGCGGGTCAACCGATGAGTTGACTCCGCTTCAGAACGCCTTGCCTGTTTATGATTTACCACGATAAAACCCGCACTCTGGAAGAAAGCCGGGCCGATCAGCCTGAACTATACCGGTTGCCACGTCCGGCTGCCGCCCGGGAGATTAATAACCGGGTGGTGCGCCGCAAAACCCCGGCCGCCCCGCCACCTTGCTCGTTGCTGGACAAGGCCAGGAATTTTACAACCGCCGCCCGACTGCGGGAAATGGGGCTCTACCCCTATTTCCGCACCATTTCCTCCGCGCAGGACACCGAGGTCATGATTGACGGCAAGAAAGTCCTGATGCTGGGGTCCAACAGCTATTTGGGCCTGACCAACCATCCGAAGATCAAAGCCGCGGCGCAGGCAGCCGTGGAAAAATACGGCACCGGTTGCGCCGGCTCACGCTTCCTGAACGGCACGCTGGACATCCACCTGGAGCTGGAAGCGGCCCTGGCCAAACTGGTGAACAAGGAGGCGGTGCTGCTCTACAGCACCGGGTTCCAGGTCAACCTCGGCGTCATCAGCGCGCTGGTCGGCAAAGGGGAATATGTGCTGGGCGACAAGAGCAATCACGCCAGCATTGTCGAGGGGTGCCTGCTCTCGCAAGGAAAGTTCTTGCGCTTCGCGCACAAAGACATGGCCGCCCTGGAAAGCCGCCTCCAAAAGGTCGAAGCCGACGCCGGGAAACTCATCGTCGTGGACGGCGTGTTCAGCATGGAAGGCGACATCATTCCGTTGCCGGACCTTTGCCGCATTGCCCGCCAACACGGCGCGGCCATCATGGTGGACGACGCCCACGCGATCGGCGTGTTGGGCAAGAACGGCGCCGGCACCGCCAGTCATTTCGGGCTGACCGACCAGGTCCACCTCATCATGGGCACCTTCAGCAAATCCCTGGCCAGCTTGGGCGGGTTCATTGGCTCCGACGCCCAGACGATCGATTACCTCAAGCACCACTCCCGCCCGCTCATTTTCAGCGCAAGCATGAGCCCGGCCAACGCCGCCGCCGTGCTGGCCGCGCTGCAGATTATGTTGCAGGAACCGGAGCGCGCCGCCCAGCTCTGGCGCAACACCCGCCGGATGAAGCAGGGCCTCCGCGATCTGGGCTTTGACCTCGGCGACTCGGAAACCCCCATTCTGCCCGTGTATTGCCGTGACCTGATGGTCGCGTTCAAGATCTGCAAGCGCTTGCAGGAAGAAGGCCTCTTCGTCAACCCCGTGGTATCGCCCGCGGTGGCGCCCGGCCAAGAGCTTATTCGCATTAGCCTGATGGCGACTCACACGGACAAACAGGTTGATTTCGCCCTCGACAAGCTGGGCAAGGTGGGCAAGGAACTCGGCCTGATTTGATTGAAGATCTTGCTCACAGGAGCGAGCGGGTTTGTCGGCAGCCACATCCTCGATAGCCTCCGCCGGCGGGGCCTCGCCACCGCTCTCCTGCTCAGGCCGGGCAGCAACAGACAGTTTATCGCGCCCCATTTGCCCGACGTTGACCTGCGTCCGGGCTCCATCAACGACCCGGAAAGCCTTCGGCAGGCGATGGCGGGCATCACGCACGTCATCCATTGCGCCGGCGCGACCCGGGCGGGCCGGGTTGCCGGGTTTTACGAGGTTAACCAGGCCGGGACGCGCAATGTCGTCAGCGCGGTAAACGGGCAGCCGAGCCGGGTGCAACGGTTGGTGCACATTTCCAGCCTGGCCGCCGCGGGACCTGCCCACCGTGAGAAGCCCGCGCGCGAAGAGGATCCGCCGCGACCGGTTTCCGAATACGGCAAGAGCAAGCTGGCCGGCGAACTGGAAGTGAGGGACCACTGCCGCGCCGAGTATGTCATCTTGCGGCCACCGGCGGTTTACGGTCCGCGCGACGCGGAGTTTCTGCGGCTTTTCAAAGCGGTGAAGCATCATGTGCAGCCGAGGCTGGGCAGAACGCAGGCGTTGAGCCTGGTTTTTGTGAGGGATTTGGCGGAAGCGGTCGTCACCTGCCTCAACCACCCTGCGGCGGCGGGCAGGACCTATTTCGTTGCCGCCCGGGAAGTCGTGACCGCACAGAGCATGGCCGAAGAGATTGCCGCACAAATGAAGGTCTGGACGCTGCCGTTGCCGCTGCCGGCCGGGCTGCTTTGGCTGATGTGCCTGTCTCGGGAAGTCCTGTCGCGCCTGATGGGCAAGCCCAGCGTCCTGAGCCTCCAGAAATTCGCCGAGTTGCGCGCCCCGGGCTGGGTGTGTGACCCAACGCGGCTCGAGCGGGAAACGGGTTGCGCTTGCGCCACCACGCTCAACAAAGGAGTGGCTGAGACTTTAAGCTGGTATCGGCAGCACGATTGGCTGTGAAGAATTACACCTTTGTTGATTACGCGACCCAGGCCTACCTGGCGCTGGTGGGGCTGCTGATCCTCTTCTTTCACAACGACACCGTGCCGGGCTGGCCCCGCCTGCTGGGCGCTCATGCGGTTGGCTTGGTGCTGGTCCATGGGCTGATTCAGGCCCACGCGCGGAGCAAAACGACTTGGCTGCTCGATTTTGTCCGCCATTTCTATCCCGTCCTGCTTTACACGGCCTTGTTCTGCGAGACCGGTTTGTTGAACCGCATGTTTTGCAAGGATTACTTGGACCCGATAGTGGCCCGATGGGAGCAGGCGCTTTTTGGCTGCCAACCCAGCGTCCTCTTCATGCAGAAGCTCCCCTGGCTGGCCGTCAGCGAACTCTTTTATGCCTCCTACTTCTCGTACTACATCATGATTGCCGGGGTGGGGATCGCTCTGTTCCTGCGCAGCCGCCAGCAATTCTTTCATTACGTGTCCGTCGTCTCGTTCCTGTTCTACGTCTGCTACCTGATTTACATCTTCCTGCCGGTGATCGGATCCCGGGCGTTCTTTCACCAGGTCGAGGGCTATGCGCTGCCGGCAGAGACGCAACAACTGGCCGTGACGGACGCTTATCCCGAGGCCGTTCAGGCCGGAGTCTTTTTTCGCATCATGCGGTGGGTTTATCGCGTGTTCGAGGCCCCGGGCGCGGCGTTGCCCAGCAGTCATGTGGCCGTGGCGCTGTGCACGGTGTTCTTCTCCTTCCGCTACTTGCGACGCATCCGCTACCTCCATCTCGCGGTCGCCCTCCTGCTCTGCCTTTCCACGGTCTATTGCCGCTATCACTATGTCGTGGATGCCCTGGCCGGGCTGGCCGCGGCGGCCCTGCTGATTCCCACCGGCAACTGGCTTTACCTCAAGTTCAGCCAACGCGACCTCCGAAGTCCAGTAACGGGTGATCAGGGCCGCGGTTGAGCCGGGCAAACAGGAGTGCCCGGCATGGGCGTCCACCGGCCTTGACAGCGGCATGGGTGCCCGTTAACGTGGCCCTGGTTGGAGGGCCGGGTGGCGCCTCATTTGCCTGTTTCGACGGGTCCCAACCCAAGTGTGTAAGACATCAATGCTGCGGCCAAACCATGAGTTAATCGCTCGCCGCCCGCTGTGAAACCCAAGCTCCTGGTAGTGCAGCTATGGGGCTTGGGCGATTTGGTCATCGCGACCCCGTTCTTGCAGGCGGCCAGCCGAAACTACGCGGTGACGCTGCTGGCGAAGCCGTTTGCGGTGGACCTGCAGCAGCGGTTCTGGCCAGAGGTCAGCGTCATCCCGTTCGTTGCGCCGTGGACGGCCTTCAAGCAGATCAACAAATACCGGCTGTGGGCCTGGCCCTGGGGGCAGATGTTCCGGCTGCGAAATGAACTGGCTGCCCAGCGGTTCGACTTCGGCTTGTCCGCGCGCTGGGACCCGCGCGATCATCTGCTGCTGCTGTTGGCAAAGGCGAAAACGCGTCTGGGCTTCCCCCGCCTGGGGAGCGGGATTTGCCTGGCGAAGCCGCTGGCGCGGCCGGAGCCGCAGGCGCACCAGTATGAGTATTGGCGCGTCATGGCCCAGGTGCTTGGTTTCGCGGTGCCTGCGCGCGAGGCGCTGGTGCTGGCGCCTTCGCGTCCCGGCGGTGAAATCCTGGTGCATACGGGCGCGAGCCAGCCGGTGCATGTCTGGCCCCTGGAACGGTACCGCAACCTGGTCGCCCGGCTGCGCCAGAAGGGTTATCGCGCGCAGGTCGCCTGCGATCCGGACCAGGAGGATTGGTGGCTGGAGGCGGGAGAAAAGGACGTTGCCACGCCGCGCACGGTCACGAAATTGCTCGCACTGGTGGATCGTGCGGGCGCGTTCATTGGCAATGATTCCGGGCCGGGTCACTTGGCTGCGTTTTGCGGGGTGCCCACCTTCTCGCTGTTTGGTCCGGCAATGCCCGAGTGGTTTGCGCCGCTGCATCCGGCGTCGGAGTGGCTCGAAGGCAAAGCCTGCCCGTACAAGCCTTGTTCGAACTACTGCCGCTTTCCGGTCCCTTACTGCATGGTCAATTGCAGCGAGGAGGAAGTGTGGGCGCTGGTGAAGGCGTTCGTGGCGCGAACCTTGCATGCCGGTTGACGTATCTATACTATTGTAAATAAACGACTTATGCAAATAGCACGGGTAAAATGGTGGCGAACATCGTGAAACAGGGGGTCAACTGGGGAACGTGGGGTGGGCAGCGACCCTTTTTACCCTACTGTCCAACAACAGGACACTTGGACACTCGCACTTTGCATCATAGCCGTTAATCCTGGATGCTCACGGGCCGGGCCATCGCGCCGCCAACTGCCGGGCTTGCTGGATTAGCTCGAAATCGGCGGTCAAATCGCCGAAACGGAACCGCGGCATGCCGCTCTGCTGCTGGCCAAGCAGTTCGCCCGGTCCCCGCAGGCTGAGGTCCGCCTCCGCGATACGGAAGCCGTCAGTGGTTTCTTCCAGGACCCGCAAGCGCTCGCGCGCCTCGCGGCTTTTGGCGGCGGCGACGAGGATGCAGTAGGAATCGTGCGCGCCCCGGCCAATCCGGCCCCGCAGTTGATGCAGTTGGGCCAGGCCGAACAGCTCGGCGTTCTCGATGAGCATGATCGTGGCGTTGGGCACATCCACCCCGACCTCGATGAGCGAGGTCGCCAGGAGCGCCTGGACCTTCCCGGCGCGGAACGCGGCCATGACGGTTTCCGTCTCTTTGGGGCGCAGCCGTCCGTGCACGAGGCCGACGTGAAACGGCGCCAGCGTCCGGCGCAGGCTTTCAAATTCCTTGGTGACGGCTTTGACGCCGTCGGGGCCGGACTCCTCGACGCGGGGATAAACCACATAGGCCTGCCGGCCTGCCGCCAGTTTGTCGCGGATGAAGGCCCAGACTTTCGGCAGCTTGTCGGCCGGGCGCAGGAACGTCTGGACGCGTCCGCGGCCGGGCGGCAGCGCGTCAATGACCGACACATCCAGTTCGCCGTAGAGCGTCAAGCCCAGCGTGCGCGGAATGGGCGTCGCGGTCATCACCAGCAAATGCGGGTAATGGCCTTTCCGCACGAGTTGCTCGCGCTGCGCCACGCCGAACTTGTGTTGCTCGTCAATGATCACCAAGCCAAGGTTCTCCGGGGCGAACCCGGTTTCGATGAGGGCGTGAGTGCCGATGGTGAGTGTGGGGGGCTGCTGCGGAGGGGCGGAGGATGGATTCTGGCTTTTGGATGCTGGATGCTGGATGCTGGATTCCGGCCCCTGACTTTGGACTTTGGACTTTGGACTTTGGACTTCTGCCTCCCGACTTTGGACTTTGGACTTTAGACTTTGGACTTGGGTAGTCTTCCGGCTGCCGGTTTGCAGTTCGACGGCGACACCCAACGGCGCCAGCCAGTTCGTGAAGTTCCCGAAGTGCTGTTCGGCGAGGACTTCGGTGGGCGCCATGAGCGCGACGTGGTAGCCGCTCTCCAGCGCCATCAACGCGCAGCAGGCCGCGACGACGGTTTTGCCGGAGCCCACGTCGCCTTGCAGCAGGCGCCGCATCGGGTGCGGGCCGGACAGGTCCCGGCGCAACTCGCGGAGGACTTTGGTTTGCGCCCCGGTGAGCTTGAAGCCGAGCCGGGCGAGAAAGGGTTTGATCAGATGGTTGTCCCCGCCGCAGGGCAAGGCCCGGGCCTTGGTCTCGAAATGCTTGCGGCGAAGCTGAATCCGCCGTTGCAGTTCGACGAACTCGTCCAGGGCGAGCCGCCGCACCGCCAGCTTGGTATCAGCGTCCGTCTCCGGACAGTGCAACAGACGAATCGCCTGGGCGCGGGTGGGGAGAGAAGTGGCAATTTGCAACCCAGGGCCTGCCGGCCAAGGCTCGATGATCTGCTCTTCGAAGCGGGCAAGCGTCCGCCAGATGAGCGAGCGCAGCCAGCGCTGCGGGAGGCCCTCGGTGAGCGGGTAAATCGGCGTCAGACGGTTGAAATGGATGAAGGGCTCTTCGCCGCCCTCGACGACTTCGGTTTCCGGGTGGTCCATCGTGCGCGGCTTGAGGTTAACCGGCTTGCCGAACACGATGACCTCGTTGCCCACCGCAAAGTACTTCTCCATGAACGGCAGGTTCCACCATCGGCAATGGAGCCGCGCGGTCCCGTCGTCGAGGATCAACTCAAAGATGGACTTGGTGTGCTGCTTGAACCACTTGACGCCGAGGGCGACGACCGCGCCCCGGGTCGTCGCCGGCTCGCCGAGCTGCAATTGGGCAATGGGCAGGAACTGGCGGCGGTCCTCGTAGCGCCGTGGCCGATGGAGCAGCAGGTCTTCGATGGTGCGGATGTCGAGCCGGGCCAACTGCGCGGCGCGTTCCGGGCCGACGCCGTGCAAGGCGGTCACCGGCCCGGCCAGGGGCGGGGTCTGTTGATTGGGCTCTGCGGCGGTCATCCGCCGGCACCATACAGTGCAAGCCCCGGAATCCGAAGCCCGAAATCCGAAGTGCGGCGGGCGGGGGTTCAGATGTCAAACACCGTAATCTCGGGGCGGCAGTTGAAGCGAATGGGCACCGGGAACCAGCCGATGCCGGGATTGACGTAGAGCGGGCCGGCTTCCGTGTGAAAGAGGCCGCGGACATACTGGTCCACCCCAAAGGGGACGTAAACCGGCCCGTAAAGCGGGAGCCACACCTGCCCGCCATGTGAATGGCCGGCCAGGATCAGATCGAATTTCTGCCCGGCCAGTTTATTGACCCAAGCCGGGTAGTGCATGAGGAAGATGTTCCGCGTGGCGGCGCTGGTCCGGGGCGGGGACTGTTTGGAACTGCGGCAGGTGGCGCCGATGATGCAGAACTGACCGTCTGCGGTCACCCGTTGCTGGTCGAGCAGCCACGCTCCGCCCGTCCCGGCCAGGCATTCGACAATGCCAGCCCACGGGGCTCTGCTCCAGTAATCGTGGTTGCCGGGAACGCCATATACCGGCGATTTGATGCCGGCGAAGATTCCCAACGCCTCAGGCAGATACTGCGTATCCTCGATCAGGTCGCCCGTGAAGCAAACGAAATCCGGTGACAGCGCGTTGATCTTCTTCACGACCCCTTGCAAGTAAGCGCAGTCGCCCTTGTGATGCACGTCCGTGAAGTGGACGACCCGGTGGGTGGGCTTGCGGGTGCCGAGGCGGAAGCGCCGAGTCCTGACCCAGGTTGGTTCCAACCACTTGGCGTCCGCTGCCGCGAGCAATGGTGCGGCCAGCAAAGCGGCCAGCAGGAAACAGCGGCGGCTGACTGGGCCGGCCCTGGCGAGCGGCTTTTCTTTCTGGACCACGTTGGTGGAATCAGTCATAGGCCGACGAGAAAAGATGCTTCGCTGGCATGAGCCTGGCAAATCACTTCCCCGAAGCTGGCGGTTGGCACATGAACTCCTCCAGCGCCGCGAACAGGGCCGCCGTATCCGGCAGATGCGTGAATTCACCGCCGCCTCGCACCAGACCAAAGCCCGCGCCGTAGGCCGGTCCGTTCGCCACGCACGCATCGGTGCGGCACTCGGTGATTTGCCGTTCCGCGAGGCGAATCACGCCGGCGCGGCCACCCTCCACTTCATATTTCCACCCCACGAGCCGCGCCGTGGGGAACCATTGACGCAGTTCCGCGATGATCTTCGGAGTCGGCGCCAACTCTGCCAGCAACGTTCCCTCGCGGGTGGAGAGTTTGCCGGTTTTCAGCTCGGTCAGTTCGCCTTGCGGGGAACGGCGCCAGACTTTGCCGAACGCAAAATCACTCACCGCCGCCGCGTGAAACACCGCACCCACGGCCTCGTTGGCCAGCGCGCGCAAGCGGTCGCGCAGGTTGGCCGTGGTGGTGAAGGTTTCCACCTGCCGGGCGTGACGCTCCCCGCGATACGCGGCGTGCTGACCGATCAGCAGCGTCGCCTCGTGCCCGCGCGCCGCCAGGAAATTGGCCAGTTCCGAGCCGAGCCGGCCCGTGGAGGAATTTGTGAGCCGCCGGACTTCATCCAGCGGTTCATAGGTCGGACCGGCGGTCACGATGCACTGCATAAGGGGAGGAGTTCAAACGCGACGCTAATAGCGAGGGCGCCAGTTCATGCTCGTGAGCACATACATCAGCAAAACCACCAGCCCCACAATCGCAACCAGGCAGAAAGCCACGAAGAGAAGCACTCCGTATTTGTGAGTGAATCGTCGCCATTTACTGCCCCTTCTCGATTGGGGTTGCATAGCGCCATACTAGGTCCCGGGACCAAATCAGCAAGGAACTTTTTGGCGGATGCGGGCCGCGTCGGGACGGCTTCCAAAATCCCCGAAATCGTAGCCGCCGACGGCAGTCGGCGCACTTTTCCTCAGTCACAGAAATCAGCGCCGACTGCCGTCGGCGGCTACGGTTTCTTGAATCCGCCCTGGGGCGGCGCGGGTCGGGAGGTGTGGGGAATCTGGGTGCGGCAGGTTCGGCACGAACCGGCAGTTCAATTGGCTGGGGCCAGCGTCAGGCCGTCTCTGCGAGCGCCTGGTTCGTGCGCTTGATGGCTTCGTCGATCTCCGCGGTGCTCTTGAAGCCGATGACGATGGCGTCGAGCTCTGGGCGGCTCATGGCGAAGCGGATGGACTTCTCACGGTCCTCCGGCTGGGTAAACTCGCCGTTGCCGATGATCTTCATGCCGATGACCCCGCGGCCTTTGGCGCGCATGGTTCTCAATTCCGCCAGCACGGGCGCCAGGTCGTGGCCCGGCTTGTCCCAGGTTTCCTCCATGCCGTCGATGTGGTTGGCTTGCGGATTGACGCGCACCAGATGCACCTCGGTCCAATTGGAGGCCGTCGCGGCGCGTAAGGCGGGCAGGCTGTGGCAGGAGACGCCCTTGGCCCGAATCCACTTCTTTTCCTTCGCCTCGTCGAAGGCGTCCATGATGCGCTTCCACTCGTCGGTCCAGCGGTCCTTGACCATGCAATGAATGAGCAGGCTATCCACGTAATCCGTGTCAAAGACCTTGCGGTGGTGGTCGATGGCCGCGAGCACCTCATCGGGTTTGCCGGGGACCTTGGACTGGAGAAACAGCTTCTCGCGCGGCAAGCCTTTGATGGCGCCCCCGATCCACTCGAAGGTTTTGTAGGCCTGGGCGCAATCGAAGTAAGTGATGCCCTGGTCGTACGCGTAGCGGATGAGTTTGTTGAAGGTCTCCCGGCCCAGGGCGTATTGGACGTTGCCGCTGTTGCTGCCGGTGCCGAAACCCAAGCGGCTCAGCTTAAGGCCGGTCTTGCCGAGCGTCACCTGGTCCACCGCCGTGCGCCTGGCGGCAGCCTGGGAACCAAACCACGAACAGGAAGTGAGCAGCAGCGCGCCGGCGGCGCCGGCGGAGCGTTCGAGAAACTGGCGGCGGCTAAGATGATGGGTGTTCATAGTGTTATCCACGAGTCGAGGTTTCAAAGGGCAAAGGCATCATGCGCTTGCATCGTTGCCCGTAGTCTAGCACGGCGAGAAAGCCCGTCAACACCGGCAGGGTATGGGGTCAGCCTGTCAGCCGAGCTTCCACGGCGCGCGGTAGTTCCGGGTGAGCAGCTTGCTGGCGTCCGCATCACCGAGGATGCGCTCTTTCTGCGCGTCCCACTTCAGTCTCCGGCCCACGAGCATTGAGATCAGGCCGAGGTGGCCGGGTATCGCTGAATGGTGGGCCGTCTCCGCCGGGGTGATCGTCGGCTGCCGCGACCTCACCGAGTCCAGAAAGTTGCGCTGATGATTGCTCGACACGGGCAGCTTCACCTTGCGCAGCTCTTCCGGCAGTTGCCTGACCTCCCGCCATTCCTCGTTGGACGCCTCGAACGCCCCGCGGTCCACCCATACCCAGCCGTCGGTCCCGATCCACTTGGTGCCGCTGCGAATATCGGGGTGGCCGCCGGCAATGGTCATGGTGATGTCGCGGGGATACTTCAGCTCGATGCGGTATTTCGTGCAGGTGTTCCAGACCGCATCCACTGGCGGGAACTCGCCTTGGCCCTGGATTTCGAAGGGGCCGGAGTTATCAAAATCGCAGCCCCAATGGGCGATGTCACAATGGTGCCCGATCCAGTCCATCAACTGGCCGCCGCCCGTGTTGTAGTTCCAGCGCCATTCCCGGTGAACCCGGCCGCGGATGTAAGGCATCATCTTGGAGGGGCCAATCCAAGTGTCGTAGTCCAACTCGGGCGGCGGCGCGCTGGGAAGCATGTCCTTGGGGGCTTGAATCCTGCTGCCCTGTCCGTCAGGCAGGCCGACTTCCACATGAGTGACCTTGCCGATCAACCCGTTGCGCACGATTTCCGCCGCCTTGTGAAAGGTGCCCACTGAGCGCTGCCACGAGCCGGTTTGCCAGATGCGCTGGTTGGCCTGCACCGCCCGGACAATCGCCTGCTGCTCCGCAATCGTGCGGGCCAGCGGCTTCTCGCCGTAAATGTCCTTCTTTTGCCGCGCCGCCTCGACCGCCGGCAGCGCGTGCCAATGGTCCGGCACTGCCACCATGACCGCGTCAATGTCCCGGCGCGCCATCAACTCGCGGTAATCATGATAAGCCTTGCAGCCCGCATCCTTGTAATGGCCGTTGATCTTGCCAACGAGCCTTTCCAGGTGCTTCTGGTCCACGTCGCAGGCAGCGACCACCTGGCACTCTGGCAAGGCGAGGAAGGCGTTGGTGTTCCCGGTTCCCTGGTTCCCGCAGCCGACTATGCCCAGGGCGATGCGCCCGGACGGGGCCGGGCGCCCGTCCCGTCCCAGTGCGCTGCTTGAAATAATGGTGGGAAAGGCAAGAACAACCCCGGTCAAGCCCAGAAACTGGCGGCGGCTGACTTTTGTGCCCGGCGATGGGTGTTGCATAGTTGCAGGACGAGACGGTAATCGTATGTATTCATGAACACAACAGATACCTCACGCCCGAGCGGCCGCCGCCAATTCCTCCTGACCGGGCTTTTTTCGCTCATTGCCGGCTTATTCAGCAGGCGCGGCCTCGCCGCCGCGGCCGCCAAAGCCACCGGCGAGCCGGTGACTACCCACATGCGCCAGGGGGAGCCGCCGGGCCAGCCGCTGGACACCATGCTCCTGTTCGAGCGCGGCGACGACAACAACGGCCCGGCCATCACGCATGAAGTGCTCTCGCTCGTCCATCAGGAAAAAGGCAAGCATTCGTATCCGTGGACGATGTATGCCAGCCTGGAGACGCACCACGAAACGGGCGACGCCTGCGTCGTGTGCTCCCGCCTCCACAAGCACGGCCCGGGCTGGTCCTCCGGCCTCCACTCCGAAGTCTTCAACCACGGGCGCGGTGTCGCGCTGGGCGTCAACATCGAGATGAGCAACGATCATGCACACCCCGAAGAGACCAAGGTCATCGGCCTCAATATCCAGGCCGTCGGCGGCTCCGCGCCGATGCAGCACGGCATTCAAATCCACGACGGCGGCAATCACTTCCAGACGGCCATCCATCTCCAGGGCAAGGGGGCCACCGGCATTGATCTGCCCGGCAACTATCAGGTGGGCCTGAACCTGCGGAACAATAACCTCCGGCTCAACGAAGGCGCCTGCGTGGAATTAGAAGGCAGTGGCCGGATCAAGGTCCGCTATAAGAACAAACGCATCGAATTCCTCAACGGCGACCGCTGCATCGCGCACCTGAACGCGGACGCCGAGGACCACGCGCTTTAGTCTTCCTGAATACCGTCGAGACGAAGCGCCGGACTCGGGGGTTTCGTGGTGTGCCCCATTAAAGTCATGCGAGGTCTGTTTTAGCGATTGGCACTTCGCGCCCGGACTGGCATAAACTCCAGCCCGATATTTGAACACATGTCCGTGGGCGCGACAAGCAAGATTGTTTGGTTGATGATGGCGGGCCTGGCCGTGATCGGCTCGGGCTGCTCCGTCAGGCGCATGGCCGTCAATAAAGTCGGTGATGCGTTAGCGGGCGGCGGGACGACCTTCGCGTCCGATGACGACCCGGAACTGGTCAAGGCCGCGGTGCCGTTCAGCCTCAAGCTCATGGAGAGCCTGCTGAACGAGAATCCGCGCCACGAAGGGCTGTTGCTGGCCGCCGCCAGCGGCTTTACGCAATACGGCTATGCGTTTGTGCAGCAGGATGCGGATGAGCTGGAGGACAAAGACCTGGCGGCAGCCGAGGAAATGAGAGGGCGCGCCCGGCGTTTGTATCTGCGCGCGCGGAACTATGGCTTGCGCGGGCTGGAGGTCAGACACAAGGGTTTTGAGAAGGCGCTCCGGTCCGACCCGAAACAGGCGGTGCGCGCGGCCGCGGTGAAAGACGTGCCGTTGCTCTACTGGACGGCGCTTTCCTGGGCGGGCGCCGTCTCGCTCTCGAAAGATAACCCCGATTTGATAGCCGAAATGCCCATTGTCGAGGCGCTGATGGATCGCGCGCTGGGACTGGACGAGGCGTTTGGCGACGGCGCGATTCATACTTATCTCATCACCTACGAAATGAGCCGACCGGGGGGAACGGGTGATCCCGCCGCGCGGTCGCGGCAACACTTCGAACGGGCGCTGGCGCTTACCAAGGGCTTGCAGGCGGGTCCGATGGTTTCCTTTGCCGAGGCGGTGTGCGTGCAGAAGCAGGACCTGAAGCAGTTCGAGGCCTTGCTTCAGCAGGCGCTGACCATCAACCTGGAGGTCAAACCGGAGTGGCGATTGGCCAACCTGGTCATGCAGCGCCGGGCCAAATGGCTCCTGTCGCGCACCGACCAGCTTTTCCTGCGCTCCAGTTCAAGCGAGAAAGCGAAGTCCGAGTAATCTTATCCGTGTGATGAATCGTCAAGTCCGCTTAACCGCCCTGTTGACCCTCGGCCTGTGCCTGGCTGCTTCGGGCCTCCCTGCCGCCGAGAAGACCCTCAGGCTCAAGCTCGGCACGCTGGCGCCCGCCGGCACGTCGTACCACAAGAGCCTGCTGGCCATGGGCGAGAAGTGGCGCAAGGCCTCGGACGGCGCTGTGCAACTGGTCATTTTTCCCGGCGGCACGCAGGGGAGCGAGGCGGACATGGTGGGGCTTATGCAGACGGGGAATCTCGATGCCGGCCTGCTGACGGCGGAAGGAATCTCGCAAATCGATCCGGCGGCCCTCGCCTTGCAGATCATGCCCCTGGCATTCCGGAACCTGGACGAGGTTGATTTCGTGGGCGAGAAGCTGCGTCCGCAACTCGAAGCGGGCCTGCTGGCCAAAGGTTATATCATCCTGTTCTGGAGCGACTCCGGCTGGGCGCGGTTCTTCTCCAAGTCCCCGGTGCTGCATCCGGATGATCTGCGCAAGCTCAAGGTCTTTGCCTGGGCGGACAACGCCGCCGAGTTTGACTTGTGGAAAGCCAGCGGGTTCAGTCCCGTGGCCCTGGAAGCCTCCGGCATCCCGCAGGGGCTGTTGTCCGGCACCATCAGCGCCGTGCCCACGGTGCCCATCTTCGCCCTGGCGGCCCAGTTGGACAGCCAGGCCAAGTACATGCTCGAACTCAACTGGGGGCCGCTGGTGGGCGCGGCGGTGGTGCATAAGAAATCGTGGGACCGTGTCCCCGCCGCCGCCCGGGAAGCCCTGCTCAAAATCGCCGAGGAAACGGGCCATCAGGTCAAAGCGGCCGGGCGGGCGGAGAGCGACGCCGCCGTGGCGGCGATGGTCAAGCGCGGACTCGTCGTGCAGAAGGTGACGCCGGAAGTGGAAGCCGAATGGCGCGCGGTCATTGATAAGGTGCAGGACCAAATCCGCGGCAAGATCGTGCCGGCGGAGATGTTTGATGAAGCGCAACGGTTGTTGAAAGAGTATCGCGCCGGCGGCGGAGCAAAGCCGAAATGAGCAGCGGCGCTCTCCTTGGCTCTGATCCCGCCGGCACGCCCGATCGGGGAACACTCTCCGGCGTGTGGCGCCTGGCTCGCGAGGGCGAGAATCTTTTGCTGGTGGCCGCGCTGGCGGCCATGCTGCTGCTGCCGGTGACGGAAATCCTCTTGCGCCGGGTTTTCAAGACCGGCATCTCGGGTTCCAGCGTCATTGTGCAGCATCTGACGTTGATCGTCGGGATGCTCGGCGGGGCCATTGCGGCGCGGGACCGGCGGTTGCTGGCGCTGTCGCCGGTCCAAACGCTGCTGGCCGGGCAGGGGCGAGCGGCGGCGAAGGTTTTCAGCGGCGGCTTCGCTGCCGCGATCTGCTTCTTTCTCTGCCTGGCCAGTCTGCAATATGTCTTGGCGGTGAAGCCCCTTGGGAAAATCCTCGTTTATGGCATACCGGTCTGGGTCATCCAACTTATTCTGCCGCTCGGTTTCGGCTTGATCACATTGCGGCTGGTCTGGCACGCCTCGGAAAACTGGCGCGGGCGCTGCCTGACCCTCGCGCTGGCGGCTCTGTTGGCGGGCGTGGCGGCATGGGCGCCGGGTTCGCCGGAACGCTGGATGATTCCGGCGTTGGTGGCTCTGGGAGTGGCGACCCTGCTGGGCGCGCCGGTGTTCACGGCGCTGGGGGGGGCGGCGCTGATCCTGTTTTGGGGGCACGACCTGCCGATCCAGGCGGTTCCGCTCAAACACTACAGCCTCACCACCAACGACATGCTGCCCAGCATTCCCATCTTTACGCTGGCCGGCTATTTCCTGGCCGAGAGCGGGGCGTCCAAACGGCTGGTGCGGGTGTTTCAAGCGCTGGTGGGGCAATTCCGCGGCGGCCCGGCCATTGTGACGGCCCTGGTCTGCGCGTTCTTCACTTCGTTCACCGGCGCGTCCGGGGTGACGATTCTGGCGCTGGGCGGCGTGCTCATGCCGGTGCTGTTGGCAGCGCGATACTCCGAACGCAATGCGCTTGGTCTGCTGACCGGCGCCGGTTCCCTCGGCATGTTATTTCCGCCCTGCCTGCCGCTGATTCTCTATGCGATCGTCGCCAACCACAGCGCCCACGCGGACCTGACGATCCAGCAAATGTTCCTGGGCGGCATCGGCCCGGGAATTCTGCTCGTCATCATCACCGCGTGGTGGGGCATCCGCCAGGGGCCTAAAGAGGCCTCGGCCCGACCGGCCTTCCGCTGGTCCGAAGCCTGGGCCGCGCTCTGGGATGCCAAGTGGGAGATGGTTATCCCCGTCGTCGCCATCGGCTCGCTCTTCACCGTGCCGACCACGGTGGAAGCGGCGGCGGTGACCGCCACATACGCGCTGCTCGTCGCGACCGTGATTCACCGTGACCTGCGCCCGATCAAAGATTTGCCGCGGGTGATGACGGAGTGCGGGTTGCTGGTCGGCGGCGTGCTGTTGATTCTGGGCGTCGCGCTCGGGTTCACTCACTACCTGGTGGACGCGCAACTCCCCGACCAGATGGTGGAGTGGGCCACCCAGGCGGTTAAGTCGAAATGGCTCTTCCTGCTCGGCCTGAACGTCGTGCTGCTCTTCGTCGGCGGGCTGGTTGAAATCTACGCGGCCATCGTCGTGGTCGTGCCGTTGCTGGTGCCGCTGGGGGTGGCGTTTGGTCTCGACCCCATTCATCTCGGGATCATTTTCCTCGCCAACATGGAGCTGGGCTTCCTCTGCCCGCCGGTGGGTTTGAACCTGTTGCTCTCCTCCTACCGTTTCAACAAGCCGATGGCCGAGGTCACCCGCGCCACGTTCCCGATGCTGCTGGTGTTGCTGGTGGGCGTGCTGTTGATTACCTACTTCCCGCCGCTGACGACCTTCCTGCCGCGGTGGTTTAAATAAGCCCCCATTTTTTGCGGCAGAGGGTTGCGCTGGCGCTATCTATGGTGTAAAGTGACGCATTCAGTCGGCGGGCTGAGGATAAGGGCCAGTCGGTGGCGGAGGCCGGGGGCAGAAGGGCTGTGGGCCGGCCAGCGGCAATCTATCCGCGAATTGCGAATTGGCGCGAAGACGGCCCAAAGGCCGGCGGTTCGGGCAGCCGAAGCCAGAAGGCCGGTTCGAAGGAACCAGCGCGGTTGTTCCGGTCCCGCGGGCCTGTGGCGGGCCGGCAAAAGAGGGTTAACTCCTACAGAACACCTACGGAACACCTTCGGGAATCCTACGGACACTGGAGTCACGGGAGAGTCACAGGAGAGCGAGAGGGTAGGGCCTCGCTGCCCCCGAATGAAAAAGGCGGAAGGAAGAAGGAAGAATACAGAATCCCAAAGCGGTTGCTCAGGGCCGGGCGGCGCGGGGGCTTGAGGGACGGGCAACTGGAAAAGAGGTGTGAAGCAAACGGGGTGGCATATTGCCAGGACTGACCTCTGCCATGACTATACGCACTGGTTGCATCGACATGGTGATTCGCGGCTTACTTTTCACCAAGCAACGCTTCAATGTCTCGCGCGCCGTGATAGACATGGAGCACTTGAATGCCCTCGGGAATGGGGCGATAAAAAATCAGGTAGTTGCCGAAGCCGGACACGCGCCATGAGCGGATGGCTTTAAGCTGGGGATTCCGAAATCTATGCGGCCGGCCGAGACCCGGCGCGTCGGCGAGTCTTTTGAAAGTTTCGCGCGCCGCTTCGATGACGCGCGTCGCGGCAGCGGGATTGTCTTGAGCGATGAATGTCCAGATCGCCCAAAGCTCGTCCTCGACGCACGGCGCAAGGATGAATTTAGGCACTCGTCTCCTTCATTCGCTTGCGGAGCCGGTGAAGCACTTCTTCACCCTTTACGCCTTTGCCCGCGTCCAACGATTTGACCGACTCAAGCAATTGCATTTCCAGTTCGGCAAGTGATTCCGGCAAACGGAGCGGGCGCGCGCGATCCTCCTTAAGGCGGCGCAAACCGGCGCGGACGACTTCGCTGGCGGTCTGATAAAGGCCGCTGTCCACTTCTTTCTCGACAAACTTTTCCAACTCCGGCGTCAGGGACACATTCATAATTGAAACTCCATCAATTTCATCGTTGCCGGCAATCTACCCTGAATAACAGGAATGAGTCAAATTCTGTTATTGGTTCTCGCTCAGGGCCAAGCCGCGCGAGGGCTGGAGAGACGGGCAACCGGAAAGGGGCTGTAAAGCAGACTGAGTGGCATCTTTCCAGGACCCCTTCACGCTTCACAATGCTGGACGCGTGGACAGCCATCGCCAGGCTGAGCTGCTGATACTGGGGTTGCGTGAAGCCTTGCTTGTGAATTGCTCTGCGCGGGCTTGGGCGTCAGAGCGTTATTTGTGAGCCGGAGAAGCTCTCTATGAACTGGATCGTATTCTGGTACTTCCGTCTGTGGTCTTCGACACTTGCCCCACGGGCCATCTCTTTCAAGGTGGCGAGGTATGGGTGGCCCCCGTCTGTTGGCATGATAGACTTTGGTCCGACCAGATAGGCGCAGACGGTTTCCTGTTCCATGCCGTTGGTCGTTCGATTTTTGAACTCAGCGTCCCATCGTTTATAGTATAATTCAGACGGTGGGGGTTGACCCACTTCTGGCATTCGCAGCAGCGCCGATGGATGGAGCACAAAGCCCAGCCAGTTGAATTTCTCCCCGTATTCGCAAGCATCAACCAGAGCTTTACCCAAATAAATGCCGCTTGCCCCGTCACCGTAGAAGTCACCGAAAGCCATGGCTCCTCGAACCGGTATTCCTAAATAGAGCAGTTCGTCAAAATACGTTTCGGAGGCCTCGGCCACGCCCCAAAAGGAGGATCGAGAGTCGTCGGTGGAATAGAAGATAATTGTGTCTGAGAACCAAACACACTCGACGCTGCCGTTGTCCTCCGCGCTTTCCATTGCACGCGCCAAGAAAGGGCGGTTTTCATTGAAAACCTCCACCAAATCCTTCTCTCTTGAGAGATTCCCGAAGCCCAGGCGGTCGAAATACGACACCCACCTCTTCCCTCGCTTTGAGGAAACGAAATCTAGTGATATAGAGCGATTCACATGCACATTGCAGCCGGTGTGCCAACAAGACGCAAGCCCAACCTGACTTTTTTGGGCGGAGATTCGCTCTCCTGACGCCACACGAGTTGACTGTCACCTATTCGCGAGGAGCATTTCAATACATTGGCCCGCCCCAGCCAGTGCTGTCCTGGCCAACCACACGGCAGCCTCGGCGAGATCGCGCAAGCGGGTCCACGAGACGCAGGCTCGCCCGAGTCGAAGGTGAAAGCGGGTTCAGGTGCGCGTGATGACAAGCCGTGGGACGAGCGGCACGGTGTTTATTAGGCGTAACTTGCGGGCCTGCCGGAACGTCTTATGCTTCAGGCACGGTTGTGCCCGTGCGTTGCTGTATGGTTGACGGTCTAAGAAATATGACAAGAACTACGCCGATTGTGGCGGTGCTGCTTCTGGCGTCCCTCCGCGGGATCGCGGCGCCGGCCCCGGCCCTGGCGCTAAACCCATACGACAGCAAGGTGGATTTGACGGCCCGCAACAGCCTCGACGAACTGGTGTTCGCGAAGCTGGAGCAGTGCAACATTAAGCCGGCCACAATCTGCTCGGACGGGGTGTTTGTCCGGCGGGCTTACCTGGACATTATCGGCACGCTGCCGAGCGGGTATGAGGCCAAGGAGTTCATCCTGGACCGCTCGCCGAATAAGCGCCGCGCCTTGATTGACCGCCTGCTCGAACGGGACGAGTTTGCGGATTATTGGGCGATGAAGTGGAGCGACCTGCTGCGGATCAAGGCGGAGTTCCCCATCAACCTGTGGCCCAATGCCGCCCAGGCCTATCACCGCTGGATTCGGACCAGCATCAAGGAGAACCTCCCCTACGACCAGTTCGTCCGGCAGATGCTCACGGCCAGCGGCAGCAACTTCCGCGTGCCGCCCGTGAACTTCTACCGGGCGATGCAAAGCCGGGAACCGCCGGGCATTGCCCAAATCGTCGCGTTGACGTTCATGGGAACGCGGGCGGACAAGTGGCCGAAAGACCAGTTGGCCGGCATGGCCGCCTTCTTCGCCCAAGTCGGGTACAAACACACCCTGGAGTGGAAGGAGGAGATCATCTTCTTCGACCCCTGGAAAACCAATAGCCTGGCGACCAACGGAGTCACAAAAGCGGCGGCCGTCTTTCCGGATGGAACTCCCGCCCAGCTTTCCCCAGACCGTGACCCGCGCGAGGTGTTCGCCGATTGGCTGATTGACCCGAAGAATCCCTGGTTCACGCGCAACATCGCGAACCGCGTTTGGGCCTGGCTGCTGGGACGCGGCATTATTCACGAGCCGGACGACATCCGGCCCGACAATCCGCCCTCGAATCCCGAACTGCTGGCCTTCCTGGAACGCGAGCTGATTGCCAGCCATTATGACCTCAAGCACCTCTACCGGCTGATTCTAACCTCAAGAACCTACCAGCTTTCCTCCATTCCGAAGGCCGACAATCCCGAGGGCGACGCCAATTTCTCGCACTATCCCCTCCGCCGGCTGGATGCCGAGGTGCTGATTGACGCGCTCGACAAGATCACCGGGGGCACGGAGAACTATTCGAGCGCCATTCCCGAGCCGTTCACCTATATCCCGGAGAACCAGCGCTCGATTGCGCTGGAGGACGGCAGCATCACCAGCTCCTTCCTCGAGATGTTCGGGCGGTCGTCCCGCGACACCGGGCTGGAGTCGGAGCGCAACAACCGCCCCAGCGCGGATCAGCGGTTGCACCTGCTGAATTCGACCGTGACCCAGCGCAAGATCGAACAAAGCCCGATGATCAAGAACCTGACGGTGGCCGGGAAAGACCCGCGCGACATCGCCATCGGAATGTACCTCGGCATCCTTTCCCGCTTCCCGACCGAAGACGAGTTGAAGATCGTGGAAGGGTATTTCCAGTCAGGCAAGGTGGCCCGGCGTGAAGCGGCGGTGGACCTGGTCTGGTCTCTCATCAACAGCGCGGAGTTCCTTTACCGGCATTAATACAGACAAACAGACACAAACAGTGTAAGGTAAAAACATGAACACACCATACGGTTCCAGTTCTGGATTCTTCAAACCCTTGTCCGACAAACAGATTGCGCGCATGAGCGGCACGGCGATGTCCCGGCGCGAGGCGGTCCAACGGACCCTGCTCGGCGCAACCGGGCTATTGCTGGGCCAGCACTTGTGTCTGCGCGCACTGGCCGCGGCCCCTTCCGCCAAGGCGAAAGCCAAGTCGGTCATCCAGATTTGGATGTGGGGCGGCCCCTCCCACCTGGATACTTGGGACCCGAAACCGGAAGCAGGCAACGATTACTGCGGCCCGCTGAACAAGCCGATCGCCACAACTCTGGACGGGGTCAGGATTTGCGAGCTGATGCCGTTGTTGGCCAAGCAGGCCGACAAGTATGCCATCATCCGCAGCATGACACATGGCAACAACGGCCATGAAACGGCCTCCTACATGGTCCAAACCGCCCGCGCGCAAGGCGGCCGGGAGGGGGTCTTCCCGTGCGTGGGGGCGGTGGTCTCGTTGTTCAAAGGGGTCCAGGCGGGATACCGGGGGCTGATTCCTCCTTACATTGTGCTAACCCAGCCACAGGGGCGGTTTTCCGAGGCGGGGTTTCTGGGGGCGCGTTACAAACCCTTTGCCACGGGGGGCGACCCCGCCCAGAGCCGGTTTGCCGTGGAAGGCGTTGTGGCGCCCGGCATCTCCGACCAGCGGCAGCGCGACCGGCGTGAGTTGCTCCACAAGCTCGACACGCTCGAGCACGTCATGCCGGGCAATACGCAACTGGCAGCCTCCGAGCAGTGTGAAAAGCAGGCCTACGACTTAATCCTTGGCGACGCGGGCAAGGTATTTGATCTCTCGCAGGAGAAAAACGAGCTGAGAGACCGTTACGGACGCAGCACCTTCGGGCAGTCCTGCCTGGTGGCTCGCCGGCTGGTCGAACGCGGCGTCCCTTACGTCACCATTAACTACAACGGCGGTTGGGACACCCATAAACAGAATTTCCAGTTGATGCGCCGGCGCGTGCCGGAAATGGACAAGGGGATGGCAACCTTGCTACAGGACTTGTCTGAGCACGGTCTGCTGGACAGCACCATCGTCTGGTGGAGCGGCGAATTTGGCCGGACGCCCAAAGTCCAGTGGGAAGCGCCTTGGAACGGCGGACGCAATCATCATGGCCAAGTGTTCTCCGCCGTAGTCGCCGGGGGCGGCTTCAAAGGAGGCCATGTCGTCGGCGCATCGGATGCCACAGGCGAAAGGGTGAAGGAACGCCCCGTCTATCCCTGCGACCTCATCGGCAGCATGTACGAACTGCTGGGCATTGATCCCGACGCCAGGCTGCCGCATCCGCAGGGCCTGGTGGTCACCGCCACCCCTTCCCCTGCGGACAAGGTCCCCACGGGCGGTCGCCTGAAAGAGATCATGTAAGAGCGGCGCGTCGTATTATTCCGCAATCCAAATCGGCGATGGCAAACTCCACGAACGGCCCCTCCCTCACAGGATCGGACCGCGAGCCGTCCCGGCTCGCAGCGGCCCCGATGGCTCCGGGACGGTCTGGCTTTCTGAGCACACTGGCGTGTTTCTGTGCGCTGCGAGCCGGGACGGCTCGCGGTCCGGGGAGCTTGTCCTTGGCGACCCTCTTGGGCTTGCTCACCTTCGCCGTCCCCGTGGCCGCTCAGCCGTCGTTCCCCCACATTGGTTACGTGTATCCCGCCGGTGGCCGACAAGGCGCTGTGTTCCAGGTTGCGGTCGGCGGGCAGTATTTGAACAACGCCACCAATGCGTATATCTCCGGCCCCGGTGTTCAAGCGGCAGTAGTCGATTACTCCCGGCCTTTGACGCAGAAGGAGTTCAACGACCTGCGGGAAAAGCTTAAGGAATTGCAGGATAAACGGGCGGCGGCCAACGGCCGGGGGCGGGGCGGGCAAGCCGGCTCGCAGTCGGGCACAAATGCAGTGTGGACGGCCGCAGACGAGAGGATGATCGCGGAAATCCGCCAGAAGCTCGTCCTTTTTGCCCCCAGAAGAAACCCCAATCCGGCGATTGCGGACACCGTCACGGTCCGGGTCACCCTGGCGTCCGACGCGGAGCCTAGCGAACGGGAGTTGAGATTGGCGACGCCCACCGGGCTGTCCAATCCGCTCCGTTTTTGCATCGGCCAATTGGTGGAATACAGCAAGCGGGAGCCGAAACTTAGCGCCGACCCGGCCACCCTGAGGCAGTTGCGATTCAACAACGAGCCGAAGGCCGTCGCGCCCACCGAGATGAACATAACGCTGCCAGCCATCGTCAACGGCCAGACCCTGCCCGGCGGCGTGGACCGCTATCGGTTTCAGGCCCACAAGGGGATGGAACTGGTGGTCGTGGCCGCGGCGCGGGAACTGATCCCCTATCTTGCCGACGCCGTGCCCGGCTGGTTCCAGGCCGCCCTGGCGCTTTACGACGCCAAGGGCCATGAGTTGGAGCACGCCGACCACTACCAGTTCCACCCCGACCCGGTCCTGCATTATGAAATCCCCAAGGACGGCGAATACGTCGTCGAGATCAGGGATTCCATCTACCGTGGCCGTGAGGATTTTGTCTATCGCATCACCCTGGGCGAGCTGCCCTATGTCACCGGCATCTTCCCGCTGGGCGGCCCGGCCGGCGCCCAAACCACCGTTGAACTCCAAGGCTGGAATCTCCCGGTGACCACCCTCACGCGGACGAATACCGAGCCGGGCATCTATCCGGTTTCGGTGCGCAAGGAGGATCACATTTCCAACCGCGTGCCGTTTGAGGTGGACACCTTGCCGGAATGCCTCGAACGGGAACCGAACAACACGATTGCCACCGCCCAGGCGGTCACCCTGCCGATCATCGTCAACGGGCGCATTGACCAACCGGGCGACTGGGACGTGTTCCGGTTCCAAGGCCAGGCCGGCGATACCATCGTGGCGGAAGTCTATGCCCGCCGGCTGGACTCCCCGCTGGATTCCGTGCTCAAACTGACCGATGCCTCCGGCAAGCAACTCGCCTTCAATGACGATTATGAGGACAAGGGCGCGGGGTTGGACACGCACTACGCGGATTCTTACATCAGAGCCACTCTGCCGGCGGACGGCGCCTTCTATATTCACATTGGCGACGCGCAGCACCAGGGCGGCCCGGAGTATGCCTACCGTCTGCGCATCGGCCCGCCGCAACCCGATTTCGCGTTGCGCGTCGCGCCTTCCAGCCTCAGCGTCCGCGGCGGCGGCTCCGTCCCCCTCACGGTGTATGCCCTGCGGCGGGACGGGTTTACCAATGAAATCACTCTGTCTTTGCAGGACGCGCCGGCGGGATTCAAGTTGAACGGGGCCAAAGTGCCGGCCAACCAGGACCAGGTCCGGCTCACACTCCTGGCCCCTCCGACCCCCACGGAGAAACCGTTGGCTCTCTCGCTGGAAGGCCGCGCGATCATCCAGGGACATGCGGTCGTCCACCCCGCAGTCCCGGCCGAGGATATGATGCAAGCCTTTGCCTATCGGCATCTCGTTCCCGCCCAAGAGCTGGACGTTGCCGTGTCGGGACGTTTTATGAACCGGATGTCACTGAAAATCCTCAGTGCCACGCCGGTCAGAATTCCCGCGGGTGGAACGGCGCGAGTTCGCGTCGCCACACCCTCCAGTGCCTTCGCGGACCGCTTCCAACTTGAGCTAAGCGAGCCGCCGGAGGGAATTACCCTCGGGAAAGTGTCCTCCGTCAGCGAGGGCGCGGAATTCGAGCTGCGCAGCGATGCCGCCAAAGCCAAGCCCGGCCTCAAAGGCAACTTGATTGTCAATATCCTCCCGGGACAAGCCCTGGCCGCGGCGGCGAAGAACAAGAAGCAAGCCAATCAACGCCGTTCCTCCGTGGGCACCCTGCCCGCCATCCCCTTCGAAATTGTTCAACCCCTATAATGAACCCCGCCCCGGCTATTTCAGCGAGGCCATGTCAATGACGAAGCGGTAGCGGACATCGTTCTTCAGCAACCGCTCATACGCCTCATTGACGGATTGCATCGGCACCATCTCGACGTCGCTGACGATCTTATGCGCGGCGCAGAAATCAATCATCTCCTGCGTCTCCGGCATGCCGCCGATGACTGACCCGGCGAGGCAACGCCGGCCGGTAATCAGACTGCTGCCCTGGAGCGGCGGTTCGAGCGCGGTCA
Organism: Verrucomicrobiota bacterium; assembly: GCA_050011195.1. Lineage (GTDB taxonomy): Bacteria > Verrucomicrobiota > Verrucomicrobiia > Limisphaerales > UBA8199 > PALSA-1440. The sequence goes on along the minus strand of JBEKJO010000032.1, from coordinate 4,343 downwards.
GCGCCCCGACCAGCACCATCGTGCCATCGCGTTTCAGCAGCGCCAGATATGGGTTGAGGTCATGCGCGTTGGGAATGGTGTTGAGCAGGAAATGGAAGCTGTTGGCCTGTCTGGCCATCGCCGCCGCATCTTTCGACACCAGCACCTCATCGGCGCCGAGCCGGACCGCGTCCTTGCCCTTGGCCGGCGAGGTGGTGATCATTACCACCCAGGCGCCGAGCGCCTTGGACAATTTGACGCCCATGTGGCCGAGACCACCGAGGCCGACCACGCCCACCTTCTGGCCCTTGCCGACCTTCCAGTGGCGCAGCGGCGAATACGTCGTGATGCCGGCGCACAACAGCGGCGCGACCGCCTTCAGGTCGAGACTGCCGGGGACCTTCACCACAAACCGCTCCTCGACCACGACCCGCTCGGAATAGCCGCCGAAGGTCAACTGGTCGTTGCCGCGTTCCTTGGAATTGTAGGTCCAGGTCGGGCCTTCCTCGCAATATTGCTCCAGGCCCTCATTGCAGGCCGGGCAACGGCGGCAGGAATCCACCATGCAGCCCACCCCGGCATAATCCCCGGCCTTGAATTTCTTCACCTGCGCGCCAACCCGGGTGACGCGGCCGACGATCTCATGGCCCGGCACCATCGGGTACAGCGAACCGCCCCAATGATTGCGGGCCTGATGCAGATCGGTGTGGCAGATGCCGCAATAGAGGATTTCGATCTGCACGTCATGCGGGCCGGGCTCGCGCCGCTCGAAGGTGAACGGCGTCAGCGGTGAGGTGGGGTTCTGGGCGGCATAGCCGCGGGTCTTAATCATAGTCGTGTCCTGTTTGTTCGTCGTGTCCTGTTAGTTCAATTATTCACTTCCACGCGGCAGCAGGGTAGCACGGTCGCGCCCTTCAGGCAAGCTGCGGGGCTGGTAAGGACGCGTTCCACCGCGTCCCACTTCTTCCCGGAAGTCATGCGAGGGACGCGGTGGAGGGACAGTCGGCAAAAGCCTGACCCGGGAGGGCGAGCGTCCCCGCGAGCCCAAACATCTCCAGAAAATACGGCTCGCGGGGACGCTCGCCCTCCCAAACACATAGTCAGGCGCCGCATAGCTTCTGGATGGCGGCCATGTTCAGCATGGCTTTGGGGACAAAGGTGCTTGCGTCCACGAACTCGGGCAGCTTGGCGCCATCGGCGCTGCGCTCGGAACAATGGTCGTTGTCGCCCCAGGGGCCGAGGCCGTCGAGCGTGGGCGCCGCATCCCAAATGAGGTTGCCGTCGCTCAGCCCGCCGCGCTCATCGCAGTTGACCGCCAAACCGAGTTCGTCGCCGGCCTGCTTCCAGAGCTGGTAGAGCCTGTCGGTGGCCGGGTTCCGCGGCCAAGGGCGGAGTTCAGTGAGAATCTCCACCTTAACCTCGCAGGCGTAGCCGTCCGCGGCACTGCGCACCTCGCCTCGGCCTGCCAACGCGAGCAGGCCGGCCTTGGCGTGCGCGAAAGCCTCGGGCGTGAACGTGCGGAATTCGCCATCCGCCACCGCCTCGTGCGGGACGCGATTCAAGACCGTGCCGCCGCTTATGGTGCCCACATTGACGGTGAGGCCGCGCGCATAGTCCGTAAGCGCCGCGATGCGCTGCACCGTCCGGCCAAGCTGGACGATGGCGTTCGCGCCGTAATCATGCTTCCCCCCCGCGTGCGCGCCGCGGCCGCTGACCGTCACCCGCCACGTGCCCCGCCCTTTGCGCGCCACGACCAACCGGCTTTCCGCGCCCACGCGCCCCTCGGACTCGAAGACCAGCGCCGCCAGCGTGCCGCGGTCGAAGTGGGCGCGGCACACCTCGCCGAAGTCCGGCGAGTAGCATTCCTCGGACGCGTTCCAGATCAGCTTCCACGTGATCTCCTCGAATACCTTGGGGGCGTGGTTCCGGAGCGCGGTCAGCACCAGCCACATCATCACTGAGCCGCCTTTGATGTCGTGCGTGCCGGGGCCGAAGATGCGGTCGCCTTCCACCTGCCACCGGAAGTTGTTGCGCGCCTCCTCCTCCGGCGGGAATACCGTATCCAGATGCGAGACCAGGGCAATGCTCCGGCCCGACCGCCCGCGCCGCGTCAGCACCAAATGGTCGCCCCATTCCTTGTTGGCCGAGGGCACGAACTCCGCCGTGAACCCCAGCGGGGTGAAGCACTCGGCGGTGAATCGGCCCAGCCGGTTCACCCCCTCGCGGTTCCCGGTGAAACTGTTGATCCCGACCAACTGCCGCAGCATCTCCAGAGCGGCGGGCATTTGACTCCTGAGGAATTCGTTCAGCGGTCCAGTGTTCTGCATAGCGTGAAGGTGGCGGGAATTGCACCCGCGGTCAATGCCGTCACCACCAGAATGATTTACGCGCGGCTAACCATCGGCGTTGCTTGGGCGCTTGCCCCCGCGACTTGCAAACCATGAAACTGATTTTCCAGAGACTCGACCCTGCGCAAGTTCAAACACAGATCACCGTGAATAAAATGCACACAATGCTTTGTGCGACGCCTAAGTGGCCGGTTCGGATTGTTCGCTATCCGGTGGAAGATCCATCGTTAATTTTATGCCGGATAGGTCAAGGCGAGCTTCCAGGGACTCTCCTAATGAATCCGGATCACCGTAGATGCTATACGCGTCAAGGCCGACGTCGGAAAGCAGCCGCCGTAGTTCAGGCTTCAGCCGAGCGGGAACCAGGAATTTGCGTAACGGTTGAAGCTTCTCAGACGCCAGAACATGAGCCAGCGGCTGAATCGCTGTGCCACCATCGAAGCTGGCAATGGAAAAAACGCTACGCTGGCGCTCGGTTCGTTTCACCCGCTGTGGACTCGAGAAAACAAGGACCTGGTGAGAGTACAACGGGCAGTCCCCACCAGCCGGGATCTTCGGAGGCCCGTTTGTAAAGGAAATGACCTTGGACTCATCTCCAAGTCGCAACTGGAAAACGAGGCCTGGTGTTGAATCTTGCTGCCTGTCCGATACAGCAAACCATAGGGCGGCCAGTGGGTTACTGGACCAGTCGAGCAGCCGTGTCGGCGCTCCATGATGCCTTGCGTACGCCATAACCTCGATGTCTGTCCAATCGGTCAGCCCGAAGCGGCTTCTGAACTGCTCCACAACCTCAACTTCGTATTGCTTTAGGATTTCGACCGGGAGCTTTTGGCGACATAATACTGGCAGTAGGTCCCAAGTATAAACGGCGTGTCCGCGGTAGGAGATGAACGGCCAGAGGGTCAAATGAACTCGCCACTTTCGAGCCCAAGACAAAAAGGCCGCGACGAAAGCCGATGGGCCATCCAAGGTAACCGTCTTGTCCATGAGATGAGGTTAAGAGAAAGGAATGGGTTCCGCCAGTCTTTTTTCTGCCGCCGGGCTTTTGGAGCTTCGCGGCCGCGGTGGCAGCGGCGTAATCGAAGTCGATTTGGTTTCGATGAAGCGGACGGCGAGGTGGCAGTTGGCAAACCAGACCTGTTCAGAAGTGTCCATGCGGGGATGCGCGGCTTGGATTTACGCGCGTCCAACCATTGATGTCGTTCGGGCACTTGCTCCCGCGACTTGCAAACCATGAAACTCATTTTCGGGAGGCTCGACCCTGTGCCCAGGCGCATTCCTCCATTGACAACGCCTCCGGGAAAGGGAAGATTTAGCCTGTTATGAGACAGTCGCCACGCGCCGCGCAAAAGAAGCTCGACTACCCGGAAGAAACTCCCGGCAGCCGTCTGGCCGCCAGAGCGCGCAAGCTGGCCAGCAAGCTCACCCCGGAACAGCGCCGCGAGCATTTCAACGGGGCCATGACGATGATCTATGGCGGCGCAAAAGAAGCAACTCTCCCTCGACGCTAACATCGTCTTCGATCTCGCCGGAGACAAAGACTTCGCCCACGATTTTCGCGAGATTTTCCTAAGCAAAGGCTACGCCTTGGTCTTGCCGCCTACGGCGGTTCACGAATTGCATGTGGTTTTTACTGACGGCGACAGCGAGGCCGAACGGGAACTGGCGCGGACGGGACTGACCCACTTGAAGCAATGGGGCAGCCCCAAATCTGCAAGGATGTTTTCAACCTCGGCTTTCAGGCTCGGTTCAATCCGGGCGCGGATGTTGGCGGTTTCGCTCATGTGGTGAATGTAGTCCTAAAGGGATACAGGGTAAATTGTTTCAAGCTAGAAGCCGCACTTAGACCCGTGATTTCAAGTGCACGGCCAGTCAGAAGTCTCGCCATATCAATCACTTCGCATGGATGCACCGCAACTGCGCCGCAGTTGGAATGGTTCACCTGTCAGGTGAAGACTTCCCGATTTTCGATTGATACCACTTCCAGCTCGACGATGCACTATTTCCTGTAAGGCA
>JBEKJO010000031.1:0-41371 GCA_050011195.1 Verrucomicrobiota bacterium | reverse complement strand
GCTCTTCCGATTTCCGGCTGTCCGCCAGCCGGCTTTCCAACCGTGCTGCCGTCTTGCGCCACTCCGCGTCCCAAGTCTGCACTCGTTTCCCCCAGGCGCGTCGCCAGAACACCAGGCCCGCCGCCATCGCCAGCAGACCCACGGCGCCAGCGCCGGCCGTGCCAACCACAACCCAAAAGACCCAGTGATCAAATTGCTTGAGCAGCGCCGCATCCGCCCGGGCACCGCCGAGGCTGACACCGGCCCCCGAGGTCGGCGCCAGTCTGGCCAGTGCTCGCGTCTCCCCGAAGTAGATCCAGGCGCTTGCTCCCAGCCCCAACAGGAGAATGAGAACGGACAAAAGAGTAGCACGCGTGGCTGCGGATGATTTCTCATCCGCGTGGCCGCTCGAAATCTGACCTGTCCATTCCGCCGTATCGCTCATCCGTATGCCTTCCAACCGACCCTGGCAGACGGTCCGAGCCTCCAGAAAGCCTGCCGGACGCCTGCTCTTGTAGTCGTTGCGCTGAGGGGACGAATCCCCAGTCCCGCAACAGCACGACGCAGACCACACGCAGGCGCCAACTGCACTTTGTCGGGCTGCTGACGGAAAATGACAGCCATTCCAGTATCCCGGTTTACAAGTCGCTGGTTTTGCCCTTAAATGGGACAAATGCGTGAGAATACGGAACACCGCCTGAGTCCAGCCCCGGGTGAAACCGCCCCCGACAGGCGTAGGCGGGTGATTCAAGCCTCGCGTGCCCCGCGGCTTCGCTGTGCTCACCTCGGTGACTTCACGGAGCAGACATGACCAGCGCACCGGACACACTGGGGATAATCGCCGGCAATCGTTCGTTGCCGCTGCTCTTCGCCAAAGAAGCCCGCCGCCAGGGGGTAAAGCGGCTCGTCGCCGTTGCCTTCGAGGGCGAGACGGACCCCGCGCTCGCTCCGCTGGTGGACGAAATCGTCTGGCTCAAGGTCGGCCAGCTTTCCAAGATGCTGGCCGCGTTCACCGAGCGCGGCATCAAGCAGTGCGTCATGACCGGCCAGATCGCGCCAAAGAACCTGTTCGACATTCGCCCCGACCTCCGTGCCCTGGCGCTGCTCTTGCGCTTGCGGGAAAAGAACGCGCACACGGTCTTCGGCGCGATTGCCGATGAACTGAAGCGCGAGGGCGTTGAACTGATCGAGGCGACCCCGTGGCTCAAACCCTTGATGCCGGGAACCGGTTTCCAGCTCGGGCCGAAGCTGTCGGAGGCGCAACGAGCGGATGTGGAATTGGGTTGTCGCATCGCTAAAGAGGTTTCGCGCCTGGAAATCGGCCAAACTGTTCTGGTCAAAGACGGCACGGTGCTGGCGGTTGAGGGCTTTGAAGGCACCGATCAATGCCTCGTCCGCGGCGGCGCGCTGGCCGGGCCGGGCGGCGGCGCCGTGGCCGTTAAAGTCGCCAAGGAAAGGCACGATTTGCGTTTCGACATTCCCTGCCTCGGCCCGCAAACGCTTGAGACCTGCGCCGGGGCGCGAATTGCCGCGCTCGCGTTCGAGGCCGGCAAATCGCTTTTGCTGGAACAAGAGATTTGCGCACGCCTCGCCCGCGAAAATAAGATCGCCGTAACGACGATTGGATAACGCCGGCCGTCCAGGATTTGTGAACCACACAAAGTAGCCTTTTCACCGCTCTGACTCACTAAACCGATTTAACCCCTTTAACCCTTTAACGAAGCAAATGCTCAGCTCGCACGAACTGTTCGGTTTCATGTCGCCTGCCCTGGCGCTCGACATTTTGACCTACGCCTATGAGACCGACAAACCCATCTACCGTGCGACACTGGGGGCGGTGGCGGAGGCGCGCAAATTACGGCCCGTTTTCCTGGAACGCCAGCCCCGCCCGCAGCGCCACGCCACGATGCTGGCCACGCTGACCCGCCCGGCCCTCGATCTGGTCGCCGGCAACCTTCTGCGCGCCTGGCTGCTCAAGAAGCACAAACAAATGCTTGCCGACTTCCTCGATGCGCTCGGAATTCCTCACCAGGAGGGCGTGGTCGAAGAGCTGCCCCCAACGATGGACGACGCTAAAGTCCGTGCCGCGGTGGATGCTTTGCTCGGCAAATACCCGCCCGAGGTCGTCGCCGTCTATCTGCACGCGTTCAGCGAAATGAACACTGTGGGCTGGCCGCACTTGAAAGCCATGCTCGAGTCCGATCCGCGCTTGCAGTTGGGTGGCGGCAACTGAGACCCCAGCGCGGGATCTCCCGCCTCGCGTCTCCTGGGCGCCCGCGCGCTTGCGCCCCGCCTCCCCCAAGAATCCTCTGGCGCAGCGCCGGGATTCTTGTATCGTTCCTGGCTCCTGTAACAATAACAATACACAACATGGAACCAAAAGCTGATATTGCTGTAATTGGGCTGGCCGTTATGGGCCAGAATCTGATTTTGAACATGAACGACCACGGGTTCACTGTGGCCGCCTACAACCGCACGGTCTCGAAGGTGGATGACTTCCTCAACAAAGAAGCCAAGGGCACCAACGTCATCGGCGCCCACTCCCTCGAGGAAATGGTCGCCCTGCTCAAGCAGCCCCGCCGCGTCATGCTCATGGTCAAGGCGGGCAAGGCAGTGGACGAATTCATCGACCACCTCATTCCGCACCTCGAAGCCGGTGACATCATCATTGACGGCGGCAACTCCCTCTTCGAAGACACGATTCGCCGGACGAATTATGTCGAGTCCAAGGGCCTGCTCTACATCGGCACCGGTGTTTCCGGCGGTGAAGAGGGCGCCCGCCGCGGCCCGAGCATCATGCCTGGCGGCTCACCCGCCGCCTGGCCGCACGTGAAGGACATTTTCCAGAAGATCGCCGCCAAAGTCGAGGACGGCACGCCTTGCTGCGATTGGGTGGGCGAAAACGGCGCGGGCCATTACGTGAAGATGGTCCACAACGGCATCGAATACGGCGACATGCAGCTCATCTGCGAGGCCTACAACCTGATGAAGACCGGTCTGGGCCTGAGCGCCGACCAGATGCACCCGGTTTTCGCCGAATGGAACCAGGGCGAACTCAACTCCTACCTTATTGAGATCACCCGCGACATTCTCGCCTTCAAAGACACCGACGGCCAGCCGCTCGTGGACAAAATCCTCGACACCGCCGGCCAGAAAGGCACCGGCAAATGGACCGTCATCTCTTCGCAGGACCTCGGCATTCCCATCACGCTCATTGCCGAAGCGGTCTATGCCCGTTGCCTCTCCGCACTCAAGGAGGAACGCGCGGCGGCCGCGAAGAAGCTCAAAGGTCCCAAGCCCGCGATCCCGGGCGACCAGAAGCAACTCATCGAAGACATCCGGCGCGCCCTTTATGCGTCGAAGATTGTGTCCTACGCGCAAGGCTACATGCTCATGCGCGCCGCGGCCAAAGAATACAATTGGAACCTCAACTACGGCGGCATCGCCCTCATGTGGCGCGGCGGCTGCATTATCCGCAGCGTCTTCCTCGGCAAGATCAAGGACGCCTTCGACCAGAACCCGCAGCTCTCGAACCTGCTGCTCGATCCCTTCTTCCGCAAGGCGATCAAGGATTCGCAGCGCTCGTGGCGCAAGGTGGTTGCCCTCGCCGCCCGCAAAGGCATCCCGGCGCCGGCCTTCAGCACCGCGCTGGCGTTCTACGACTCCTATCGCAACGAGCGGCTCCCGGCCAACCTCCTCCAGGCCCAGCGCGACTACTTCGGCGCGCACACCTACGAGCGCTTGGATCAGCCCCGCGGCCAATTCTTCCACACCAACTGGACCGGCCACGGCGGGACCACGGCTTCCGGCACGTACACCGTTTAGAGCATTCCCGGAAGTATTGTAGGGCTTCCAAACACCAAGACGCTGGCTCGGCCACGGCCACCCGTCTCCAAGACTCCGCCAGGTTTTGAACTGCGCCACCCCTCTTCCAGCCCCACATCCCTTTTGCGTGTAGTGCTATCTCCCAACTTCGTCGCGTTCTGCGAGGATACGTGTGTCGCGCGAAGCCAGCGAAGGTAGCGAAAGAGAATTCTCCCTTTTTGTCCTTCGCCTCCTTCGCGCCCTTCGCGCGACACCGTTTGGTTGCGGCTCCGCCGCGCTGCGCCTTTGCGTGAGACCTTTTAGCGTCCTTTAGCGTTTTTAGCGGGCAAAAAACCCTGTCAAAAAACCCTTGCGCTCCGCCGGCCCCTGCGCTAAACTTTAACCCGTAGAATAAAATTTGAGCCATCGAGCTCGCTGATCGGCATCGTTCCGAATCCCCTCCAGCGCGCTCGGTCTGTGCTCAAAGGAGGCGGACGATGCCCTTCGGCGAGTATTCGCTGACCCGCGCAAACAACGTTATGAAAGCTGTATGTCAGCCAGATCATTTTTTCCCGGCTCGCTTCAACGGGCGGGACACCGAACGCGGCCGCTGGGTCTATTACCGCCACCTCGGCCGCCCATGTACCCTCTATGCCCGCAGCTACGTCGTCCCCCGCAACCCCCGCACCCCGCCGCAAATCCTCATGCGCCAACTCTTTGGCGCCCTGTCCAAAGACTGGCTTGGCCTCCTCACCCTGCCCCAGCGCGATGCCTGGATCGCCTTCGCCCGGAATTACAACCGCCGCGTGCTCCAGCCCTGGATTGCCTATGCCCGCTGCTTCAGCCGCTGTCCGCCCCATACTTGGACCCCCTATCACCGCCGCGTCATCCGCCGCTGCCTTTGGAGTGGTCGCCCGCTCACCGGCCCGCAAGCCTTCCTCAGGTTCAACAGCGTCCTGGTCCGGAGCGGGCAGCCCAAGCTCCTCTGGCCCCCGCCCCCGCCGCTGCCCTTCCGGCCCAACCCGGTCCAAGAGGTGCGTCTGCGCTGGGAAGCCGCCGCCGCCGCTGTCAGTCAGCGCCAATCAGATCAAAAATCAAAAATCAAAAATCAAAAATCTCCCTCTGCGCCTCGTCTGCGCCTGGAACTAGTCCTCCATCGCCGGGTCAAGGGTGACCTCCGGCTCTTCGCCTCCGCGCCCTGTAGTGCCGGTTGGTCCAACCTGCGCCATCCGGTGTGCCTGGGACTGCTGCCGGCGCCCGGGCAGGGTGTCCACGACATCACGGCGCTGTATCTGGCCCGCTTCCGGGCGCCTGCGCCCAACGAGCGGGTATTCATCTGCGCCAGCCAGCATCGGCACGGTTGGCAGAGCGGTCCCCAGGACCTCAGCGCCATCGTGCCCCCCATGCCCGCGCCCCTCCCCCCGCCGGCCCCCAATGGCCAATGGCCAATTCTCAATTCTCAATTGGCCCGCGCCGTTTCCCATCTTCCATCCTCCATCCTCTATCCTCCATATTCCCGCCGGGGACACACCGTGCATACCCCCAATGCACCAGGGGAACCCTCTCCCTCCATTCTCCTGCCCCTGATCTTAATTTTAATCCTAATCTTAATCTTAATCTTAATCTTAATCGTCTCTGCCAACGCCGCAAATCCTGCTGCCGCGAGCTTTGGCGCGGCACTTAGCGGGCCATCCGGCCCCGGATTCGTCCGCTCCGTCCGCTCCATTCTGTTCCTCAGCCAACGCGCCCCGGCGCGAACGCATGAGTTGTGCGCTTCAACTGGGAAAAGGGAGCAAGGGAAGACCAGGGCGAAAGGAGAAGTTGTTCCGGATGGCCTGGACCTGGCCGCGCAATTCGCCCGAGACCACCGGTGAGTTATCGGCCGGCCCATTTCCGATTTCAGCCTTCAGCCTTTAGCCTTTAGCCTTCCCCCCCCGCCCGCCCGCCCGCCCGCACAAGCCGCGAAACGGGCCGCGCCCGGATTAACGTCCCGGATCAGCGACCCCGCGCCAGTGATGTCCAGAATGGAACAGAGACGCAATCGCGGGGTTCACTGCATCCGGTTTGTTGGCTGTTCATTTTGCATCCACCGCTTGTTTCAGATTATCGATACTCTTCCATTCAGCCGCACCGGCCGGAAGAGGTTTTGTGAAATCCAGCAATGCATCAAGAAGACTAGACACCGCGACCATAATATCCGAGTCAGCTTCGAGCGTACGTAGCACATTGTATGGCTTGTCCGTCTTGACTTCTTCACCGAGATACGCCCCCTCGAAGTTCGGAATCGAAGCAACCAGCTGAGTGGCACCAGATGCCTTGGCCATTTCGACGCGGATAGAATCGTTGTGCGCCCACGCCGGATTGGCACATTCCTTCCCGTCCTTAAAATAGGTTGGCCGGTCGCTGTCATGGAGCACGGCGTAAGGTGCGCCAAATTGGTTCAAAATCTTGCACAGTGACAATATCGTTGCCTTGCCCCGGGCACGCACCAAATGGACGCCTTCGTATTTCTTCGGGGAAACGGCCATGGTGTGCTTGAATGCTGTGTACTCCGTGTCTCCCTCCACAACAATGGTACTTCCTCCAAAGAAGAACTCCGCAACGTACGGGTCGCAGAAGTTCAAGAGTTTCAAGCAATCCCTGTCTGTCCCGTCAAACATCGCTCTGGCCGGTCGGAAGATTGTTGTGCCAGTGATCTGGCCGTCGTCCTTCCTCTCGACTCGGACGATAGACGTGTGATCTCGGGAAAAATCCACGAAACACGGCGAATGCGTCGTGACCATGACTTGCCAGTTGCCAGTCGATGCCGGAAGTCCGTAAAGCAAATCACAGGCTTCTCTCACTGCGCTCGGATGCAAGCAGATTTCTGGTTCGTCAAGCAGCAGCACGTGTGGACGTTGAGTACCGTCTGCTTTCTTCTTGCCCGTCTCCGCCAGTAAGCGAATGGCGGTCCACAGCAGTGTACGTCGTGCACCGCTACCTTGGCGACCGACGGTGCTTAAGTACCCGCCCTCTGGTCCCATGAGAAGCTGTGGATTTGCCTTAAACAGGTTGATCGCCTTGTCCAAATCATCCTCGGGTTTTGCGTCGAAGACAACACGATGGCCCGGAAAGACGCGACCAACATAGCCGGACAAGTCGGCCTGAACTGTGGCGATGTGCTCCTCGCTTTCCGCAACAATCTTCTTTTGAAGAGCGGCTATGCCACCCAAGAGCTTGGAAAAGTCTGACTCTTTGTTTGCCTTTGACTCTTCTTGGTGCGTCTTGACGCGGTCCTTGATCGCCGTCATGAGAAGTTTGACGATCTCCCCTGCCTGTTCGTCTGGCGATGCGAATGCATCCACCCGATGTGGCTGCGGACGCCTGGAGTTGGCGACTCCGGCGGCTCCCCATGGCACCTTCTCTTTGTCCTCATCCGTAGCCCACCGATTCTCTTGAACATTGAATCCGCGTCGTACCGGCGCCCCAGGTGCCGGCCAGCGCCAGATTTCTTTGACCAGCATCTCTCCCGCCGCGGTCTTTTCCATCCACTCTGGGCCAGGGCTGTTGTCGTACACCACCGTATGTAACTCAATTTCGGGTGAGGCCTCAGGATCTACTTTTCCGGAAGGGAAGTCGTCAATAGTGAGTTGTCCCGCGGCTGAGCCCTCAGACATTATGACTTCATACGCCTTTAGGACCGAACTCTTGCCTACGTTGTTGGGACCGACTAGAACAACGATGTCGTCCAGCTCGATCGTGACTGGTGTTGGCCCGATGCATCGAAAGTTTTTGATGATCAACCTCACAAGGCGAGGGCGAGGTCCTAAAACAACCTCAGGCGCCGCCTCCACGGGTTTAAGTTTCTTGGCCATATCGTCTGCCCTTTTTCAGCCAACAAGTGATTATGCAGGTCTGCATATCTCCCCATTTTGGGGTGATAGGCGAACAATCTGTTGGTGACCCAGTCATTGGTGCAAAGACAAAGTCTTTCACTCGAGGTGCTTTTTGACAGGTTGGCGCTGTGGAGTCAAGCCCGGACCGGGGCGAAACCTTTCAAGCCCGGCCCGGGAGCTGTGCTTAGTTTAGGTCGCCCGTTTAGTGGCGGGGTCGCTCCAAGGCGCTGGGGCCGGCACGCCGATGGCGCAGACCTGGAACCAGTATTGCGTGCCGCTGGTCACCTGCCTTTTGCGCCCTGCGCAAACCGACGCACAGAATAAGCCCTCAGCAGGCAGGCCGCCCGATGTTATCAGAGCGCGTCAATCGTAAATCGTAAATCGTAAATTCACTCCCCTTTCCCAGCCGGCCCGATCACCCGCCGGTATCTGATCTCCCGTAGCGCCGCCGCCGTCTGCCAGGCCGCCAGGCCAAACGGCTTGCACATCTCGATATCCCCCGGCCGCAGCGCGATCTTCCGTTCGCCAATGGCCACGTCCACCAGCTTCTCCTTGTCAATCCACCCCTCGATCTTCTTCTCCGTCACCCGCAGCCGGATGCGATACCAGCGGCCTGATTCAAAGTTGGCGAACCGAGTCGTCTCGTTCTCCGACGCGTCCATGCCGTCGAGACTCGAGATGCCGACCAGCGATCCCCCCCAGCCGCCGACAATCAAACTGCAAAACGTCTCCCCGACCGGCACCGTCAACCCGCAGAAGAAGTCCGACCCCATCACCCGCATCGCATCGAGCGCGACCTCGTAATTCATCTTAGGGAAGTCGTTCGTCCAGGCAATTCCGGTGAATGGGTCTCCCATGCTCAGGACCACCGCGCCTGCCTGGCAATGCGCTTCCCCGTGGCCCGCGAACGGGACTTCACGCCACCCGGCCAGCGTCTGGCCGTCGAACATCGCCTGCCAACCTTCGCCTTCAAACAGCGCCGGAGGCTGGGCCGCGCCCGGCGGCAAGGTGACGTTCGGCTCCGCATTCGTGGCGGGCGAAAGCGCAGTCGGCTCCTCCTGCCGGGCCGGCGCCTGAGACTCCGGTTTAGCCGTCTGCGATGCGCAGCCAGCCGCCAACACCAGGGCCGTCGCGAGTGCCAGAGACCCCATAGATTCGATATGCTTCATAAAGTGCTATTCAGTCAACGTACCTTCCAACCCACACAATGCCAGCCACCAGGATCACGCCCACCAGAGACATCGTGAGCGCCGAACCGATTAAATAGGAAATCCCCATCAGCAGGATGCCGCCCACCAATGGCGCCGTCGCTCTCTGCTTTTTGCCGTAGATCGCAAAGCCCAGCCCAATGGAGCCCCAAATCAACGACGCAAAGAGAGTGCTTGAAATATCCATCGTCTTCCTACGCTTATACTCTAGCTTTCCGGGCCGCGCTCCGCCAGACTTCATTTTCGACCAATGACCATGCCAGCTTTTCTTCGCGTCCAGGCCGACGGAGTGCTCCTGTCGGTGAAGCTCCAGCCGCGCGCTTCCGCCAACGAAATCGGCGGCGCGCTCGGCGGCGAACTCCGCATCAAAGTCACCGCGCCGCCTGTGGATGCCGCCGCCAACGAGGCCCTGGTCAAGCTGCTCGCGCAGCAATTGGACTGTCCCCGCAACCGCGTGGAGCTTGTCCGCGGCCACACCTCGCGCCATAAAACCATCAAGCTCTACGGCCTCGCCCTGGAAGACGTGGTCAAAAGGCTGGGCCGGTTCTAGCCCGGAATTCTCATACCTCGCACAAACGGCCTACAGTGTGGAGCCGCCGACGGCAGTCGGCGCCATCTTTCGTGACCAACCCTTTCACTTTCAAGAGCCATCCTCACTCGTCCGAGAGGAGGAATCGTTCAAGAACTTCGCTGGTCTCCAGATCAGTCATCCGAAATGAAGGCGTGGTGATTTTGAAGGTCGTGGCCAGGGACCGCACGTCGTCCGCGGAAACCGCCACCCGGTAGTTCCGCCCAGGCTCGATTTTCCCCGGCTCCAGAGGCGGGTAGAGTGGGCACGGCCACTCCTCCTTTGAGGCCGCCTTGCGGCGCTGTTCGGCCTCGATCAATTCGGTTCCGGACAAATCCAGCAGGCCGATGGGTTGGTAGAAGCATAAAGGCGTAACATCCGCCAGCCGCGTCGTGCCCAACATGAAGGCTGGGGAAGTGTTTGTTCCAATTTGCTGGAACACAAAATCCGCGCCTGTTCCCCGCCGGAGCGCCTTGGCCAATGCCACATTCAAGTCGTGGCCGCTGAGCATGCCCGCTGGCATCAAGGGCGAAGTCGCCCGGGCGGAATCCCATCGCCACCGGCTGTCAAAACTGCGGGCCACGACCAGCCTGGACTGCTCCAAGTCGAAGACCAACAAGTCGGCGCCCGTCACGATGGTATCCCCTCGGGCGCCCTGGTAAAAAGCCGCAAGGTCCGAGGCCACCCAATAAAGCAGACGCTGGGGCGCCAACGGATTGTAGTGTACCAGGCCCAGCGCTTGATTGGTGCCGCCCAACTTCAAACCGTCGCTGCATGAGATTTTGCCATCCGCCCATTGCACGGGCAACTGCCCCGCCAGGCGGGCCACCAGGCTGTTTTGCTGCGCGGTGCCGATCAGCACCAAATGGCACTTTTGCATATCGGCATCGGTCACGTCGCGATCGGCCTTCACGTTCAACCGCCCATACAGATTCTGATGATGGGGCACACCCTCGCTCCCGGTCTCTCCGCCGTCGGCCGCCCAGCCCGGATTCGGGCTTTTGCTGGCCGCCTCAGCCGCCAGGCGCATCTCTTTACAAAGGTTGGTGTCGCCGCGCGTGCCATACACGATGAGCAAGGGCGAACCGTCGTAGAGCAACGTTGGGCCGCCGGGTGTGTGCAGGCGGAAGGACGGCAACTCCGGTTTCATTTCAGCGTGCCAGCCTTGCGGAGTGCCCGCCACCACGAGGGTCTCAGGCAACGGAGCCGGAACTTCAAACACCACGCCTCCGTTCACCGAGACGCGCAAGGGCTGCGCCCGGTCAAAGGGCGATTCAGCCATCCGCAACCGCAGGCGGGTAATGTTGGAGAGTTCGGCGTAGAGCGTGTTGCCGGCGCCGGCCACGAGTGCAAATCGGGCGGGTTTGGGGGCCGGGCCCCATTCCAGTATTTCGGCCCACCAGTCCCGGGCGGCGGTCCCGGATAGCGCGGTAAATTTCAGCCGCCGCACCGTCGTCGAATCGGGCCGCACCTGCCGGTCGGCCCACGCATCGCCGCGCTGGTTTCCTTCGGTGTAGCCCCCCACGCCGTGGCCAAAACCGTTGGTTTCATCAAAGATGACCTGTCCGCCGAGTTCACGCAGGCGGGCCAGGGGTGCGCGCGAAATGAGAATCGGCGCCGCCCAATCATCGGCGCTGTGCATGGCGTAGATTGAAACGGTCAGCAGATTCTCCACGGGCAGGGCGTCTTGACCCGGCCACATGGCGTAACCACACACTACACGGGCGGAAGCGAAAAGATGCGGATAGTGCGCCGCCACGTTCAAGGTTCCTCCCCCACCCATGCTCGCGCCCGACAGTCGGATGCGGTTCGTATCCACACGCCAGTGGTTCAAGACGTACTCCATAGCTTGCAGCACGTCGGCCTCCGACAGGGCCGTATAGCCCCCGCCGCGCCCACGGCCGAGCACAGCCAGTTCGAACATTCCCTTTTTCGGGTGCATCCACCCCGAGTGCTCGACGTGGTTCCCCGTGTTCCCATGCAAAACCACCGAAAGCCCGGCGGGGCGCTTCGGGTCGTAATCCGTCGGGATATTCAACCTGAAGGGCTGGCCGCTGTCGTCCGCCGGCGATTCGTAAGCCCACTCCTGAACCCCGCGCAGAGTGCCGAGAACATCCGGGTTCGACCCGATGCGCTGCAGCCAATCCGCCAATCGGGAAACGTTTGTGCGCGACAAGTCACTGGCCGGGCCGGTCCTTGTGACGGCGTTTTCTGCCTCAAAACGGAGGAACTTAATCCAGCCTCGATAGGCCGAAAGGTCCGCGCGTGCGAGAGCCGCGTCCGCCTGGCGCTTGGTTTGCCCGAGCCATTTGGCGCAGTCCAAAGTGTCTGGTGGCCGGGGGATTGTGAGAGTATTGCCGGCATTTGTGCTGTAAGTGTGTTGGGCTTGCGCCACTGCCGGTACAGCCAATAGCAGCAAAACTAAAAAGGTGAGGATGCTCCCTTTCATGCGTTTGGGATCTTTCGGCAATTTCGCGGCAGATTCAAGAGAAAAAGGGGCCTAACTAATTGCCAGAAAGCGGCGAAAGTCGCTGCTTGACATCCGTGCCCGGTCCAGGCAAGATTTAATGTGAATGATCGAGTATAGGTTCCGGTCGTCCCTTGCCGGCAGGGCCTGTGAAGGCCATTTCCTATCATTTGCTTCCCTCGTGAGGCACTCCTCGTTCGGTGGTGGGGGTGTCCGAAGACCCCTCCGGCCCAGTTGAAAGGGCAGTCATAAACACAGTCACAGCAATTGCTTGCGATACGCGTAGCGTTAGAACAGCCGTCCGTTTCATGAAATCAGTGTGTGCCCCGTCCTACCCCCTCCGCCAATTCCCTCCGCCCTGTCTGATGCCAATGGGTCTGACGCCGGGCCTGTTGCCGGCCACTGCGGCGGCCCAGCGCCAGCCCGATAATACCCTGGCCCGGGGGACTCCCCTCTCAGGCGCGAACTCAGCCCGCACGGGGTCAGAAAGCCGGTTTTCTTTCAGGTGGATGGCGATGCTTGTTTTGGGCCTGGGGATGCTGGCCGGGCCGCCGCGCGCGCTGGCGCAGCGGCCGATCGGGATTGACGTGTCCGACTACCAGAGTGTGAACATCAATTGGGGGACGTTGAAGAATACTTACGGCATAAGCTTTGCCTGGGCCAAGATCTCGGAAGGGACCGCCACCGGCAGCGGGGCGGGCGGAGGGAATTTCACGACCTACGCAGCCAATGCCAAAGCCGCCGGGGTGCTGATCGGCGCTTATCACTTCGCCCGTTATGACTTGCACACCGGCACGAGTGGCGCCACTTCGGAGGCCAATGCCTTCTGGAGCGCGGCCGCGCCTTATGTCACCGGCGGGGGCTACTACATGATGCCGATGCTCGATCTGGAAGGCATCGACATCAGCGGCACCACCTACGACCCCGACCACTGGGGCTATACCAAAACCACGTTCTCACAATGGGCCAACGCCTGGTGCCAGACCGTGTCCAACAGCGCGGCGGCCGCCGGCGTCACCATCAAACCGGTGATTTACACCTCCAGCTCCTTCGGCAGCACCTGGTTGGACAGCACCGCGACGCAATGGATGCCGTGGATAGCCGACTGGTACTCTAATCACAGCACCGCCGAATCCCAAGCGCAGGGGGCATCGGGTCCTCCCGCCGGCACGTCCCCCTGGTCCACTTGGCAGGTCTGGCAATATGACGACGAAAACGTCGCCCAAGCCTACACGACCGGTGATGGCGACATATTCAACGGCACCATGGCCCAACTGGTATCAACGATGGTCATCGGCGGCATCCCCCCGGGGATCACGAGCCAGCCGGCCAGCCAGACGGTGCTGGCGGGGGCGAATGTAACCTTCACCGTGGGGGTTTCGGGCGCCACGCCGCTCTCTTATCAATGGCGGTTCAACGGAACCAACATCTCCGGCGCGTCCGCGAGCAGTTACACGACGAACAACGTGCAAATAGCCAGCGCGGGCAGCTATTCGGTCGTGGTCACCAACGCCTACGGCTCCACCAACAGCGCCAACGCGGTGCTAACGGTGCATGCGCCGCCGGTCATCACGGCACAACCGGTCAATGCGACTACGGGGCTGAATATGACTGTGACTTTCAGCGTGACGGCCACGGGGACTACGCCCTTGAGCTACCAGTGGCAGGGCAACGGCGCCAGCCTGTCGGGCGCCACAAACAGCGCCCTGACGATTGCGGGGGTGCAGGCGACCAATGCGGGAACCTATGCGGTGGTGGTGACCAATCTTTATGGCACCGCCACAAGTTCAAACGCTGTGCTCGTCGTGCAGGACCCCTTCATTTTCAGCCAGCCGCAGTCCCAAACCGTCGGGGCGGGCGCCCCGGCGACTTTCCGCGTGGGCGTGGATGGGACGGCGCCGCTGACTTATCGCTGGAGCAAAGGCGGCGTGGCGCTGGCGGACGGGGGGAACATCAGCGGGTCGGGGAGTGCGACTTTAACGCTGGCGAGCGTGGAGGTGGGGGACGTGGGCACGTATTCGGTGACGGTGAGCAACCTCAATGGGTGGGTGGTGAGTTCGAATGCGACGCTGGTGGCGCCCTTCGCGCCGGTGATCACGACGGAGCCGGTCAGCCAACAAGTGCCGGCGGGTTCGCCCGTGTCGTTGGGCGTGACGGTGATCGGGCCAGGGCCGATGACCTACCAGTGGCAGGAAGGGGGAACCAATCTGGTGAATGGCGGGGTGTTCAGCGGGGCAGCGACCGCCAGCTTGAGCATTTCGAATGTGCAGGCCGGGCAGATCGGAAATTACTCGATGGTGGTGACCAACGCCTACGGCAGTGCGACCAGCTCCAACGCGCTGCTGTCGGTCTGGCCGTTGCTGGGCTGGGGCAGAGATGATTACAGCCAGGCGAATATTCCCGGTGGGTTGACCAACGTGACGGGCCTTGCGGCCGGACTCTACCACAGTCTGGCCTTGTGCTCGGACGGGACCGTGGCGGCCTGGGGTGCGGGCACAAGCAACACCGGTTCCGCCCCGAACTGTGGCCAGGCGCTGGTTCCGACCGGGTTGACGAGCGTGGTCGCGGTGGCGGGGGGGGGCTACCATAGTCTGGCGTTGAAGGCCGACGGAACGGTGGCGGCGTGGGGTGCGGGCACGACTTACTCGGGTCCGCCTCCGAACTTTGGTCAAGCGGCGGTGCCTGGCGGGTTAAGCAATGCAGTGGCGGTGGCGGCGGGCCTCTACCACAGCGTAGCGTTGAAGGCTGACGGGACGGTGATTGGGTGGGGGTCTAACCAGTACGGGCAAACGAACAGTCCTGTGGGTTTGACCAACGTGGTGGCGGTGGCGAGCGGTTCCTACCACAATGTGGCGTTGAAGGCCGACGGGACGGTGGTGGCATGGGGTGCGGGCACCAACAACGGGTCGGCCCCGAACTTTGGCCAAGCAGTGGTGCCGGTTGGTTTGACGAACGTGGTGGCGGTGGCGGCGGGTCTCTACCACAGTTTGGCGCTGAAGGCCGACGGGACGATGGTGGCTTGGGGCAGCAACACTTACGGCCAGACCAATGTTCCCGGCGGGTTGAGCAACGTGGTGGCGGTTTCGGCGGGCTTCTATTTCAATCTGGCGTTGAAGACCGACGGGACGGTGGTGGCTTGGGGCGACTCGAGCTACGGCCAGACCAACGTCCCCGCCGGATTGATCAACGCGGTGAAGATAGCCAGCGGTGGTTACCATAATTTGGTCCTGGAGAGCGACGGGAGCCCCAACCTTACCACGCAGCCGGTGAGCCAGACGGTGCCGGCGGGCGCGACGGTAGTTTATGCGGCGATGGCGGTGGGGAGCCAGCCTTTGAGTTACCAGTGGCAGTTCAACGGGACCAACATTCCCGGCGCGACCGCGGCGCTGC
Organism: Verrucomicrobiota bacterium; assembly: GCA_050011195.1. Classification (GTDB taxonomy): domain Bacteria; phylum Verrucomicrobiota; class Verrucomicrobiia; order Limisphaerales; family UBA8199; genus PALSA-1440. Next base: position 26,080 of record JBEKJO010000031.1, on the reverse strand, counting down.
TGAGCCTGCCCAACGTGCAACTGGCCGACGCGGGGGCCTACGGGGTGACGGTGTCTAACGCGGCAGGGACGGTTGCCAGTTCGAATGCGCTGCTGACCGTGTTCTCGCCGCCGGTTATCAGCGTGCAGCCGAGCGACCAAACGGTCATCGCCGGGGCGCCGGTTATCTTCTCGGTGGCGGCGGCTGGTTCTGCTCCGCTGGGCTACCAGTGGCAGTTCAACAGCGCGGACATCACCGGGGCGACCCAGAGCGCTTACAGCCTCGCGAGCGCCGACCCGACCAATGCCGGGACTTACTCGGTGGAAGTCACTAACATTTATGGCACCGCATACAGTTCCAACGCGGTGCTGACGGTGTTGGTCCCACCGAGCATTATCACGCAATCATCAAACCCACCGGTAATCGCGGAAGCGGGTGCCAATATGAGTTTCACCGTGCAGGCGGCCGGTTCCACGCCATTGTACTATCAATGGTATTTTGACCAGACCAATTTGCTGGCCGGGAGCGACACGGCGACGTTGTACCTGACCAACGTTCAACCGGCCCAAGCAGGCGATTACTCGGTCGTGGTTACTAACGTCGCCGGCTCAGTCACCGGCGCTGTGGTCACGCTGACGGTGCTGGTGCCGCCGGTCATCACCACGCCGCCCGCCGGTCAGACGGTAAGCGCCGGGTCGCCCGTCACCTTCACCGTTGGGGCGACGAGTTCTCTTCCGTTGGGGTACCAGTGGCAGTTCAACAGCGCGGCCATCGCGGGGGCCACCCAGAGCAGCTACAGCCTGCTGAGCGCCCAACCGGCCGATGCGGGCAGTTACTCCGTGGTTCTTACCAACGCCGCCGGCTCGGTCACGAGTGCCGTGGCGACGTTGATTGTGCTGCTGCCGACGCCACCGGGAATCCTGAGCGCGTCCGTTTATGGGGCGGACGGGGTTTTTCAGTTCAACGTGGCCGGAGCCGCGGGCAGCAACTATGTGATTGAAGCCTCGACCAACCTGACCGATTGGATCTCGCTGGAAACCAACACCTCGCCGTTCACCTTTACCGATACCAACGCGGTGAACCTCCCGTTGCAGTTTTATCGGGCCCAACCCTCGCCTTGAACCCCGGGGTTCCGCGGTGGGCGCTGGCCGGGCCGGGAACGTCGGATGGTTCTGGCAATTCGGGATAGAGCGGCCTGTTAGCAGTGGCTTTGGCGCCATCGGCGAAGGTGTATCGGATCGAGTAGCCGTCCAGGTTGTGGCTGCAGGCGGTGTTGCCGGAGAATCTATATGAATTCGGTTGGCTGATGCCGTAGCTTGTGAGCAGATGAATCGAGTGGTGCTCAAGCATGTTGCGCTGGGGAGCAATCGCTTTTCGGGTCTGGCGCCAAAGGTCCATCGCGTTTTGTTCGGGCTGTTCCTGCTGCAGTTCACCCTGGTCTGGGTGAGGTTGTGGCTGCCCTGGCCGCTGCTCGGCAATGCGCGCTGGCCGGACGGGCTGCTGGTGGTGCTGACGACGGCCACGGTTTTGGCCTCGCTCACCCGCCAGTTGCCCGGCCAGAATGTGATGCTGGCCTCGATGGTCATCGCCTTCATCGCCGGCGCGGTGCAGACCCTCGGCGCGTTGACCGCCATTCCCTTCGGGCCTTACGTCTATACCGACCACATCGGCCAGCAGCTTTTTTATCCCCTGCCCTGGGCGGTGCCCCTGATGTGGGTGGCCGTCATGCTTGCCTCCCGTGGGGTCGCGCGCCTGACGTTGCGTCCCTGGCGCAAGACCCAGACTTACGGTTTCAGACTGATCGGACTCACCACCCTGCTCGTTGTGCTGCTGGATGCGGGCCTGGAACCCTTCGCCACGCGCGTAATGCACTATTGGCTCTGGAACCCGACGAAGCTCAAGTTCGACTGGTACAGCACGCCCTGGGTCAACTTCTTTGGCTGGGCGGTCACGGCGCTGCTCATTCTCGCGTTCGCCACGCCTTCGCTCATTAACAAGAAACCGATGCCTCAGCCGCCGCCGGAGTATTCCTCGCTGGTCGTTTGGCTCTTGCTCAATTTCCTGTTCGCGACGGGCGCCGCCCTTCATCACCTCTGGCCCGCCGCCGGGCTGATCTCCTTAAGCAGCGTTGCCGTGGCGCTTTTCGCCATCCGCGGCGCGCGATGGTGAAGGGCGGCCGGGAACCCCGCAACGCGGGTTTCCAATCTGCGCTACGCTCCTGCCGCCCCGCTTGGCCCGTTTTCAGCGGCCCGGCGACTGGAGGGAATCGAGGAAGCTCTGGGTGGGAAACTTTGCTCCCGGACAGTGCGTGGGCACGATATTGATCTGGTGGTGCGTCTTGACGGCGCGGGGCGTAAGTTTGCACCGGACCATCAGCGCCTCCACCAAGGCCCGAAGGCTGTCCATTTCCCGGGACGTGGGCCGGTGCTCATCGAAGTTGCCTACCAGGCAGATGCCGATCGCGACTTTGTTTTGCGCCTCGCTGGCCAGGTGGCCGCCGTCGAGTTGCTGGGTCCAGCGCCGGCCCACGGCGATTTCACCGTCGCCCATGCCGCTGCCGTTGCCGATGACAAAATCGTAGGCGAGTCCGTTCTCCATGTGCCGCACTTCGCGGTGGTATTGGTCCATCGCCTTGACTGTCCCGGTGTCCACGCCGCTGTGGTGAATGACGATGTACTGCCACCGCCCGGGCCGCACCGGCGCTTTGTCAATGGCGCGTTGGATGGAGCGGGGCAGGGCCTGCGGGGTATTTCGCGCCGACGCCTCGGCTGGTGAGGGGGTCTGCCGGACTGTGGCCCCGACCGGAATGATCAAGCGCTGGCCCGCGTAAATGTGAAAACTCCGGCTTAGCCCATTGCGCTCGGCGAGCACTGTGGGCGGGATACAATAACTCCGCGCAATGCCGTAGATAGTGTCGCCGCGCTTGACGGTGTAGGCCTCCTCTGCCGCCAGGGCGGTGATGGGCGCAACCACCGCCCACGCCACCAGCCAAAACGCTGTATGGCGCGCTACCCACTTCAGCAAATGAATGTGGCATCCACGCCGGTTCACACCCGCGCAGATTAGCAGGCCCCCCTCAACACATTCAAGTGCGTATGGTCAGTCACCAGGTGCAGTAAAAGGCGAAATACCAAAGCGTGTGGTCGTCGCCAACAACACTGTGACCGGCGCTGAACAGCAAACTGAAATGGTCGTTGAGCTTGAATGAACCGCCGAAATTGAGCGCGGCAAATCCCTGGTCGTGGTCCATGTCCTGGCCTTCCGCAAACAGTTCGCCGCCGAGCGTGAGGTGCGGCCCGAAATCACGTTGCACGAGCCAGCCGCCGTAAGGATGATTGCGCTGGCCGGGCGCGGAATTCAAAACCGCGCCGCCGCCGCCATAAGTCGTCCACGGCCCCCAGCTTTTTTGCAGCCACAAGGGCAATTGAAACCACGTCCGCCCGTTGCCCAAACCGCGGCCAGCATCCCCGGTCGGCAATTCGGCAAATGGAAAAACTCCGATTTGCGGCCAGCCGTTCGTTTCATGCACGAAACGGTATTTGATGCCAACCTCCGTGTCGCCCAGACCGGAAACGGTCGGCGCGCCGCCGCCGCTAACCGTTGTCATCGGCACGATCAGATGCAATTGCGTGTCGGGCAGCACCCCATAATTCATCTCAAGGGCCGGGCCTTCGATGTCATAGCGGCCGTGGGAATGGTCGCCCAGGGTGAACAAATACGCTTCCCAATGTTGATAATCCACCGGCTCCGGGTCGTCGGTCAAGAACGGCGGCCCGGCCAACGCGCGCGTCGCCAGCATCAAATTCAGGCCAACGGCCAGCAAGATGATTTTGACAACGTTGCTCATAATGTCGAGTGACTATCTGCGGACGACATTGGCCTCTGGATTTTCCATTCTGTTACGCTTCGCGCGAAATGGCCTGCAAGTCAAGAAAAGGGGTGTCTGTGATGCAATCCATATTGGCCGGACTGTTTGACTCCGCGCTTCAACAAGCCATATTGTGCTGTGCATGAACTTGTCTTGATGGCTCATGTTTTGTTTGGGGTGGCCTGCCTCCTGACGGCCTTGTGGGTTTTTGTGGACGTGCTGAACTTCTCCGAGACCAATCAAGGCCGGATCCGAAAGATGAGTTGGGCCGCCGCGATTTCCATGTGGCTCGCCTTTTTGATTGGCGGTTACTGGTATGTCTTCTTCTACAAGGCGGACAGGGCGATCATTTTGAAGGGTCCCTGGCCGTTCGCCCACAGTTTCTTCATGGAGACAAAGGAGCATCTGGTCATCCTGCTGCTGATGCTGGCCACCTATCTGCCGATAGCCGCCGCCGGTCATTTGTCGGCCAGCCAAGATGCGCGGCGCGTGGTGCTATGGGCGGCAGGCCTGGTGGCCCTGCTGGCATTGATGATGGAGGGCGAGGGGGCAACCATTGCGATAGGAGTAAAAGTCGGATTACTGGCCAGGTAAAACAGGAGAGCGGACATGGAAAACACCGGCGTCTCAAAATACACCATTTCATTCGGACTCTCTTTGGCCCTCGCCAGCGTGGCCAATGGCCTGCTGGTGGTCGCGAAAGAAAGAATTCCGGCTGTCCTGGCAGGGATGCAAAAACTTACCGGCCATCAATGGGTTTCTCATAGCGCCATTATCCTCGGGCTCTTTGCCTTGTTCGGCTGGGTATTCGCGCAGACCAATGGCGGTCAAGGGATCAAGATGACCGTCAATCGCTTGATCGGCACACTCGTGTCGGGAGTCGCAACCGGCGGTCTCGTCATTGTTGGATTCTATTTAATCGGCGATTAACAACCCTTCCGAGCATCGGAAAATGGGCGCCAAACGAGTTAGGGCTGATCACAAAAGTTAACGACGCAGGGCCTCGCTAGACTTTAGGCTGTTTCTTAGTCAGCTTGAGCCGCGCGACGCGCATCCCCGCCATTTCCTCGACGCGCAGCTCGCAAGGGCCGATGGCCAGCACGTCGCCCGGCTTGGGAAAGCCGCCGAGCCGTTGCGTCACCCAGCCGCTGACGGTGGTGATGCCCTCCGCTTGCAGCGGTTCGCCCACGATCTCTTCCAGTTCATGCAGCGGCAGCGTGCCCGCCGCTTCCCAGGTGTTCTCGCCCGTCCGCGCCAGCAACGGCTTTTCCTGGTCGAACTCATCCTGAATCTGTCCGACCAGCTCTTCCAGAATGTTCTCCAGTGTCACCATGCCCATCGTGCCGCCGTATTCATCAACGACCATCGCCAGGTGCAGCTTCCGTTCGAGAAAGAACTGCAATAGCTTTTCCAACCGCGCGCTTTCGGGGATATAAACCAACTTGCGCGCTGCGGGCAGCAGGTCCGCGCCGCTCCGCGCCTTGATTCGCATGGCGTACAGATCCTTGATATGAACGACGCCCAGTGTCCGGTCGAGGTTCCCGCTCTCGCACAGGGGAAAGCGGGAGTAACGGGTCTTCTCCGCCACGTCCAGGCACTCGGCGATGCTCGCCTCGGTGTCCAGCGCGACGATTTCCTGCCGCGGGCGCATGACTTCGCGCGCGACACGCCGCCGCAGGTCCAGCGCGTTCAACACAATGTCACGGCCCAGGGCGGTGCCGCCGGCCTGCTTCTGGGAGGTCGCCAACAGCAGGCGCAACTCCTCTTCGGAATGCGCGCGGCCCGCCTCGCCCGCCAGCTCGATGCCAGCCTGCCGCAACAGCCAGCGGGCGGCTTGGTTGAGCAGCCAGTTGAAGGGATAGGACGCCCGGTAGAACCACTGCAGCGGCTGGGCCACCCAGAGGGAAATCGGCAGCGGGTTTTGAATCGCCGCCCACTTGGGGGCCAGTTCGCCGGCGCTGATGTGCAGAAACGTCAGCACGGAGAAGCCGACGGCAAAGGAAATCGAATGCCGCACGGCCTCAGACTGGACGTGCAGCGAGACCAGCAGAGGCGAGAGCAGCGCCACGAAGACCGGCTGTCCCACCCAGCCCAGCCCCAGGCTGGCCATGGTAATGCCCAGTTGGGTGGCGCTGAGAAATGAATTCAGGTTCGCGATGATCGAGCGCGCCACTTTGGCCCGGCGCTGCCCTCGCGTCACGAGGGTGTCCAATTGCGTAGCGCGGATTTTCACCAGGGCAAACTCCGCCGCCACGAAGAAGCCGTTGAGCGCAATCAGCCCCAGCACGAGCAGGATCTTCAGACCGACGGAAATGATGTCCCCGGCGCTATGCATGGATATTAGAGGCTGACCTCCCCGAAGATGCCCTTCAGCACGTCTTGCAGGCTGAGGATGCCGATCTCACGACGGTCGCGGCCCAGCACAATCGCCAGCCGCTGGCCGCTCCGCTGCAAGCGCCGCAAGGCGACTTCGAGCCGCAGGTCTTCATCCAGGTAGAGGGCGGGCTTCACGTATTCGCCCACCGGTTTGTTGGTGTCCAAGGCCGGCTGGTAGAGCAGCGTGTTCAAGGCGAGCAAACCAATGATGCGCGGCTGGCCGTCGCGGCTCTCCCACACCGGGAGGCGAGTGAGCTTCCGTTCCCGGCACAGCGCGAGCGCGGCGCTGACCGGGGTCTGCGCGGTCATGGCGACGGCCTGCTCGAGCGGCTTCATGGCCTGGCGCACCGTCAGCGTCTGCAAGTCGAGCACGCGGTTGATCATCGTTCGCTCTTCCGAGGTGAAGGCCTGCGCGGACTCCTGCATCACCAGCCGCAGTTCCTCGCGGTTGCCGAAGAGGTGCCCGGTGAAGACTTTCCCGCCCCGCCACCGCAGCAGCGTGCTCGAGAAGGTCTCCACCAGCGCGACGAGCGGACGCAAAGCCAGATGGATGAACCGAAACGGGCGCGCCAGCAAAACGCAGAGCCGGTTCGGGTACATCCGGAACAGCATCTTCGGCAGCAAATCAAAGAACGCGTAAAACAGGAAAACGGCGACTGAGAACACCACCACGAACCACACCCGGCAGACGCCCAGCGCCGCGTGCAGTCTGGCGATCAGCCAGCCCAGGATGAGGAAGTTCGCCACGGTGTTGCCGACGAGGATGGTCCAGAGGAAGTTCTCCGGGTTCTCCAGATAGTCGTGCAACACCTTGGCCGAAGGCTGGCCGGCGCGCATCTGCTGCCGGATGCGCAATCGGCTCAGCGCAAACACGCCCGCCTCCATGCCCGACAAGACAAACGACACCGCCAGACAGAAGGCGAAGATAACCCAGATTGCCGAGTCTTGGCTCATATCACTTCACCACCTCCACGAGCAGCTCCCGCACGCGGCGCTCGTCGGCCGCCTGCGCGGTGAGCTTGAGCCCGCAGAACGTCGCCGTCTCACCCTTGGCCGGCACCACGTCCAGCAGGCTCACCAGCAGGCCGCCCAGGGTTTCGACCTCGGGCACATCGCCCAGCGCGGGATACTCGCGGCGAAAATCGTCCAGCCGCAGCGTGCCGGCCACCCGCCAGCGGCCCGGGCCGAGCTTCTCCATGACGAACCCTTCCGGCTCCGCCTCGCCGGGGATCTTCCCGATCAACTCCTCCAGAATATCCTCCATCGTCACGACGCCGGCGGTGCCGCCGAACTCATCGAGCACAATCGCCAGGCCGCGCTGCTGCCGTTGCAGGCTCTTGAGCAGTTGCAGCAGGTTCATCGTCTCCGGCACGAACGAGGGAAACTCGATCGCGTCCGCCAGGTCAATTTGCGGATCGAGCAGCAGCGCCCGCGTGTTGAGGACGCCGACGATGGTATCCGGCGTCTCGTCGTAGATCGGCAGGCGGCGATGTTTGTGTTTGCGGGCGGCGGCGATCATCTCCTCGATGGACAGATCGTCCGAGATGGCCGCCATCTGCGAGCGCGGCTTCATCACCTCCCTGGCCGTGCGGCGGTCGAGGCTGATGATCTGCAGGATGATGTCCTTCTCGGATTGGGCCAGCGTGCCTTGCTGGTACGCCATTTCCAGCAACTCCTGGTAATCCGCGTCCGTCAGCGCGAAGTGCGGTTGAGCGGTCGCCGGAATGACGGCCTGGAGAATGGCGGCGTTGACCTTTTGCGCGACGCGGCACAGCGGCAGGCTGAAGCGCAGCACGAACGACAGGGGCCGCGCCACCTGCAAGGACCATTGGTCAGGCCGGCGCACGGCCAGCGTTTTGGGGAGCACCTCGCAGCCAATCAGGATGAGCGCCAGCAAGCCCACCACGGTCGCGGCCAGCGGCCAGTGCCCGTGGATGGCCATCCACAGCGCGACCACCAGCATCGCCGCGCTGGCGAACGTGTTGCCGAGCACCATCGTCGCCAGCAAATCCTGCGGCTCGGCCAGCAGGCGCGCAACGATGCCGCCCGTCACCGGTTCCCGTTCCGCCAACTGCCGCACCTGCCATTTGCTCAGGGAAAAGAGGGCCGTCTCCGCGAGCGCGAAGAAAAAGCTCGCCCCCGCAAAGATCAAAACCACCACCACGGCTGCTAGCGGCCCGGACGCCATGCCCTCAGCATGAAGCAAATATGGCCTGAAGGCAAAAGCCAAATCTACTTCGCGTTCACGTCGTAGCAGAACAGGTTGTCCATGTCGCGGAGGTAAAGTTTGCCGGCGGCGATGACCGGGTAGGGCCAGGCTTTCTTGTCACTGCGGTCGGGCTGCTCGAAGCGGCCATGTTCCTTGAAGCCGCCGGGCGTGGCTTCGATGAGGACGACCGTGCCCTTGTCCTCCGCGCGGAGATAGAAACGGCCATCGGCATAAATGAGGGAGCCTTTGCCGAGCTGGTTGTGCTGCCACTTGGCGGCGCCGGTCTTGAAGTCCTGGCAGGTCCAGCCTTTGTCATCGGCATGGCCATAGACAAAATCACCCACCTTGATGACGCCGCCGTGCTTGTTGCCCAGAACCTGGTTGGCATAGACCGGCTCGGCGGTGAACTGGGTGTACTTGAACTCGCGGTGATAACCGTTCGTACTGAAGCCGGACGTGAACCCGCCGCTGACGGCGGTGATCTTGAACAGGTTGCAGCCGATGCCGTAGGCGGAGGTGACATAGACGCAGCCGTCGCTGTAAATCGGCGTGGGGATGACTGCCACCCTGCCCTTGCGCGGCGCGCGCCAGAGCAATTTGCCGTCCGCCGCCGCAATGCCCGCCACGCTCTCGGCGGTCAGTTGGATGTACTGCCGCACGCCGCCGATCTGCGCGACAATGAGTGACGAGTAATGCGGGGCGTCGGTGAACTCCTTGCTGCGCCAGATGAGGGCGCCGGTCTTTTTGTTGAGCGCGACGACGGCCCCTTCGGACCCGCCGGGAGTGATGACCACGTTGTCACCGTCGAGCAGGGGGGATTCGGCATAGCCCCATTGCGGGCGCTTGCCGCCGAAGTCGTTGGCGTAGTCTTTGCGCCAGAGTTCCTTGCCCGTGGCCGTTTCGAGGCAGACCAGTTCGCCCCATTGGCCGACGGCGATCAGCAGGCCGCCCTCGACGGTCGGCGTGGCGCGCGGTCCTTCAAAGGCGGGGATGCCCGGCGCGCCGGGTTTGCCGAGCCGGGCGGACCAGACCTTCTTGCCGTCGGCGGTGTTCAACGCGACGACCGAGCTGAACTCGGTATTCTCGCCGATGGTGTAGATGCGGTTGCCGACGACGGAGACGGTGGAGTAACCGACGCCCAGACCGGTGGCCTTCCACACGAGCAGCGGGCCGCCCGGCGGCAGCTCCTGCAACAGGCCGGTCTCGGTGGAAGCGCCATCGCGATTGGGGCCGCGGAATTGCGGCCAATCGCCCGGCCCCGCCAGCGCAACCGAGGTCAGGGAAAGAAGGAGAATCGCGCAGGGCGTGTGCGTTCGCAAATGTTTCAAGCGGTCTTGCATAAATTGGGGCAGATGTTTGCGAAGACGGCGTTGAATTGCAAATGGAATGGTACGCAGGATTCATCGGGCTGAGTTTGCCACCGCCCTGACCGTCCTCAACAATTAATCAACAATTAATCCCCCCTCAGCTACTCCCCTGTGAGCAAGGAGAGCACAAGTGAGCAGTATTGAGAACATAGAAACATGAGAGGACCGTGGTTGAATGGAAAAGCCATTGTGGCATAGAGGTGCCAACGCATTCCCTTCGCAGGACTATCACACCTCGATAGCTGAGTTGCATAATATCGTTATCACTTGAATGGCTGAATCGCCATTTTTTTAGCGTGACTCAACCAGATGAGATACAATATCCGTTGTGTCAGTCAGCTTAGAGGCTTAGACTGCTGGCGCAAGTTGAGGAGGCGAGCGCTGGGGTCCAAACCCGGCATCGCTCGCCCCGTCATTACGAAGATGTCAACTTGTAGGGCTGAGGGTCCAAACCTCAGCCCGCTAATTTAGACAATAATATGCCGCCAACAAATCAAAAAGCACAATCAAAGATTGCTGCGAAGCAGCTACAGCTTCGAAACAAGCTTTGGCCTAATATCGGCGACGATAAACTGTGGCTGCGAAAGGTCCGGACTGGCTTTACCACGGTTCCAAGGACGATGCCTTTGCTGATGGAAATTATGGACAGTCTTTCCAAAGGCAAGCCGGTTTCATCGGCCTATTTTGACCTCTGGTGCAGGGCGTATGACGAGTGCTTCGTGACTCTGAATAAACCCCGCGAGATGGCTTTCCATGCCGGCTATTCGGGACAACGAGCCGAGCAGACATGGACGGACAGGATACGAATCTTGGTGAAACTAGGATTCATAGAGGTCAAGCCGGGCCCCTCGGGTGAACTAAGCTACGCCATCATTCTCAACCCCTACCAGATCATTAAATTCCACTACAAGAAAAAGACGCCTGGCATGCGCGAAGATCTGTTTAACGCACTTCTGCAAAGGGCCAACGAGATCGGCGCCAATGATTTGGACGACTGATCCGCGAGCGGGAGGCGCCTCCAAGCAGGAACTGCCTTGCGGAATTTGTTGCAAACGCGACCTGTGGAGGGATGAGTTAATGGTATTGCCATGTTGCAGGGCTTCGCGGGGGCATGACGCGCAAACTGCGGATGCAGTGTCCGGGAGGGATTCATCATGTGATGAATCGAGGGGATCGCTGGGAGATCATGTTCGCGGCCAAAGGGGATGGGGGATGGAGGAGAAAAACTCCCGAGCCGGTTACCCCGGGTGGCGCTCGCGGACTCGCTGACCGGGGGCTATTGTCTGAAACCCTTGCGGGGTTTTTGCGTGAGACAACGAGGGGTGTTCTGTCTATATCATGGTGGTGCCGAAGAATTCAAACGCGGTTCGGGTTGGACGCCAAGGAGGCGGGGAACCGATTACGATTATGAGCAGGATTAAGATCAAGAACGGCAGGTTCATGGAAGGCGGATGGGCCGGAACAAAAAGCTGGCCAAAGTTAAATTAGCGCATAACGTCAGTGAAGTCGGTCAAACGAAAGGTTTAAATGAGAACATTACTACGAATCGTATGGAGAATTATCAAGGTGGCATTGTTTGCCATAGGCGGCCTGGCGGTGCTCGGGATGTTGGTGGTGATGGCAGCGGCCATCTTCGCGCCACGAGGGCATAAAATCGCGGACAAATCGGTGCTGGTGTTCAATCTCGACACGCAGATCACCGACCGGCCAGTGGATGAACGCTCCGCGTTGCTGGCCCGGCTCTTCGGCAACCGCAGCTCAACCCTCCAGTTGCGCGCGGCCACCACGGCCCTGCGGGAAGCCGCGCAGGATAAACGCATTTCGGGGCTTTACCTTCACGGCAACCTGGTCGCGGGCGGCTACAGCTCCGGCTACGGGGCGCTCAAGGAACTGCGGGAAGCCATCCAGGATTTTCAAAAGAGCGGCAAGCCGGTCATCGCCTACATCGCCGACGCCGACAACCGGGATTACTACCTGGAATCGGTGGCGGACCAGATTCTGCTAAATCCCTTCGGGCTGCTGGCTTTCCGCGGCCTGGCGGCAGAGGGGACCTTCATCAAGGGCGCCGGCGACAAATACGGCATCGAGTTCACGCCCATCCGGCACGGCAAATACAAGTCGGCCATTGAGCCATTCGCCCGCGAGAACTTCAGCCCGGAAAACCGGGAACAGATCGAGGCGCTCTGTAAGACCATTTGGGGCGAAATGCTTAACGCGGTTGCCGCCGCGCGCAAGCTGCCGCCGGACCAACTCCAGGCACTAGTCGATCAAGAGGGCCTGATCAGTGTCCAGACGGCCAAGGCGCATGGCCTGGTCACGGAAGCGGCTTACGAGGGGCAGGCGCTGGACAAATTGCGCCAACTGACTGGCAAGACCGCGGGGGACGAACCGATTCCCCAGGTTTCGCTCGCCAAATACGCAGGCGAAGCACAAGCCGCTGCGGCCAAGAAGCAGCATGGCAAGGACAAGATTGCCGTGGTGTATGCCGAAGGCCCAATCGTGAACGGCGAAGGTGATCCCAGGTCGGAAGGGATGGTGGCGGGCGACCGGTTCGCGCGAATGCTGCGGAAGCTGCAACAGCGCAAGGATGTGAAGGCGGTCGTGCTGCGCGTGAACAGCCCCGGCGGCAGCGCCGAAGCCTCCGAGGCGATCCTGGTCGAGCTCCGCCGGTTCAAAGCCGACCGCCCGGTGATCGTTTCGATGGGGACGGTGGCGGCCAGTGGGGGGTACTTCATTTCCATGGCGGCGCGGCGGATCATCGCCGAGCCCAGCACGATTACGGGTTCGATCGGAGTGGTTGGCCTGGAACTCAACGTGAAGAAGCTCGCGAACGACCACGGCATTACGTTCGATTCCGTCCAGACCGGCGCGCTGGCGGAGCTGGGCACGCTGTCGCGGCCCCCGACGTCCGAGGAACTGGCCGTGGTGCAGAACCTGGTGGACCACATCTATGACGAGTTCCTCCAGCGGGTGGCGCAGTGCCGCAACCTGACGACCAACCAGGTGGACGAGATCGCCCAAGGCCGGGTCTGGTCCGGCGCGGATGCGCTGAAGATCGGGTTGGTGGACGAGTTGGGCGGCCTGCAACAAGCGATCGCCGTCGCCGCCAAAGAGGCAAAGCTGGGCAGCAGCTACTCGGTCATCGAGTTTCCACAGAAAAAGGGTCTCCTGGAGAGGCTGTCCGAGGCGCTGAGCGGGGAAAAGGGGCCGCTGGCCAAACAGGACCTTGCCAGCCGCGTGACGCAGAAGGTGATGGCCGAATGGCTCTGGCTGTCGAGCTTTAATGATCCGCACGGCATCTACGCGCGGCTGCCGTTCGAGTTGGAACTGAACTGACTTCTCTTTCCAGGCGAACCTGGCGAATCATGGCCCCTTCAAAGTCTGGGAGCGTTCCGGGCCAGGCAGCGAACGGCAAAGGGGTTAAAAAGGGGTTAATGGTATTGACATGTTGTAGAGCCTCGCGCGGGCTTGCCGGGCAGGATCGGGCGGGTATCATTGCGCTTCATTGCAGCGGCAAGAAGAGAGGGCCTGTGAGCGGCTGACGACTATGAGGTTCATGCTCTCACCTGCGTCAGGTTCGCGCAGGATGCGTCAGGTTCACGCAGGGCTGGGGCGACCCGGGGGAAGGCTTTTCGAATGTTGCTTGCGCCCAGGTCGCCACTCTCGCCAGCGAAAGGAGGCGGTTCCGCAAGGTCCGTATTGGGGTTAATGGGGCTTCGGATGGATCCGTGTCTCCGATCCTGAAGCTTTGATTTTGGGGCTTGGCCCATTCTGTGCTTGATAGGAGGCGGCAGCGGTGGTTGCGTAAGGCCGGCGGTGCAAATGCGAGCGATGAACCAACGGGTCCTCGAAGAGGCGGGCCGGCCCCAAGGCGCAGGCCGACTTGGCGGTGTCGAGGAACTCTGAACGCGGGCGCTGAACTATGAACGAAGCGATCCAGCACGAACCTTCAACGGACGTGGTGGTGACGACGGTGGCCGGTCAGGTCACGCCGACCCACTACGCGGCCTCCCCGGAATACAATGAGATGGTGCTGTCGCTGTTGCGGCAGTCGGCGCGGAGCGGCAACGCGGATTCGCAAGCGAGGCTGGGGGCGATGTATGCTTGCGGCGACGGCGTCCGGAAGAATTACAGCATCGCCCTGGCATTTCTGCGGCGGGCGGCCGACAAGGGCCATGCGATGGCGCTGTACAATCTCGGAGTGATCTACGCCCAGGGGTACGGGATCGAGGTGAATCCCGAGGTGGCCTTCAACTGCTACATGAAGGCCGCCGAGCGGGGCAGTCTGGATGGCCTCAACAACCTGGGGGTGTGTTATCAGCACGGTTTCGGCTGCGTGCGCAACCTGGACCTGGCGTTTGAGAAATTCCGCGAGGCGGCGGAGCGCGGCTATGTCATTGCGATGTCCAACTGCGGCTACATGAAGGAGCTGGGGCTGGGCACGGACCTCGATGAGGAGGAAGCCCTGCGCCACTATCGCAGCGCGGCCGGGCGTGGGTGCGTGGAGGCCGCTTACAACCTGGGCCGGCTGTATATCTTTACCAAGACGTTTTACAATGACTTCGGCCTGGGGCGCGAGACGTTGCACAAGGCGGCCAAGATGGGTTCGGGCGACGCTTACAACTTGCTGGGCTGCATTGCCTACAAGGGCTTCAAGGTGAAGCGCGACTACGCGCAGGCGCGGGAGTTTTTTTTGCAGGCGGAGCGCCTCGGCAACGCGGCGGCCCGGAACAATCTGGCCTGGCTTTACCAACACGGCTACGGCGTGCCGGCGGACCTGGAGAAGGCCGTGCACTACTACACGGAGTCCGCGGCGCTGGGCTACTCCAGCGCCCAGTGCAACCTGGGCTACCTGTATTTTCAGGGCCTGGGCGTGGAGAAGAACCTGACCAGGGCCTTTGAATTGTTTGGGCAGGCGGTGGAGGCGGAGAACACCACCGCGATGTTCAACCTGGCGCTGCTGCATCTGGAACCGGACTCCGGCTACCACGACGCAGCCCGGGCGGCGTCCCTGCTCAAGAAATGCGCGCTGGAGGGCTTCGCCGAAGCCCGAGAGCTGCTGGAGGAAATCCGTTCTGAAGAAGCGCACGGTGCTTAAGCTCATTTACCATACGGCGGTCTTCGGCCCCATCGATCTCGAATATGACCGGCCGGTCATTCGCGTCGGACGCAGCGAGGATAACGACCTGGTCCTGCGGCATCCCTCGGTCGAACCGTATCACTGCCTGCTGGTGTTCCGGGGCGAGAAGGTGCTTTGTCTCCCACCGAGCCAAGCCATTCCCTCGCAAACCGACCTAGGGAGTCTGACCGGTCCCGAGCTTGGCGCGGGGGACCCGATGAGGATCGGCGATCTTCAGTTTAGCCTGGCGCATTCGTCCAAGACCGTGGCCGTTCCTGAGGTTCACAGTCAGGGTTCGACGGCCAGAGCTTGGGAAGGTGATGCGGCAACCGGAACGGGCGAGGAGACGAGTCAACGGCGATACTATTGCGCACACTGCCGGGTATTTATCCAAGAGGCGGAGGTCAAGCGTGTGGGGTTGGTAGGCCATGCCAAACGCAAGCTGTGTCCCAAGTGCAGCGGTCTGCTCGAAACGGAGGCTGAACCCGAAAAGCCCTTGCCGGACCTCAAAAAGCGATCACGACGGGCGGCCCGGAACCTGAGCGCCCGATGAAAAAACGGCGGTCACCCGAGCTGCCCTCTTGCCTATAGATTCTTGTTGTTTTTGGGGAGTATTTCGGCATACTTGCCGTCGAACAGAGCATGAAAGGAAGCAGTTCGATTATGAACGCTTCGCATAAAGTCTGGGCAGTCCAGCCCAGCCCGACCCAGGCGCTGGTGGACGGCAACACCGCCTTCGCCTGCGACCTCTACGCCCAGTTCCGCAACAACCCGGGCAATCTGTTCTTCTCCCCTTATAGCGTTTCCACCGCGCTGGCGATGACCTGTGCCGGCGCCCATGGCAACACCGAAACACAAATGGCCCAGGTCCTGCACCTTGGCCAGGATCAGCCAGCGATCCATCGGGCCTTTGGCCAACTCCAGCGCCAGCTTGCGGAAGCCGACAAGCAACAGGGCATCCAACTGAGTATCGCCAACGCCCTCTGGGCACAGCAAGGCCATCCCTTCCTCCCGGCTTTCCTGAACATCGGCAAAGACGACTACCAGGCCAGCCTCAACCAGGCGGACTTCCAAACCGGCGCGGAGGCTGCCAGGCGCGAGATTAACGCCTGGGTTGCGCAGCAGACCAAAGACAAGATTCGCGACATCCTGCCGCCGGGAAGCCTCGACGCGCTCACTCGGCTGGTGCTGGCCAACGCGATTTATTTCAAGGGAGTCTGGGCCGAGCCTTTCCCCGAGGCCGAAACGTCCACGCAGCCGTTCCATCTCACCGCCCATCGCCAAACCGACGTGCCGCTCATGCACCATTTCGACACGGTCAAATACATGGAAAATGACTTGTTCCAAGCCGTCGAGCTGCCCTATGCCGGCGCTGAGCTTTCCCTCCTGGTGTTGCTCCCCCGGAAAATCAAGGGCTGCGGCCAACTCGAAGGCCAGTTGAGTCCGGCCTTGCTCTCACGCTGCCTGGAGGAAATGAAAAGCCAGCGGGTCGAGCTGTTCGTGCCCCGGTTCAAGATGGAGTCCAGCTTCGCTCTCAACGCCACCTTGGCAAGAATGGGCATGTCCGACGCCTTCGGGTCGCAGGCCGATTTCTCCGGCATGGATGGGATGCGGTTTCTCTTTATTTCCGACGTGTTCCACAAGGCCTGGGTGGAGGTGAACGAGGAAGGCACCGAAGCCGCCGCGGCAACTCTCGTGAACGTAGCAGGCTGCGCCCTGGAGAGCCCGCCGCCGCCGCCGCCCGTTTTCCGCGCGGATCATCCGTTCATCTTCTGCATCCGCGATACCCGTTCGGGCAGCCTGTTGTTTCTGGGCCGGTTCGCGGACCCGGCCCACTAATGTCCTCCGATCAATTGCATCTAATCAAACCGATATGAAAGCGCAGTCATCTTCTCCCTGGAATGCATTACTCGCCACGATAATCTGCTGGTTCCTGCTCGCATCTTTAAGGAGCCAAGCCGCACAGGTTGTTGTCACGACGCTGGCGGATAGCGGGCCTGGTTCGCTGCGGGCGGCCATGGCCAATGCCAATGACGGTGATGTCATCACTTTCGCCATTGCCGGCACGATCACGAATCTTACCGGGGAATTGCTCATCGACAAGAACCTGGACATTGCCGGGCCTGGTCCGAACGCCCTCGCGGTCAGCGGGAACAATTCGAGCCGGGTGTTCAACATTGCCGGCGGAGTAACGGTCAATCTGTCCGGCCTGACGATATGCAACGGGCACGCCGCTGATGGTGCTGCCGGCACGAACTCCGTCACTCCGGGCGACCCGGGGAACGACGGCGGTGGAATCTATAACTGGGGCACGCTCGCACTCACCAATTGCGTCATCACCCGGTGCCGCAGCGGCCAGGGGGGCGCGGGGTTTAGCACCACGGGTTTCCCCGTGGGGGTAACCCCAGGGAGCAGCGACGGCGGTTCGGGTGGAAACGGCGGCGGAATGTACAACGCCGGCACACTGATGCTGGTCAATTGCAGCCTCAGTACTAATGCCGCTGGCAGCGGGGGCAGCGGCGGCACCCCGCTCAACGGCGGTTTATCAGGCTCGACGGGAGGCCTGGGAGGAAGCGGCGGCGGCGTTTATGATGTGGGGACTTTGACAGTCATTGGCAGCACTCTAGCTTTCAACAGTGCCGGCGCGGGAGGCGCGGGCGGGCGCGGCGGCGCCGCCAGCGGCACCCCTGCCGACGGCGGTGGCGGCGGCTGGGGTGGCGACGGCGGCTCGGGTGGTGCTCTTTACAGTCAGGACAGTCCGGCTTTCACCTCTTGCACATTTGCCGGGAACACCGCTGGAGCGGGTGGCTCGGGTGCCCTGGGTGGCGCTGGCTACGCCAGTCTTCGTCTGACCTCGGGTAACGGCGGACCCGGGGGCGATGGGGGGGACGGCGGCAGCGGTGGCCTATATTGTCTTGGCGCTTTTCAGTCGGTCGCCTGCACCATCACGGGCAATGCGGCCGGGACAGGAGGCAGTGGAGGTCAGGGGGGCGCGGGCGCATTCGCCAGTCACGGCACCGGAGGCAACGGCGGCAATGGAGGAAACGGCGGCAGCGGCGGTGGTGGCGGCGGGGCGAGCACCTGGGGCGGCGCATCGTTACAGAACGTTTTGGTCGCGCAAAACCTGGCCGCTGCGGGCGGACTTGCTGGAGCTGGTGGCGCCGCAGGCCCTGGACTCCTCGGGTCTGGCTACCCCGGCTCCCCCGGCTCAGGCGGCACGGACGGCTCCGGCCCTGATCTGCTCGGCGCGTTCACCTCGAATGGATACAACCTCATTGGCCTGGACGACGGCAACACGGGCTTCACCGACGGGGTTCTCGGCGACATCGTCGGCTCCGGCACCCCGCTCAATCCGCTGCTTGGGCCGCTGGCCTATAACGGCGGCCCGACCTTCACCTGTGCCCTGTTGGCCGGCAGCCCGGCCCTCGACACCGGCGACGACACCTTACTGGGCTTGCCGTTGAGCCTCACCACCGACCAACGTGGCCTGCCACGAGAATCCGGCTCGCATGTGGATATCGGTGCTTTCGAGCTTCAGTGGGCCTCGACACCCCTCCGCCTCGCCGCCTGCGCCCGGACAGCCAACGGCGCCATTCAGATGACGCTCACAAATGTCCCGGGCGCGAGCCTCACACTCCTCGCGGCTACCAACACGTCATTGCCACTTTCCAACTGGACTGTCCTCGGTTCCGTTCCCGAAATCGCCCCCGGGCAATTCCGATTCATTGATTCGGCTTCCACCAACCTTCCGCAACGCTTTTACCGCTTGCGCTGTCCATAATTACCCGGGCAGCGTGCAAAATGTCGGCAGGAGGGTCAAAGTGCATGGCCGACCTTGTTCAGTTCAGCGCCACGCCGCGGCGGATGTAGGTGGGCACGTCGAGGTCTTCGCCTTTGTGAATGGTCGGCTCGCTCTTATCGAAGCGGCCTTTGGAGACGATTTCGAGCGGCAACTGGGTCTGCCGCAGCCTGGCCGTGCTCTTGCGCGGGCGCGAGCCGGCCCGGGTTTGCCGCGTCAGGAGTTGCTGGACCTGCTCCGGAGGCAAAGCGGGGGCCGGGGGCACAAATCTTGATCCGGGCCGCGCCGTAGTCGAGCGCGGCAACAGTTGCTGACCGAGTTCTTCTCCGCTTCCCGCAACGGCAGTTTCCCCGGCCTCAGGCTCGGGGTTGCTCCGGGCGGCGATGAGGGCCACCGCCAGGCGCTCGGCAAAGGATTCATCAATGGCGGCGCCCATGATGACCTGAGCGTGCTCGCACTGGCGGTTGACCTGCTCCATCACGCGATTGACTTCGGCCATCGTCAGGTCCGGCCCGCCGATCAGACTCACGAGCACAGCCTCGGATTCGCCGAGCATCTGGCCGCCGTCGAGCATCGGGTGGGCGAGCAGTTTGTCCATGACCTCGCGCGACCGCGTCGGGCCCATAGCCTCCGCGACGGCGAAGGCGCTCTCCGCGTGGCGATCCCGGAGGAGGGCGGCGAGATCGGGGAAATGGATTTCAATCAGCCCTTTGTGCGTCAGCAAGCGCCATAGGCCGCGCACGCCGTCGGCGAGGAGTTGGTTGGTGATTTTGAAGGTCTCGAGCACGCTGGTGTTCTCATCAATCAGCTTGAGGACTTTCTGATTGGGGAGACAGATGACGCCGTCGGCGGAGGATTTAAGCTCGGCCAGGCCGTGCTGCGCCAGGCGCTGCCGCCGGCTGCCTTCACACGCGAAGGGCGTCGTCACAAATCCCAGCACCAGGGCGCCGGCCTCCTTCGCCGCGCGGGCCAGCACCGGGCTGATACCGGTGCCCGCGCCGCCGCCCAGGCCGGCCAGAATGAAAACCACATCGACGTCCTCGCAGAGGGCCTTGAGCTTCGGCACCTGCTCTTCGGCCAGGGCACGGCCGCGGTCGGGGTCGCCGCCGGTGCCCAGGCCGCGCAGGATCTGCGTTTCCAGGTGGACCTTCACCGAAGCGGAGGAGGCCGCGAGCGATTCGGCATCCGTGTTGACCGCGACGAAGCTGACACCGGGCGGGGCGCTCTTGAGCATCAACTCCATCACGTTGACACCGGCGCCGCCGACGCCAACCACTTTGAGGGAGAAACTCTTCTTCGGCGTTTCCACTACCGCGTCGTTTTGTGCAATCGCATTCATGGCAGGATAAAGATGCCGGGCGGCGGTCAACCCCGCCGGAAGAACTGGCCGAGGGTGGTCTTGATTCCATCCGTCAGGATCGATTTGGTGGCGCGCTTGCGCTGTTGAAAGGAGCCGAATTTTACCAGGCCAATGGCCGTCGCAAACTCCGGCTGGTCGAGGGCCGACTTGAGGCCGCTAATCGAATTGGTCTTGCCGAGGGAGACGGGCATTTGCAGGACCTGCTCGGCGAGTGGGGCGATCTGCGGGGTGCGCGCCCCGCCGCCGCAGAGGAAGACTCCGGCCCGCAGGTAATCCAGCCCGCCGGCCTGGTCGAGGGCCTGGCCGATAAGCTGGAACATCTCTTCCAGCCGCAGCGACATGATGCGGCGCAGATGTTCGAGATTGACGGTCTTGACCGGCAGGCCCAGTTCGTTGGAGATCGTAATGGTCTGCCCCCTGGCGGGCTCCGCGAGGAAGCTGGAGCCGTGTTCGATCTTGAGCTGCTCGGCGCGGCTGAGGGGCACCTTCAAGCCATAGGCCAGGTCGTTCGACACATGATCGCCGCCGACCGCGAGCACGCCGGTGTGCTTGATGATGCCGTTGGCATAGACGACGTACTCCGTCGTGCCGCCGCCGATGTCGATGACCAGGGAGCCGAGTTCCTTCTGCTCGTTGGTGAGCAGCGCGAGCGAAGAGGCGAGGCCGTTGAAGACGATGTCGTCCACCTCCAGTTGCAGGCCCTTGACCACGCGAATGGCGTTCTGCAGGCGGTTCAGATTCCCGTGGACGACGTGCACATCCACCTCGATGCGCGAGCCGAGCATGCCGACCGGGTTGGTGATGCCGTCCTGCCCGTCCACGAGGAAATGCTGGCGGATGGCGTGGATGACGTGGTTCTGGGCAGGGAGGTTGATCGCTTTGGCATTCTTGATCACGTCCTGCACGTCCTCTTCCGAAATCTCCCGGTCGGCCGACACAACGGGATGCACCCCGCGATTGTTGAAGCCGCGCAAGTGGCCGCCCGTCACGCCGAGGAAAACACTGCGGATCTCGACATCGGCCATTTGCTCCGCTTCGACAATGGCGTGGCGCACGTCCTCTTCGGCCAACGGCGCGTCGGCGATTTCGCCTTTGCGCACGCCGCGGGAGCGCGATTGGCCGAGACCGACGATATTCAGCGCGCCATCGGCACCGAGGTCGCCGACGACAGCGCAAACCTTGGACGTGCCGATTTCCAGTCCTACGATGATCGAAGAGGCATTAAACATGTTTCTTTCTGGAGCGCAAGGATTTGGCTGATTGCGGAGCCGCGGGCGGAACCGCGCTGGCCTCGAGCCAGCGGGCGGGGATGTTATTGGTAACCGCCAGATCGAGTGAGCCGATCGCCTTGTTCATTTTCTGGCCCAGATCGAAAATGACGCGCCACCGGCGCAGTTGCTGCTCCAGGTCGGCGAGGCCGAACGTCACCTCGCTTCCCTGGCCGGTTGTCACGACCAGCACCTCCGGAGACGACACGTCAATGCGTCTCAAGTCCACCAACCCGGCCATCGGCGACTGCTCGAAGGCGATGATCAGTTGCAGGGCGGCCTGGACTGGCGAGGCGCCGATGCGCCGTCCGGGCTGGAGTTCGCTGCTGTTGATCCCGCAAATCGCCGGCAGAGCGTCGCCCGGCTGGTTGGGCGGTGTGGCTCGCTGGCGCGGGTCCAGTGGCACCATGACATACCCATCCGCATCAAGTTGATACACCGCCAGCTCGACGCCTCCGCCACGGCGGGGCCGGGGGACGTTCACTTGCGCGATCGGTTCGCGTTCGGTAATGCGAATGCGCAAGGTGTGGGGCAGGATGCGTTCGACGGAGACGGACTGCACCAGGGGGATCAACTCCAGGTCACGTTTCACACGCGCGAGGTCGAGCGCCAGCAGGTTTTCCTCCGGCTTGACTCCCGTCCAGCGGCGGAGTTGGTCCGGCGAAATAACGCCGTCGGTTTGCACGTCGATTTCCTGGATGGCGAACGCCTTGTTTTCATAGACCAGGCGATTGACCGCCCATTCCGCCGTCCGGTAGAGCAGATACAGACCAAAGACAGTCGCAAAGACGGCGCCCAGGCCGATCGCGCCCATACGAGTCCGCGCTGCGCGGACCTGGCTGGAGCGCAATTTGACGTCCAGCACCTGCTCGCGTCCCAGCCGCCGATTCTTTGGTCTGCGTTTAAACCACATTTTACATAGCTTCTTGACTGCTGACCAGTGACTACGAACTACCGACTACGTGTGCTTCAGCGCCAGGTCCACCATTTGCTGGCAAAGGTCCGGGTAGCTGATTCCCGCCGCGGCTGCGGCTTTGGGCAGCAAACTGGTTTCGGTCATGCCCGGCAGGGTGTTCACCTCCAGCACCACCGGTTGGCCGTCCGGTCGCACAATAAGGTCCACTCGCGAATAATCGCGACCGCCAATCGCCTTGAAGGCGCCCAGCGCCGCTGCTTGAACCCGCGCGGTCGTCGCCGCGTCAAGTGGCGCGGGGCAGAAATACTCCGTGGTGCCGGCGCTGTATTTGGTCTGGTAGTCGTAAATGCCTGTTTTGGGCCGGACCTCGACAATCGGCAGCGGTTCGCCGTCAAGGATGCCGACGGTGCATTCGCGACCGGAGATCTTCTCTTCCATCAGAACCTGCGAATCGTGGCGCATCGCTTCCGCCAGCGCCTTGCTCCAGTCGGAGACCCGCTCGACGAATTGCAGACCGACGCTGGAACCCTGGCGGGCGGGTTTGAGCACGACAGGAGGGTTCCAGCCCATCGGCCAACTGGCCGCAGGCGACTCGATGAGCAGGAAGCGCGCGGTCGGAACCCCCGCCGCCACGCAACACTGCTTCGTCAGGAATTTGTCAAAACCGACCCGGCTGGCCTCGGGGTCGCAACCGGTGTAGGTCACGCCCAGCTCCTCCAGCCGGCGCTGGACCGTGCCGTCTTCGCCGTAGGTCCCATGCAGCGCAAGGAACACCACGTCCGTGGCTTTGGGCAGCTTCCATTTCTCGTTCCGCGGATCCACCTCGTGGACCTGGTGCCCGAGCGAGCGGAGCGCCTTGACCACCTCTGCGCCGGAGCGCAGCGAGACTTCGCGTTCAGCGCTCGGCCCGCCGAGCAGCACGGTGATATTGAGTGTTTTACCCGCAGAATTCATTCGCCAACGATTTCAACTTCCGTTTCCAGTTCGATGCCGCGCTCCGCCCGGGCGCGCTGCTTAATGATCTGGATCAACTCCAATATGTCCCGGGCGGTGGCGCTGCCATCGTTAACAATGAAATTGCCGTGCTCGGCCGAAACCACCGCTCCCCCGGCGCGCGTTCCTTTCAAGCCCAGTTCATCGATCAGCTTGCCGGCGGGAATCGAGGGCGGGTTCTTGAACATGCACCCGGCGCTCGGCGCGGCGGGCTGCGATGTCCACCGCTTCCGGCTGTACTCATTCATGCGCTGCTCGATTGCCTCCCGCGAGCCAGGCTGGCCGCACAGCACCGCTGCCAGGGCAATGTGTGTCTTCAAGGCCGGGCAACTGCGATAGGCGGTCGTCAGCTCCCGGGCCGCTTGCTCCTTCACCTTCCCATCGAAACTCATCAGGCGAACCGACTCCACCACGTCGAACATCGCGCCGCCCATGGCCCCCGCGTTCATGCGCAACGCGCCCCCGACGCTGCCGGGAATGCCTTCCAGAAATTCCAGTCCCGCCAGACCGTTGCGCCTGGCTTCGACCGCGACGGCTTTGAGCTTCGCGCCCGCCCCGCAATGCAGACGCTGGCCCGCCGGTTCGATTCGGCTGAAGTGCGGGTGGACCAGGCACACCACCACGCCACGAAAGCCGCCGTCCTTGACCAGCAGGTTCGACCCGCGCCCGAGAACGAAAAACAGCCGGCTGCGTTCATGGCAATAAGCCAGCACTGCCGCCAGGTCCTCTTCGGAAGCCGGTTCCACGTAAATATCCACTGGCCCGCCAACCCGCAGCGTGGTGTGCCTGGCCAGCGGTTCATCGCGGCGAATCACCGTTGCCGGCGAGAGGCGTTGCGCCAGCTCATCCGGTGCCTCCGCTCCTTTCGGTACTGCTCTTTGCAGCAGGGCGTTGTGCTGATTCATGCGACCCCCTCCCGGTGCAGCACAACTTTGCGACCGCCGGCAGAGTCGAGCTGCAAACGGCTGGCGCGTGGCGATCTGAAGGACTGTGGGCTATTCCCGGTGTCCGCAGTTCGGGAGGCCGGCGTTGCGGCGGGTTGCGAGTCAGCGCGACAACCTTCGACCGCACCGGCGCCGGCGGGCGCCAGCATGGCTTCGGCAATCTGCTCCGCTGCGTGTGGCGCGTGCCATTGCGCCAGGGCGGTCTGCATCTTTTCATGCACCGCGGGCTTCTCAACCACCTCCATCAGCAATGGGACTAACGTCTCCGGCGTGGCGCTTTGCTGCTCCAGCAAGCGAGCGGCACCGCTCGCTTCGAAAGCGCGCGCATTGTGAAACTGGTGATTGTCCGTGGCTGCGGGATAGGGGACGAGGACGGCGGGCACGCGCATGGCCGCAAGTTCGGCGAGCGAGGACGCGCCCGCGCGGGAGACGGCCGCTGTCGCCGCGCCTAAGGCCAACTCCATCTCGGCGAAAAATGGATGCACGACTGCCCTCAGCCTCAACGCCGCGTAAGCCCGGCTCACCTTTTCCGCGTCACCGGAACCGGTCAGATGGAACCACTGCCACTCGGGCGCGCGGCCGGCCAGCAGCGGCAAAGATTGGAGCACCAGGTCGTTGATTCCGCTGGCGCCCTGGCTGCCGCCCATTACGAGCAGGACGGGGCGCGCCGGATCAAAGCCTAGTTCAGCCCGACAATCCGCTGCCATGCGGGCCTGAAACCGCGGGCGCACCGGCGTGCCGGTGACCGTCACGTTGGGATTGTGCAAGCGGCCCACAGCCGTCGGGAAACCGACGAACGCACAATGCACGACCCGCGACAGCCATCGGTTGGCACGGCCTGGTATGGTGTTCGATTCGTGAAGGAACGTCCTCGCTCCAGCCCGCTTGGCCGCCAGAATCGGCGCCGCGCTCGTAAATCCCCCCATTGCCAGCGCGGCCTGCGGCGGACGGGATTTGAAAAGCTTTGCCGCTGCGTGGTAGGATCGGATGAATCCGCGGACGAAAGCGATTTCACCACCGCGCTTCAAGCCGACCGCCGGCAAGGTGACGATTTCCATGCCCGAGACTGCTCTCACGGCTCCCTGGTCCACTTCCTTGGGGGAGATGAGCAGCGTGGTCGCACAACCGCGTCGTACAAGCTGGTCGGCCACCGCCAGACCGGGAAAGAGATGCCCACCCGTCCCGCCACAGGCGATGGCCACGCGGACCGGCGGTTGGGGTAAAGGGGTCATGGTTGACGTTGGGTCCTCTTGGCAAACGGGTTCGCGGCTTCACCGCCCGCCACCATGCCCTGCAGCACCCCTTCGGCCTCGCGCGCCTGCCGCGCGATGCTGAGCAGAATTCCCACGCTCGCCAGCATGATCAGCAAATTCGATCCGCCGTAGCTGATGAACGGCAGCGGCAGGCCCTTGTTGGGCAACGCGCTGGTGACCACACCGATGTTGATAAACGCCTGCAAGCCAATCAAAAATGTAATCCCCGAGCCGAGCAGCAACCCGAACGTGTCAATCGAGTTCATCGCAACGTAGATTCCGCAAAAGACAATCGCCACGAAAGCGGCGACGACCAGCAGAGTCGCAGTCAGCCCAAGCTCCTCGCCGATGATGGAAAAGATAAAGTCCGTGTGGTGCTCCGGCACGAAGCCGAGCTTCTGGCGGCCGTCGCCCAGGCCCTTGCCCGTGAGGCCGCCGCTGCCGAGGGCGACCATCGCTTCGTAAGCCTGGAGGCCCGTATCTCGCCTGGTCTCCTCGACGTGCAGCCACGAGTGGATGCGGTCGGAGCGCATGGGATTGTAGTAAATGAAAACTCCGATACCGATGGCAGCGGCGATGACCGGTGGCAGAAAATAACTGAGGCGAATGCCGGCAATGAGCAGCAGAAT
>JBEKJO010000030.1:0-43729 GCA_050011195.1 Verrucomicrobiota bacterium | reverse complement strand
GCCGACGCTGGTCCGCTCACTGCCCGGCCTGCAAGGACTGGACGCCGGCGCCCTCACCAGCCATGTCAGTTACGCGACCATGATGCTCAACGTCGGCGCGCTGGTGGGTTATCTCAGCTTTGGCCCGCTGGCAGACCGATTTGGGCGACGCGCCGCCTTTGCGCTGATGTGTGTCGGCAGTCTGGTGCTGTTGCCAGTCACGTTTCTAACGCCGCGCTCGTATGCGCACGTGCTGTTGTTGCTGCCGCTGCTGGGATTCTTCAACAACGGAATTTTCAGCGGTTTCCCGATTTACCTGCCGGAGCTGTACCCGACGCGAATCCGGGCGACAGGCGCGGGCTTTTGTTTTAACGTTGGCCGGGTGCTCGCTTCGACGGGGCCATTCCTCACCGGGTTCCTCGTTGCGGCGTTGGGCAGTTTTGGCCGGGCCGCCAGCGCCATCGCGTTGATTTACCTCGCGGGCCTGTTGATTCTGCCATTCGCGCCGGAGACCAGAGGCAAACCACTGCCGGAATAAAGCGGCACTGGAACCGTGGCTTGTAAAGACGGCTTGCCCCGCGCCCGTGCCGCAGCCGGTTTGGGTGGATGCCTGCGACCGGCGAGCACGGCGAAATGAAAAACCGCTGGCCGAACGCGGCTCCATTCTTTAGCCTCTCTCCCACGGCTGGCACGGGTTCCTCCTTTCCCGGCGTGCGTTGCCGTGTGCTTCTGAGTTTTCACACGCGGCAGCGCCGCCAGCCGCTTGCTTTGCCCGCGCTTGCCGGCTACGCCCAGATCGCGTGTCCCGCGTGTCCGCGCAGGCCGTCAGAGAACCGCTGCCAACGCAAACCCAATGGCCACCAGCCTGCTTTTCACTCGCTGAACTTACTGCACCCGTTCGTAAACGCGGACGTAATCCACTTCAAACGCCGCAGGCCACTGCGTCTTCTCATCCGGTGCGCCCGGCCAGTCGCCGCCCACGGCCAGGTTCACCAGCAGATACATTTTCCCCTGCGGAATGGATTTCTCCGACCGGAACCGCTCCACCCCGTCGATGAACCACACGAGGGCCTGCGGCGACCACTCGACGGCGAACTCATGGAATTGAGCAGAAAAATCCGGGCCGCTCCAGGAACCGCCGTGCGAACCGTGCTTCTTCTGCTCGTCGCGAAAATGGTGGGTCATGTAAACCTTGTTGGGTTCGTGGCCCAGGATTTCCAGCACGTCAATCTCCGGTGGCCAGCCCAGCGGTTCCGGCAGCAGCCAAAACGCAGGCCACATCCCCTTGCCCTTCGGCACCCGGCACCGGATTTCAAACCGCCCGTATTGCTGACTGAACTTCCCCTGCGTCGTCATCATGCCGGACGTGTACGCCCGTTGTTTTCCGCCATAGAACGCCTGCTGCTGGTCAGCCTTGATGCGCAGGACGCCGTCCCGAACCTCAAAGGCGTCCTTCACGTATGCCTGCAATTCATGGTTGCGTTCCCGCCCCCACGGGTCATTGGGATTCCACTTCTGTATATTCATCACCTTGCCGTCGAACTCGTCCTGAAAGGTGAGTTTCCAGCCGGGACGGTCGGCTTTTTCAGCAGTGCCGCCCACCGCGCCGAGGGAGAGCAATGTCAGTATCAGGAAGGACGCTTTTCTCAAAAAATTCATCCTGGATTACATATCAATCAAAGCAATGCCTGGCAAGGCCCAGCCACCCGCAAAGCCCGATGGTGCTCTTCGTGCGCAGCCAGCGCTATTTCGTGGGTGACGGACTGGTCGGGGGTGTTGCACATCAGCGGCACCAGGGTCTTCATGGGCGGCGGCAACGAGATCGCCGGTATTTTCATGTGCGACCGCGAAGAGGAAACTGCCAGGAACGCGCTGGCTTTGGCGACAAGCTGATTCGACCGCGCCGCTGCCAATCGACCAGCCGCGCTCAGCAATCGCTTGGTAGTTCATTCGCCCCGCCTGACTGGCAAAATAGTTCTGCTCCTTTCTCACCACTTGGCCTGGCCGCCCCCGGGGTTGCTTCAAAGCAGTAATCTCCTTCAACACCACGCGCTCCTGTCCCTGCCGCAGTTGATGGAGGCGTCGCTCCACCCAAGGCTTGGCTTGTGCCTCGTCCTGGCCATGACCAACTCGCCCCAACTCCCAAAGATGTTCGCTGCCATGGTAGAAATCCAACAATTGCTTCGCTCTGGCCCAGCGGTCCTGCGCCAGATTCCAAATCCAGGGCAGGAACCGCCGTGCGCTGAACCGCAGTCCAGGTGATGAGGGAGCGGGGGGAGACCGCTCTCCCGGCGAACCGATTCGACAGCCTGGTTATTTGAAAATCCGAAGCAAAACAAGAACCAAAGGCGACAATACTCCCAACACCAAGCAACAGTATGCTGCCTTGCGACTCCGACCAAACTTCACAGCCATCGCAATTCCAAGAATGGTCGTGACGATAAAGCTCACTGCCATGACAATCACAAAAACTCGGAGGGCAAAACTGCTCAACTCGCTTCCGTTCTTCAACCGGACTTCTGTGTGAATGGTGGATAGTCGTTGCAAAACCGGCGAGTGCAAGCCAAGCGTCTGCCAAATGCCAGAGATGGCGAAAAACAGCAAAAGCGGCGCAAACAGGCACCCCAGATACAAATGAATGGAACGAAGTTTTTGCATAGCGCGATGCCGCCCAACGGGTAGCAGTGTATCCCCCATTCAATCGGGTGCAAGCGCCCAGATTCTCCCAAGCTTCACCAAGGCATGGCGGATGCCCTCCGGTTGAACTCCAGCCGCTGAACCCGCGGAGTACGCCTTGGCGCTCTCGGCGCAGCCAACTGGTTTGGCCCGCCGCCGTGGTCATGGTCCTCACGGCGGTCGGCTCCGTGGTAGTCGGTTTGCTGGCGGAAGTGCCAGTGATAGCGACATGAGCGCAACCCGCGAAATGGCTTGCCCGTTCCGCAGAGAGTTCTATTCTGCGCATCAGAGATAGAAGTCCAACAACGGGCGTGAGGGCGCACGCTCTCACGACTTTGATGAAAGGAAGAAGCGTATGAAGAACAAGATTACGATTATATGTCTGGCCGTGGGCGGCTTGCTGGCTCTGGCTGTCGGGTGCGGCAAAACAGAGAGCGCAGCGCCTCCGGCAAAGGAAACCGACAAGACGACCAGTGCGGCCAAAGCAGAATCGACGCCGACGCCAGAAACGTTAGTGGCGCAGACAACCAACGCGGCTGTAGCCACGACGGACGCAGCCAAAATGACGCTGGATACGGCGGTCAAGGCGGCGGATACGGGGGTGACTCCGGTGAAGGAGGCCGCTCCACCAGTGGTGGCTGCCGCCAACCCGGCAGCGGACAAGCCGCAAGGCTTGGTGGGTCAGGCCCAGGCTACCTTGGCAGGTCTTTCGCAGGACCAGATAGTCCAGGGATTGGAGGATGCTTTGGCAAAAGGGCTGCAAGAAGCCATTGCCAAATTGGGCCATGACGGCGGATTTCTCACGAACTTGAACGTCAAAATCCCCATGCCGGAGAAGTTGCAGACGGTAGAGAAGGCGCTGCGGGCGATGAACCAGGACAAGCTGGCGGATGACTTTGTCACCACGATGAACCATGCCGCCGAGCAGGCGGTGCCGGAAGCTGGCAGCGTCTTTGCGGATGCGCTCAAGCAAATGAGCATCGAAGACGCAAAGTCCATTCTCAGCGGTCCCGACGATGCCGCCACGCAGTATTTTCAGAAGACAACGCAGACCAACCTGTATGCCAAGTTCTACCCTATCGTTCAAAAAGCGACGGCGCACACGGGCGTCACGGCGGCCTACAAGAATCTGATGGAGAAGGCGAATGTCGGTCAGGGCTTGGGGAGCTTTGGCAGCGCGTTGGGCGGCTCGCTGCTGGGCAAGGATTCGTTGGATGTTGATGCTTACGTCACGAATAAGGCCCTGGACGGACTGTTCAAAATGGTCGCGGAGGAAGAGGAGCAGATACGGCAAAATCCGGCAGCGCGAACGACCGACATGCTCCAAAAAGTTTTTGGGGCATTGAAGAAGTAACCTGGCGGCCACGTCCAGGAACCTGAGACAGATTGATGGTGCCATGCAGCAGGCAAGCACGAGGACCAACATTCCACCAGCCGCCACCAACCAGACCGCACCTGGACCCTGACGCCCGACGAATCACTCCAGCGGATAGCGGCGGCGCGTTTCAGTCGATTCGTTGCTCGGTCGCCCGCCACCGCTGAGTTTTCGCTGCGCTGGCCCCGCCGACCATGAATAACGAAGACCGTTCACCCAACCCGGCACTCCAGCGCCTAACCGCCACCCCGCTTCTCCGATCAACGCCGGGCCGCTGATCCACGAGCGAGCGAAAAGGGCGTTCGATTACTTCAACCTGCCGTTCAATGCGGAGCCGCTGCCCTGATCGCGACGAAACAACACTTGCCCCAATAACCGAACAGGAATTCCGAGCCGTATATCCACTGATCGCGGGCTGGATTCAGAAGACCTTGGCGGAGCACGCATCGGCGGCACGGCCCGTAGCCTCCCCCTCGGCTTCAGCCGTCCGGGCCGCGCCGCTCTTGCCATCCGGGTTGAACGTGCAAGAATTAGCAAAATACCGATTGCAATCCTGACTATGCTCGACGCCGGAAATCCAGTTGTATGGCTTATTGGCATCATCGCGGTCGCCATCGTCGTGTTCTTGATGCGCGGTCACTTCACTGCCGAGGCGCGGGAGCGTCGTCGGCGTGCGAAAAGCCACAGGCGGGTGGTTTCACGGAAACAAGGCCCAACCGTCCGATTAGCGGTGGATGTGGACAAACCCAAACGCGACCGCAAGCGTTGAAGAAGACGACATTGTTTCGCCTCTGCCTCAAAATGTTCAGTGCCCCCGGCGAGACGCCGTTCGATTTGGCCGGTGACTGGGGATGATGGGGCTGACGCCGGAAGAACGTTTTACAAATCACAAGGCGGGAATCAAAGACGCGTGGGTTGTCCGCCGATACACGAGGGGTTCCAGAGCGGGGGGTGCCCAACAAGGTGGCTGCACCTATCGGTCCTGGCTACCGCCATCTCGTGGTGGACTCAACAACAAATCACCCTGCCATCACAGCATTGTAAAACGATCTCGCCATTGTCAGCGCTTTTGGCTAATTGCGAGGGATGAATGCACGCAGGTTATCGCGACGCAACGCACTTGAACGAACCGGCCTGATAGTGAGCGCGGCGGTTTTAGGCCAAAAGCTCGGCGTCGCAACGGTGTCGGCGCGACCACCCGTCCCGGAAACTGCCCGCCCATTTCGTTACTGCCTGAACACGGCCACGATTCGCGGCCAAAAACTCGGCATCGTCAAAGAAATCGAAGTGGCCGCGCAAGCGGGCTATGAAGCCATTGAGCCGTGGGTCGATTCCCTCGGGGAGTATGTCCAAAAGGGTGGAAAGCTGCTGGATCTGAAAAAGCGCATCAACGACTCCGGGCTGACGGTCGAGGGGGCAATAGGGTTCCCGGAGTGGATCGTGGACGATGACGCCCGTCGTGCCAAAGGCATGGAGCGGGCCAAGCGCGAGATGGACATGGTGGTACAGATCGGCGGCAGGCGGGTCGCCGCGCCTCCTGCGGGCGCTACCAATTTGCCCAAGCTGGATTTGATGAAGGTGGCGGAGCGGTATCGGGCTTTGCTGGAAGCAGGGGAGCAGATTGGTGTGGTGCCAGAGCTTGAACTTTGGGGTTCTTCCAAGAACCTGAGCCGGTTGGGGGAGTGTGTCTGCGTGGCGATGGAAACCGGGCATCACAACGCCTGCGTGTTGGCCGATGTGTTTCACCTTTACAAGGGCGGCTCTGAAGTTCTGGGAATCCAATTGCTCAGCGCCAACACCATTCAGGTATTGCACATGAACGATTTGCCGACCGACCCGCCGCGTGAAAAGATTGATGACAGCTATCGGGTTTATCCCGGCGATGGGGCAGCGCCACTGGCAGACATCTTGCGCACGTTACACGGAACAGGCGGTCAGAAGGTGCTGTCACTGGAATTATTCAACCGCAAGTATTGGTCAGAGGATGCCTTGACGGTTTCCAAAACCGGTTTGGCCAAGATGAAGGCGATTGTGGAGAGAGCGCGAATTTAGAGATTCATTGGGAGCGGTCCGAAACCAACCTCGCCAGCAGTCCTGAACACCGTTGGTCCGTTCTGTTGTTCCCCCAGTGGCGACTCATTGCCCACTACAACAACCAGTCCGCCAATAATCTTCGCGGCCAGTTTTCCCCCCGCATTGCGCGGCGGTCAGAGCTTGAGCCGGAAGCCAATCCGGTTCAAGCCGGTGGACATGAGCAGGATTAACACCCCGCAAAGTGCCGAGCGTGCAATGGCGGATGGGAGATTCGCGGCAAAATGGCCATAGCCGTCGCCCAAGTGCAGCGCGTCCAGCAAGCCGGGCAGCATTTCGGAAATCAAATAAGCAAGCAGCACGTTTTGTCCTGCCAGCGCCAGCGGTCGCGAAATGGTTCTCACCGGGCGCACGTCGGAGATCAGATAGAATACATACCACAGGGCGGCGGTAATGGCGCAGGCCCAGAGACACCACGATGGCGTTGCGTTGTTCTTGCTGATGCCGTAAGCCCGGTTCAGCAGGAGCGCAGCAGCGGCGCAACCGGAGACGAACCAGAAGGTGAATCTTGTGCGTGCTTTCAAGGTGGTCATGTCGGTTGCGACGAGAATCGAACCGAGCAGCAATCCGCCCACGGCGATGGCCGCTTGCGAGCCGAGCGTTTCACCGATGCCGACGATTTTGTCGAGCCAAAAACCTTCAAACGCGCCCTTCTTGTCCGCCACGAACAGACACATCAGCAGAGCCATGCAGCCCAGAATCGCAGTGCGGTTACCTCTGAAAACCAGAAAAACGATGGCCGTGACCAGATACGCCCAGCCGATGAGTCCAAGAATGCCATACCACTCCGTGTCCAGTGAAAAGGGCGCGAGCGTGATGATGCGCTGTCCCCTTGCGCCCCGAAAGGCAAACGCCAGCCAAACCAGCGCCGCCAGCCCGGCCAGCCGCACGCAGAAGCTGACTGTTTTCCATACGTTCCATCTGGACTCCAGGGCCGAGTAGCGCGGTGAAATCGAACAGAAGGCGGCAATGGCCGAGAGATACATCAACACGCACCACCAGTCGCCCGACCAGCCCAGTGCAGCCGTGTCGGGCGTTTCGTGAACCATCAGAATGCCGATGAACAGCAGCGACAGGGTGCGGAACGCGACGTGTCCGAGAGTTTTCCAGACCGGCTGGCCCTTCGCCATGCGCCCACCGAGCGCCAAGGGAACCGACATTCCCACAAGGAACAGGAACGCGGGGAAAACCAAATCCACGAACGTCATTCCGCTGCCGTCGCGATGACGGTCGCTGAAATGAACCATCCAATCGGGCACGATTTTGCCAGCGCCAGAGAGGTCGTTGACGAAAATCATCATGAACATCACAAACCCGCGCAGCGCGTCAATGGACGTAATGCGCGGGGGTTGAGTGGTGGCCGTGCCTTGGGATGAACTGTGGAGCATTTGCGGAAATTGCCAGAACCTTCGAGCCGCCCGCGCTAAGCTTTGGCCCAGCTTTTCCAGTCCTCAAGGGTTGCCTTGGCCATCGCTTCCGCCGCCCGGTGTAGCCACTTGCCGGGCCGTTGGTTCAAATCTTTAAGCACGCGGCCCACCGCTGCCTTCGTGCCAAGGTGGATATTGGCCGTCTCCCACCCCATCGCGTGCAGCAGCTTCAGTTCATCCCTCGTCTTGGGCAGCGACCCAAGCTCGATCCGACTGCAATCGGGAGCCAGGCGGCGGATCAGCCACTGCCCGTTCACCCCGACAAATGGGTCAGGAACGCGCACCGCCTGACCAATGGCCCGTTGGTAAAGAATCCCGGTGCCCCCTCGGCTTTTCGTTTCCCAATGCCACGCCGAACTGACAAGCTCCTTGGCTTCACGGGCAATCCACCCGCCCCGCCACTCCGCCAAGGTCGTAAAGCGCCTGCGACCCAGACTGCCTAACCCGGCCTGACGATGAACGACCCGAAACGGCAGGCGAACTTCCGGCAGGGCTTGATTCAAGGCGGTCTTAACCGCAGTGGGAAATCCCGCCCGCACGGTCGGCAGTTGGTTGAACTTCTGCCAATAGACAGCAGGGTCGCGAAGTTCACCGGTCGCCAAGTCCCGCAGCCAGCCATGCTGCTCCGCCAGCACAAAGGGTGCGCCGCCTTTCCCGAACCCTTCCCGGTAACCCGCCAGAATTGCGTCACAGGCGTCGGTTGGGTCGCAGGACACATGATTCTCGCGGATGGCGAGCTTGGCGCTCACCGCCAGGCGCACCAGATCGTTGGCGTACGGGATCGGCGCAACTTCGTCGAAGTCGTTCACCCCCCAAATCAGGCGGCCCTCGCTGTCCCGCCATGTCCCAAAGTTCTCGAAGTGAAGATCGCCAACACCCAACACGGCAGGCGCGTTCGCAAGCTCAGGGCAGACCTGCGGCCACAACTGAACCCAGCGATAGAAAGTGGCGCGAAGGAAAGGAAAAGGGCTTTGCGCCATCCGCTGATGTTTGAGGCGCAGATCAGCGTCGAGCAGGGGGATTCTTTCGCGTAACCAAGCTTCGTACGCTTTCGTGGCCTTTATGATGTCCATACGTCTTGCAGAAAAGAGTCACGTCGATGCAGGCTGCGAGCACCAACGGCAGGCCGCATATCTTTCCCGGTTCGCTGCGGCGGAGGCTGCCAGGCAGCACCTTCGACCGCAGCAACGTTGCGTTCCGTTGGTGGGCTCAAACGCGGTCCCGCAATGAGAGCAAAGCCTGCTCGCTTCCAGCCTCTTTTCTTCGGCGGCACGCCACGGTTGATGGCCCAGTCCAGCGCCGACCGGTCAGCGCCAGTTTGTCCACCCGATTGTATTTTCGCGAGCAGTGCCATGAGGTTCCACGGCATGGTTGCGACATCACGGCGATTTGTAAACACCGTTCAATGGTTGAGGAATTTGCTCTCGACAAGTCCTCTTAGCAGGAAGCACGCTGCCTCCGTCATCAGGAATCACAGTATGAAAGTCATCACTCACAAACAGATGAAGTTGGCGATCGAACACCTCGCCGGATTGCTGAAGAAAGACGGGGCATCTCAGACCCTCACAGTGCAAGAATGGCTCGATGCTGCCCAGTTTCGACCGGCTCAGTTCCCATCCTCCCTAGCCGCCTTGGAGATTCTGGGGCTGCTGGGTTTTGGAGATGAAATGGTGCAGCCCGAAACATTGGGCTAGTGGATGGGGTTTGGGCGGGTGTATTCCCACGAGGATGTGCCGACGTAAACGCCCTTCCCCATCAGGGAGGCAGATTGGTCGGCCAGCTCTTGCCGGGTGAAGTTCACGGAGTCTATTTAATCGGCTTACGTGTGGGTTGGCAACGAGGTTGAGGAGACGAAATGCGCCCGATGAGCGGCTGAAGTTTTGAGCTTATGTCTCAAAACGGGGCACGGGGACGGGGGGACCCCTCTTTGATACCGGAGTGCCACCATCGCGCCACTATTGCGCCACCATCCCACCACGCTTGGGGCAGGCTTAAGCCGCCGTAGGGCTCTCCGCAGGGCGACAAACAGCGCGAGCTAAGACTGAAAGGATGACGGGGGCGGGCCGCCCCCTTAACTCGCAGGCGAGACCTGCGCCACGATGGTTGGCAGGAAATCTGCGGCACAAAGGGAAATGGGTCAGCGACTTGTGAGACACCTTTGCCGGATTATTCAGAAGCTCTGGAAGAATCTGCCGTGCCGTATGGTGATCGGGGCCGCGCTCGCGGTAGTGCTTGGAGTGGGCGCCGGCCATGTCTTTATCGGATCGGTGTATGTGGTGGAGGGGACGAGCATGGACCCCAGTTACCCGCCAGGAACGCACCTTTACGGGGCGCCGATCTCGACGCCGCTGGAACGGGGGGACGTCGTCCTGCTCGACGACGGCAAAGAGGATTATGCGGTCAAGCGAATCGTAGGGCTGCCGGGTGAGACCGTCCAACTCTGGCGCGGCCGCGTCTTCATCAACAAACAGATGCTGGTTGAGCCGTACCTGCCTAAGCACACCTACACTTACCCCATGGCGCAGGCGCGGCGGGGGGCGGTTTTCATATTGGGAGAGGGAGAATACTTTGTGCTGGGGGATAATCGTCTCTACAGCGCAGACAGCCGGACGTACGGCCCCGTGGAGCGGAAGCAGATCAAGCGGCGGGTCCCTTTGCCGGACGAGTTCATCTGCGCGTATTTCGTCCCTTACACGCTGCCCGCCTACGGAAAAACGGTCATCCGGCCCATAGCGACCAACGTGCCAAGCTCAAGGTCCAATCTCTGATTCACCGGCTGGAGACTTTTTCGGGCGGGGCATTCGTCGCCGCCGGTGGGGCGCTGGTTTCCGGCGGCTCGCCCAGTTTGGCGCGCAATACGGCGCGCACCTCAGGCGGCTCGCCCCGCTGTGGATCGAGCATGCGTGTGCGCACTTCCTGATCGATGTCTTCAAAGGGGCGCAAGCCGATGGCGGAGAGGCGTTCCTTGGGCATCCGGCTCTGGTAGGCGCTCCAGACATGCTGCGCCAACAGTCGGAAGCCCGCCGCCGGCGCATCTTCACCCAGGGCCAGGCTCCGGTAGGAGTGGACCAGCAGCCCTTCGACAACCCCCTCGGTGCGGTCGCGCCCCCCGCTGTCGGTCACGTCTCCCTGCACGCGGGCCACGGCATACTGCTCGAGGGTCAGATTGGCGGGCAAAGAATTGGTCTTGCCGTCGAGCAGCATTTTGTCGGGGTAATGGGTGGAGAGGTATTTATACCACGCAGCGGCGTCGGCCAGGCGGTTATATTCGTAGAGAAAATAGACGGCATCACGCAGGAAATTCCGGTGCGCTCTCAGAATGTGGTCGCGATTCTTCTCGTCCTCCTGGGCCGCCTGCTCGTAAGCGAAATTGACCTGGGGAATGATGTCGAGGTTTGGCCCGAACTCGAAGGCTTGCAGGAAGGGGTTGGTCACCAGCCGCCCGCGCTGGAAGCTCAGCAGCATGGATTGATAGATCACCCGGCGCAGGGTGATTAGGTCGTCCTCCTTGATCTTCGTCGGGTTCTCCCTGGCCTTCTCCAATCCCAGCGCGGCCCAGTAAATGGCGTGGGCCTCCGGCAGGCGCCACTCGAGCGGGCCGTAGCGCTCGTCCACTTGTTTCATAAAGTCCGGGTCCATCTTGTAGGTCTCGCGCAGCAGCCGGGCGCGTTCCTTCTGGTCGGCGGTGCGGGGAAGGATCAGCTCGTCGAGGTTGGGCTTTTCCCGGCCGAAGACTTTCGCCATTTCGTTGGCCCACTGCTGCTTGTAGTAGAGGCTGGCGTCATCGAGGTTCTGGCCGATCTTGTGTTGGAAGAACCAGGCAAGCTCGCGGTAGATGAGGGTTTCGTTCGGGTTGTAGCGCAGGCCGTCGTCGCGGAGCAGTTCGAGGCCGGCCTTGACCCAGCGCCAGCGGTCGGGGAATTGGCCGGGGCTGGATTCTTTGAACTTGACGGAGATGTTGTAAGCCATGTTCCAGGCCTGGACGAGCCAGACGGCGACGAAATGGGGTTCGAGTTTGGTGATCCAATCGGCGAGTTGGGCCATCTCAAAGAACTTGTCCTCGTCCTGCAAGTCGGTGGCGCGCATCCAGAGCGCGTTGGAAATCAGGCCGCGAAAGCCGCCCAGCGCGACGGTGGTGAAGGCGAGGACGGGGGGCGCATTTTCCAGCGGCTGGACCCGCGTGAGGCCGAGGCGGTCGCGGTCGCGGTTGAGGGACTGCTGCACCAACCCGGCGCCGGCGAGCAGGACGACGGCCAGCAGGAGCTGGAGGGTCGTTTTGAGTTTGGCGCTCATTGGGCCTGGGCGGTCGCCAATTCGCGGCGGCTGAAAATGAGGATGCCGATCAATCCGATGCCGCCGGCGAGCAGCACGACGATTTGCCCAAAGGCCCGGCCCAGCTCGCCCCAGGTGACGCTCCGGCCGGTGCTGAGCGAATCAATGGGGGAAAAGTCCTTGGCCAGGTTGATCACCGCCAGCACCGCCCGGAAGACCGGAATGGCGATGAGATCGGCCGGCGAGTGTCCCATTCGACTGGTCGCCGAATTGAAGCCCATCAACGTCCCCTCCTCCACCGCATTGGAGATCGTCCCGCTGGAGAGCGCGAGGGTCAGGACGCCCAAGGACAGGAAGGCGGCCACCGGGAAGGAGAGCAAACTGGCCGAAGCCAGGCCGAGGGTGGCCAACAGGGCCATCCAGCAAAAGATAATGCCCAGGCCGCGCACGAAATTAAGCCCAAAGCCGCCCTGGCGGTAAAGGACCTCCAGCCCGTCCTCGAGCGGGAAGAGCAGGGCGGTATTGTTCACATTGCCAAAGGTCACTGTGAGCAAGCCGTTCTCGTCGTAATAGGGCGGGATTTCAAACTCATGGAAGGTGTCCGGCGCCAGGCTCATGGCCTCGCTGTGCCACAAGGGGGTCTTGCGTGGCACGCCCACCCGCCAGTGTCCTTCGAAGGTGCCGGAAGTGCTTTTGTCCGCGGCGTTGAACTTTGCGCGCAAATAGAGCGGTTGGCCGCGCGCCAGAGGTTTGGCCGGTCCCAAGTTGATTTGCCAGACATGCAGGTATCCCGGCGGGACGATTTGGTAATCGGCTTTGACCTGTTCCAGGATTTGGTTACGGGCCTCGGCCAGATCGGCCTTAATATCCGGGTTTTTGAGCAGGCGTTCCCGCAGCAACCGATCGGTTTCTTGCTGGATTTCCTTGTCGAAGCCGGGCGGCTTGGCCGAGCCGCGCGAGACCAGGACTTCGTTGCGCAGAATCTTCTGCTGGTCGGCTGGCAGCCGGGTCGCGCGCCATTGCAACAAACCATAGACACTGGCGCCGGACAAGGTCAGCAGCGCGGCGTTCAGTGACAAGAGGCCCAGCCATTTACCCAGCCAGATTTGCCACCGGGCGATCGGTTTGGTGGCGACGACCTGGACGGTGCAGTCCTCGATGTCGCGCGCCAGGGTGCCGCACGCCAGCCAGAGGGTGGACAGCCCGAGGAGGGCACTGATCGTGCCCAGCGTATAGGTGAGCAGGATTTGGGTGAAGCCGCGCGCCGTGCCGTCATCCTTGATCAACAGCGGCAGGCCGACGACGGACCCGAGTAATAGAACCGCCACGACCAGGAAGAGGCGGAAGCGAAACGCGGCCTTCCAGGTCAACCAGGCGATGGCCAGCAAAGGTTGCATGAATCAAACGCGCTCGCAGCGCGGCCGGGAATCACCCATTCGGCTTTCGCACCAACGAGGCCAGCTTCTCGTCGGCCTTGCGCAGCTCTTCTTCGCTCACCGGGCTTGGCGCCGGCGCCGGGGCGACCGGCTCGGCGGGTTTCGTGAGGGCTTCCAGTTTTTGCCGGCTCAGGGTCTCAGTTGGCGGCGGCGCGGGGGCAGGCGGCGGGGCAGCGGCTTGCGGCGCGGCGAGCCGCTCGAGAATCCTGTCCGACGCGGGCTTGGCTTCCGCCTCGCCGCGCAGATACGCGGCGACGCGGGCGCCGGACATGGCGCCGGAGGTTTCCGCCGCGGCCTGCCGCGCGCTCTGCACGACGTCGAGGAAGTAGCGTTCCAGGTTTTGGGTGGGCGTGTCGATTTTGACCTTATCCTCGGCGACGTCCTTGCGAATGATGGCCAGCACGCGCTCCATGGTCTCGCGGGGGAGCGCCGGGGTGGTGATGCAAATAGTGTCGGGGGTCGCCAGCAAATCCTTCAACGTGCCCCTGGCCTGGACCCTGCCCCCGTAATAAATGACCACCCGGTCGCACACGTCTTCCACGTCCGCCAGCAAATGGCTGCTCAAGATCACCGTCTTGCCGCGCCGCGCCAGCGCCAGGATCACGTCCTTGACCTCGCGGCAGCCGATGGGATCGAGGCCGGAAGTCGGCTCGTCGAGGATGACCAGGTCGGGGTCGTTGATCAGCGCCTGGGCCAGGCCGATGCGGCGCTGCATGCCCTTGGAGAACTCGCCCACGGCCCGCGTCCGTGTCTGGCTCAAGCCGACCATTTCGAGCAACTGCTCGGTCCGGTCCTTGCGCTCATTCCGGGACAGGCGGAAGAGGTTGCCGAAGAAATCAAGCGTCTCGCGGGAATTGAGGTAGCGGTAGAGGTAGGACTCCTCGGGGAGGTAGCCGATGCGCGACTTGGTCGCGACGTGGCGGGGTGAATGACCGAAGACCTCGATGAGCCCTTTGGTCGGATACAGCAACCCGAGGATCAACTTGACGGTGGTGGACTTGCCGGAACCATTGGGCCCGAGCAGACCGAACACTTCGCCCGACCACACCTCAAAATCAACGTCATCCACCGCGCGCGCCTTGGGCCGGCCCCAGAAATCCTTGAAGACCTTGGTCAGGCCGCGAACCGAAACGATTGGTTCGCCGTCGGAACGCCGGGGGGTGTCAGTCAGGGTCATGCTCATGCCATCCTGGGGGCCAACTCCGCCTTTGGCCCCGGGGCGGCGGGCCGTTCCGGCGTGGGCGCCGCCGGCTCCGGGTGGTAGTGCTCGAGTTCCTCGCCTTTGCGCACGAGGCGGGCGCTGTTGAAGACGACGATGAGCGAGCCGCCGGTGTGCATCGCGGCGGCCATTATCGGCGGCACGTCGCCCAGCGCCGAGAGCGTCATGCCCCCGATGATGAAGGCGACGCCGAACAGGAAGTTCTGATTGATGACCAGGCGGGTGCTGCGCGAGAGCTTGACGAGGAAGGGCAGTCGCCGGAGGTCGTTGTTCATCAGGGCGATGGTGGCGCTGTGAATCGCCACCTCGCTGCCCGCCGCGCCCATGGCGATGCCGATGTCGCCGGCGGAGAGGGCGGGGGCGTCGTTGACGCCGTCGCCGACCACGGCGACCTTGTAGCCCTTGGCCTTGACGGCGCGCACAAACTCGACTTTGTTCTGGGGCAGGCACTCACCCTTGGCTTCCTCGCAGCCGATTTCGCGCGCCACACGGGCGGCGACGGGCTGGCGGTCGCCGGAGATCATCGCGATGCGCCGCACGCCGCTGGCCTTCAATTCCACCAGCGACTCCCGCGCGTCAGGGCGGGTTTGGTCCTGCAAACCGACCCAGCCGATGCACCGGCCATCGCGCGCGACGAAAATCAGACTCCAGCCTTCGGTTT
The DNA here is from genome assembly GCA_050011195.1 of Verrucomicrobiota bacterium. Classification (GTDB taxonomy): domain Bacteria; phylum Verrucomicrobiota; class Verrucomicrobiia; order Limisphaerales; family UBA8199; genus PALSA-1440. Next base: position 28,593 of record JBEKJO010000030.1, on the reverse strand, counting down.
CGTTCAGATCAACCGACTTCATGAAGTCTTCCTGGACGCCGTTATCGCGCAGCCACTGCGCCCGGCCCACCAGTACTTTGGCGCCCCCGACCTCGGCCTTCACGCCGCGTCCCGCGGTTTCAGCAAAATCCTTCGGTTCCGCCAGCGGCACGCCGGCTTCGGCGGCCAATTGTGCCAGCGCCTTGGCGGTGGGGTGATTGCTGTAGCGCTCCGCGGAGGCCGCGACGCGCAGCAAGTCGGCGGGCGTGACGCCGTCGAGGGGCCCCAGGCGGCTGACGGCCAGTTCGCCCGTCGTGAGCGTGCCGGTCTTGTCAAAAATAAAGGCATTGATCTTCGCCGCCAACTCGATGTCGGCGACGTTCTTGATGAGAATGCCCAGGCGCGCGGCGGCGGAGAGCGCGGCGACCATGGCGGTGGGCGTGGCGAGGATGAAAGCGCAGGGGCAACTGAAGATGATGACGGAGATGACGTTGTCCAGTTTGCGGGTGAAGGCCCAGACCAGCGCGGCGATGACCAGCACCAGCGGGGTATAGAAGCCCATATACTGGTCCACAATCTTCATGATCGGGAGTTTGGTTTTCTCCGCCGCCAGGATCAGTTCGCGCACGCGGCCCAGCGTGGTGTCGGTGCCCGCCCGGCTCACCTTGATCTCCAACACGCCGGTCAGGTTTTGTGTGCCGGCGAAGACTTCGTCGCCCGGCTTCTTATCCACCGGCAACGACTCACCGGTGATGGTGGCCTGGTTAAACGAGCCTTGGCCGCTGAGGATAACGCCGTCCGCCGCGACGTTGTCGCCGGGGCGGATGCGGATCACGTCGCCAATCGCCAGGTCTTTCGCGGCGACCTCTTCCTCGCCTTGCGGGGTGAGGCGGCGGGCTTTGGTGGGGGTGAGCTTGATGAGGTGCTCGATGGAGGCGCGCGCGCCTTCGGCGGTGCGGGTCTCGATGATTTCGCCCATCAGCATGAAGAAGGCGACCACGCCGGCGGTCTTGTATTCGCCGGTGGCAAACGCGGCGAGGACGGCGATGGCGACCAACTCGTTGATGCTCAGGACTCCGGTGCGGATGTCCTGGATGGCGGTCCAGACAATCGGATAGCCGAGGATGAGGGCGCCGATCAAGCCGCTGGCGCTGGCGACGGTGTGGCCCTGCTCGAAGAGCCAGTCCACGATGAACGCATTGAGGACGAACACCACACCGACCAGCGTTTGCCACAACCGCACGGGCGCGTGCTCGTGGTCGTGGCCGCACGTTGCGCACGAGTCATCGTGCTGATGCTCTTGCCGGCTCAAAAGAGAAGTAACTTGCATATTCTAATCATCACGGTTTCGCCTCTTCCGTCTTCGGCTTGGGCGGTTCACGATTCAACAATAGCCGCAGTTCCTTGGGGTTGCCATCGGTGCTCTCCGCGAGGAATATTTTATCCTGGGCGTTAGTCAACACGCGGCCGAGCGTTTCGGTCAGGCGCTGCTGTGCGAACAGGCCGGGGTGGCGTTGGTATTGGGGCAGAATCTCCTGGAACCGCTCCGCCTGCGCGGACACGTCACTGACGAGCCGGGCGCGGTCGGATTGCGCCAGGTTGATAAGCGATTCGGCGTCCGCGCCGGCTTTGTTGGTGATTTGGTTCTCGTAACCGCGGGCCTCGTTGAGGACCTTGCTGCGCATGACTTCGGCCTTGAGCACGTTGGCGAACGCGTCTTTCAACTGCCGCGGTGGGATGCTTTGGACCACGCATTGCTGGACCGCCACTCCCAGCTTTTGGTTCTCCACCAATTGGGTGGCGCGCCGGCGCACCGCCTCCTGGAACCCGGCGATGTCGCGCGTGAGGACGTCGTCCACCTTGAACCGCGAGGCGGCATAGAGCAGCGCGTTGTCCAGGGCGCTCTGCACGGTGTTGGAGGCATCAACGAAATTGAATACATATTGAATCGGCTCCTTGATAAGGTAGGTCAAGGTGGCGCGGGTGTGGATAATGTTGGCATCGGCGGTCAGGGCGTAGCCATCGGCGATGGGGTTGAGCGTCGGGCCGGCCATTGGTTCAGTCCCGGCCAGCTCTTGCTCGGGGGTCATCGCATACCAGCCTACCGTCGAACTGACCTTCTGAATTCCCGTGATCGGGACTTTGACACACTCGTCGATAGGATATGGGAAGGACCAGTGCAGCTTGCCTGGGGCCAGCAATGCCTTTTCGCCTTCGCCCTGCGGCTTGCCAAACCGCAACACGATCGCCCGCTCCTGGGGCCCGACCGTGAAAAAGCCGGAGGCGAGGAAAACCAGCACGAGCAGCACCATCACGAATTTGACGATCGCGAAGCTGCTGCGCAGGGCTTCGGCCAGCGCCTGGGAGCCGGCATCAACCGGCGTCTCCGGCAACGGGGCCGGCTCGGGCAGCCCGTTGGGGGAATGGTCATGGTCGTTCATTGGCGGCTCACTTGTTCAGCAAGTTGGTCGAGACGCCCCGGAACAGGTCGAACGGCGGCGTGTGCTGATCGAAGATGAGAATCGAGCGCTCCTTGAGCGAGCCTTCCAGCGCAGAGAGGCGGAAGATGAAGCTGGCCAGCTCAGGATTCTGCTGGAAGACCGCCAGCGATTTGGCGGCCTGAGCCTCGCCTTTGCCCTTGATCTCCGTCGCCTGCCCTTCGGCGTTGGCCAGCACTTCTGCCGCTCGGCGCTCGGCGTCCGAACGGATTCTCTGCGCCTCGGCTTCGCCTTCGTATTGGAACCGGTCCGCGAGCACCTTCCGCTCCGAGGTCATGCGCTCGAACACCGATTGGGTAACGCTTTCGGGGAGTTGCAGCCGCTTGAGGCCGAGGAACTCGATTTCCAAGCCAAGGTTATTGGTGCGGAGCTGGGACTGGATGGCCTCCAGGATTTCGTTCTCGATGGCGACAAAACTGGCGCCGTTGTCACTGGTCGAAATGAAATCGGACAACGGGTGCCGGCCCACCACCGCGGTTTTGGCGTTGCCCAGCCATTGGTCCAGGAGCGATTCCGCCGCCGTAATGGGATCGGCGCTGCCGGCGAATCGGGGGAAGAAGGCGGTCGGATCCGAGACCTTCCAGCCGACATAGACCGAGGTCAAGAGGTTGAAGCTGTCGCGGGTGAGACCTTCGGTGAGCCGGTCCTCAAAATTCTGGACGCGCCGGTCGAACCACCAGACCTTCTGGATGGGCCAGGGCCATTTGAAATAAAGGCTCGGCTCGGTGATGGGGCGCGTTGGCTTGCCAAAGGTGGTGACGACGGCGACTTGGGTGGTGCGGACCTGAAAGGTGAAGAGCAACAGGCCGAAGATAAGGATCAGCAACAGGCCGATAACGAGAGTCAAGGGATTGCGTTTCATGGCGACTATTTGGTTTTGGGCGGTGGCACGCTCAGGTTGAGCAGGCTCTGCGCGATGGATTCCTGCAGGTCGAATATGAGGACATCCTGCGTGTTAGTGGTGAGCAAAACGTACTTGCGCGCGTTGGCCGTGGCCCGGGCGAAGGTCTGCAAATAAGCCCGCTCCGCATAGACCGACGGCGCAGTTTCAAAGGCGGGAATTTGGTTGGTAAAGAGGGCGGCCTGGGCGAGCGCGCCGATTTCGCGCGCCGTTCGGTCGGCGCTGGCCTTGTTCAAGATGCTCACGGCCTGCGCCCCGGCCAGCGCGTTGGTTCGGATGTCGTCCGCGCGAGCGGCCAGGATCTTCGCCTGCTTCGTCTGGATGGCCGCGACGACCTTCTCGTAGTCCGGCGCGACCTTCACCGGCGGATGCAGGTCGCCGAGGTCAACGGAGATGATTCTGGCGCCCAGCCCGTGCTGGTCGGCCGCGGCCTGGATGCGGTCGGCCAGCGCTTGCGCCGCCTCCTGCCGGCCCTGGGACATGATGTCATTCATGTCCACCCCCACGAGGTAGCGCACCACCTCGCGCGTGCCCAGGCTCTCGAGGAGCGCCGGGGCGTTGTCGTTGTTATAGGCCCAGTCCACCAGGTTGGTAATCTGGAACTGCACGGGCACGCTCACGGTCAGCAGGCTCACGGGCGGGGTCCGCTTGCCTGAGACCTGGTTGGTGGCCTCCTGCGAGAACTGCACGCGGTTCGCCACCAGAAAATTCGTTTCCCCGCGGTGGCCCTGGTTCCACAGCACGTACCGCTCCCGCTCCTGGGCCGACTCGGGGGCGAAGCCGACATTGAAGGTTTGAATCTGCTCGGCGCGGAAGCGGTAAACCTTGTCAATGGGCCACGGCCATTTGAGATGGGCGCCGGGACCGAGCGGCGAACGGCTCTCGACGGGCTTGCCAAAATGCTCGAGCAACCCCTGCTCGCCCGCTTCGATGAACACGACGCAGTTCGATAGCACCAGCGCGCCCAGTTGCAGCAGCAGCAGCCACCCCAGCGCCTTCTCGAAGAAGCGATAGAACCAGGTTTCGGAAACTTTGAAGCCGAACTGGTAGTCCAGCGCCTGCGCCGCCGTGGTAATCAGGCCTTCCGGCTGCCCGAGCAGGCCGACCAGCCGGCTCTCGTACAACGGCCGCTCGACCTTGCCCTTGACCCGCGGCCGATACATTTCCAGCACAAGTTGGATCAGGGTCTCCAGCGCCACCAGCCCCAGCAGGCCGCACAAGACGTGCGCGACGTAAAGGTCCGTCTTCGGAGAGCCGGCCCAGACACCGACCAGGCCCAGCGCCACCACCAGGCACAGGAAGGCATTGCAGAGCAGATAGCTCGCGCCGGGCCGCAGCAAACGGTGATGTTCCAGCCGCGCAATGGTGGCGGAGAATCTGCCGAGCAGGAACAGCGCCAGCGCGAACAAGCCGAACAGCGCCAACCCGGTGATGGGCTGCTTTACTTCGGACACCGTCGTGCTGCGCGACAGCCAGCGCCACAGGAGCCACGCCCCGCCGGCTTGCAGCAGGAACAGGATCACCGTGAAGGCCGGGACGAAGAACCGCTCGAACTGCTCGCGGGACCGCTGCGCCGGGAACACTTCCGCGTCCCGTGCTTCGAACAGCGCCGAGCCGCTGTGGGTCTTGGCCAGCTCGTCGAATTCGAGCTTCTCCAGCCGCTCGCGATCCTCGAGACGCATTTGGAACCAGCTCACGACGGCCACCAGAACGCCAAGGCCCAGGAACAGAATGCTGACCTGCCCCGCCAGCGAGTTGGCATAGCGCGCCACCGCCAGGCCCGCCACGCCCACGGTCAGCAAGACCAGCAGGTTGATCAGCCCGTTCTTCTGTATGCTTCGTTCCATGAGAAATTAACTCAGTTCCCGTTCCTGAAATAACATGATGGCCGCGGTCAACACCGCGCCGACATAAGCCGCCATATACGCAAAGGCCTTGGCCACATAGCCCCAGTGAAAGGTGCTCTGGCCTTCGGCCACGGCATCCGCCAGCCAAAAAAGCTGCCAATTCGGCGTCACGGTGTAAAGCACCGACGCCCACCAGGTCCCCCCCATGCCGGCCTGCGTCAACCGCTGTCGGTCCTCCGCGCTGATAGCTTCCCGTTCTGCGGGCTCCAGCTTGCCGTTGTGGTCCTGGTCGTATTTGGCGACGAGTTCTTTGAGCAACGCCTTTTGGCTCTCCGACCAGCGCGAGCTGCTGACCTCCTCCGTCAGATCATACCGCCAGACCGGCTCGGCTCGCCGGCCAAAGAGGTAATCGGACATAATGCCCAGCAGGAAAAGCGCCGAACAGATCGCCAGGGTGGGAATCATGTCGAACCGCGTCGAGCAGGCCAGCGCCAGCCCGGCCAGAATCCAGAGCGCGAACAGGATCAGCACCGCCGCCGGAATCATCCGCCAATCAATGCCCGTGGCAAACTCCCGCGGCTTGCCGTGCTGGTCGAAGAAGTTGATCACCACAAACGCAACCGTCACCATCACCAGCAGGCTGAACACCGCGTCGGACACAAAGGGCCGGCGGAGGAAGAAATTGCTAAACCCGCCCAGCCCGTATGCCACGATCAGCGACAAGGCAAAAATCCCCAGCGCCAACAGGTCCGTCGAGCCGTAGGCGTCGAACGCCATGCGGCTGGCCAGCAACGCGGCGACCAGATTTACGTATGTCAACAGCGCCAGCGCCACCATCAGGCCGGCGTACTTGGCCAGCAGGAATTGCGCCCGGCCCACCGGTTTGGACAGGACCGCCAGCGCCGTTCCCGCGCGAATCTCGCGCGCCAGAGAGGCCGAGGCGCTCAATACCGCCCCCAGCAGGCCCGCCAGCAGCATCACCGCCAGCGTGCTGTTCTTGACCAGCTTGGGCTCGTCCCCGAACGCGAAGTAATAAGGCGTCGCCAGGAAGATCTCAAACACGGCGGAGGTGGTCATCAGCAGCAGGAACACCGGCTGCCGGACCAGTTCCATGAACGCGTTTGTGGCAATGGTGACGAACTGTCGCATCTACTCAGTTGAGCCTGTCATCTTATGACTCGCGCGCATTAATGCAAACCGTTGTTTCATCTGCGGCCAATCGTGCCGTACCTCCTGCCGGCTGGAAACTGTGCGTTTGAGCGCACACCTGTGCGGTTGCGGGCACAGGACCGGAAGGACGCATTCAGAAGTCAGAAGGCAGAAGTCCGGCGTTTGCCCCCCCGAAGCCCGAAGTCCGGCGCTCAAGGTTCGAGGTTCGAGGTTCAAGGTTCGCCAAGTTGCACCGCAGCCAATCCTGAAAGGATTGTGTAATCCAGCCCAGGGTCGGACCGCCGCGGGGCAGAGGGGCGGCGGTCCTGCCCTGGGGCGCCGTGTGAAAAGGGCTTCAACCCTGAAAGCGGTTGCATCAAACCCTCACACATGTTTAACCGCCACTGTCGGGGATTGCCTCCGCCGGCAAGCCGTCTGCCTGGCTCGTTTGCGTCCGCCGCCTGTGCCCACGGCGACTCTCCGCGAAGGCGTGAATGTCCTTTTCCCCGGAGCGGAGGAAATCCAGAAAGTCCACGCCCATGTATTTGCAGGTCTGGCAGACGCTGAGGAGGACAAGATAGTCTCGTGCGGTATCCTCTGTGCAACTTCCACGGACAACGTCGCGAAGTTTGGCAAAAGCCTTGATTGCGTGCTCTGCGTTGTTGTTGTTCCATGGTACGCCGTCATAGCTCAAGAAAGTGAAGAGTTTGTCGCGATTCTTCTGGAATCTCTGTCTGCACTTTTCCGCTGCGGCGCTCCGGCAATCGAGGCTCCCAAGCCTGCGGTAAAACCGCCCAACCTCCGCACGATGCTTGCCCAAGAAATGTCGTTTCAGCCCCCTGCGATCGACGGTCTCAACGATTGCTCTGAGAAGCACGGCGAAACTCGCGACTATCTGTTTCAATTCTTCATCGTACGGATGATCCAATACCTCGTCGTTGAGGTCGCGCATCAGGTGGACAAGGCACTTTTGCTGTGGGCAGGTGAGCGAATCATAGACCCCGTAGAAGTCGGAAACCAAAATGCCTTTGTAGTCCTTTAACAGGCCTTGAACCAATGCCCCTTCTCGACTGTCCGCATAAACATAGGCGACTTCATGCAAGTTGGTGAAAACCCAGACATACGCAGTTTTACCTCTGATGCTGATTTGAGTCTCATCAACGTGCAGCAAGCTTCCGGCGGCTAAGCGAAGGAGGATTCCATCGTAAGTGTGTTTGTATTGCTTCGCAGCGCTATTTTTAAGTGCGAACAAGGTCCCTTGCGGCACATCAAGGCCAAAGAACCGATTCAGGATCTTCCCGACGGTTACGAGGGGAATGCACACCTCGACGGAAAGATACACGAGGAATGCCACGAGATTCCGTCCGTATTTGCTCTGGGGCCAAAAATCTTCCGGAGTGCCGAAGCTCTTGTGACAACATGCGCACGAGTAGCTGAAGAACCGATAGTCAACAGTCCACCGCTTGATACCCGATCTGCCAAAATGGAGGTCATGAAGAACGCGCGAACAAAATTCGCGTGGAGTGCCTTTCCCACCACAGAAAGGGCAGGTAGGACACTCCTTATAGGGCACTCTTTTTGCGGTATTGGTTCGATTACGCCGGTGGACATGACTACGACGAGCGTTGCGCTTCAGGAGTTTGCTGGACCTCACATAAATTCTGTTCCGCTGATAGTCCCAGTGGGCCGCTTTGTTGATCTGTTCGAATTGTGTGATCGGGCTGCTGAAGTTTCCAAACCGCTTCTCGTACCGTTTGATTGCTTCAACCGAAACCGTTTGCGAGGCCTGATTGGACGCGGAAGCGTTTTTCCCAGTTGACTCGGTCGGCAGGGCTAAACTGCCTGATACGATTTCCAGGGCGTGGCAATCTTCGGTGTTGTATACGCAGAGCATGTCCCGCAAATCGGTTGACCGAGTTGTTTCCCAGAGATGTCGCCACAAGAGAGTCTTGATCCCCGATGGCTCGCGCTCGGACCATTCGAAACCCAAGAAGCCAGCGATGTCTTTCAGTCCGTTTGAAAAAGTTGGATAGTAGATTTGAGCGAAAATCGACGACGACAAGTTGACGGGCTTCGCGAGCGCAGGGCTTGGTTTGCTATCGTTCGCCGGGCCATCGTAGCGTCCGCACATACGGTTGAGGAACGTTGTCTCGTAACTGCCATAGTGAATCAGCACTGGCTTTTCGACGGTTTCGAGGACGCCAAGGAATCCCCGCCAAATCTTCCCCTCGTCCTCGACAGTATCCGCCCACAGGCTGTGCTGGACGGCGGCTTCGCCGTTGCCGATGCGCACGCCGATGAGGTAGTAGAAATCGCGGTCGGGCAAGCCCTCGACATCCAGATAGACCGGCGTGCCTTCGATCTTCAGTTCCGGGCTGCCGACGATGTGGATTTTCTTCTCGCGAATCGCCAGCGCCTTCAGCGAGTGGTGATACTTCTCCCGTTTGTCGCGCATCTGTTTGGGCCGGCGGCGGGGTCGAAACGTGTAAGAAAGTTGCGTGACGGTGAAGATGCCTTTGCTGCGGAGTTTTTGGCGTTCCTTCGCGCTCATGCCGGCCAGCAGGCTCAGATCGTCCTTCTCAACCGCGATCTTCCGGCAGCGCGCCTGAAATTCGCACTCGGCGCAGTGCCGGTTCAGGACAAGATCGGGCGGCACGGTGTTGGACAGCAACGCGGCGATTTTCCCAAGGCGCTTCCGCACTTCGCCGGCCAGCGCCGAGGCCCTCACCTTGAGCGTGGCGTGGTCGTCGCCGTGAATGACTTTGCCGAGGCTGACCTCGCGTCCGAGCACTTGGGACACCACCAGCGCGTCGAACGCCAGCAGCAGCCGGTCGTCCTTGGTGAGCTTGTTGCGGAACACGAAACGGATGGGAACGAATTGGGCCGGCTTGCCCCGGCCTTCCGACGGCACGCGCTCGACGGCGTGAAGACGGGACTCCAGCAGTTGTTCGGAGGGCGGACCGCCGAGTCCGCGCGATTCTTCATTCGGCCGAGACTCGCAGACCTGGTTGTCCGCGCTCCTGTCTGGTGTTTGGGCCATGAGGTCCACGGCCAACGTCCATTTGGCGGCCTTGAGGTTTTCGGTGGCGGGCGGCGCAACGGCGCGCTGGGTTTCCGGCACTGTTTCCTGCAACCCCCGGGCCGCTTCGCGCTGGTAGGATTCATCCCGACCACGAACCCATTCGGCATATTCGTTGCCCGAACTAATTTCGCCCAGCGAACGAAGATGGCCTTTGGTTGCGCACTTGAGAAAGGCGTCGAAGAGAGGAGAGGTGATTCTCATGGCTGGAGCATACCCCCGCACTTGAGCTTGCACACACCACATTCTGACTCGCCGAGATGCCTGCCTCCTATCGCGGCCACCCGCGTGGCGGGTTGAGAGCTCATGGTTGGCGGCCCGAAATCCCGGGTGCGGTTCTCTGGCAAGAGCGCCAAAAGCTATGAGTGATCCGTCTTCAAAAACGCTTGTTATAGGCCTTGTGGGTGCCGATCCATTCCCAGAGGAAGACGGCACCACTGAACTTGCCGACGGCGCGATAGCGGTCGCCCACACGCGCTGACCAGTTGGGTTTGCCGATGGGTTTGAAGTGCAGCGAAGGGTGGAAAGCGTTGGCTGACCAGAGGCGATAATTCTTCTGTGCCAACAGCCTGATGTCGGCAGGCAAGGCGCGATAGAGCCGCCAGAACTCAGGCGTGCCATGGCTCGGTATGGTCACGGTTCGTGGAGAATGTCGGCGAGAGGATGGGTTTGGCCGGCAGCGTGGGCAGCGTCGGCCTCGCGGTTGAGGGCGGCGAATTTGCCGGCTGCCGCGTCGGCTTTCATTTGGCGGTCCCAATCGTCATCGGTCCAGCCACAGAGTTCGGCGATGATCTGGGCGCGTTCTTCAAGCGAAAGCTTCTCAATCGCTGTCTTGATTTCCTCAACCGTGCTCATACTGAGACAGTATGCCCTGAAGAGGACGTGTTGGCAACGATGGTTTCGAAGGAAGCATTCAGAAGTCAGAAGTCCGAAAAGCGAACAGGGGTCCTTCCATCCTCTCTCCTCCCTCCTCTTCGGCTCGCGGGTCGGAATCCTGGGACCGGGTCTTCGGCAAGAGAGTCAGAGTTATGGGTGAGCCACCTGCGCAGCGGTCGCACTCAGCACGGTTTTCCGTTGGCCAGGCAACCGACGGATTTCCCGCGGTTGGGCACCATCTGGATCGCCCGGTCGTCGTAGTATCGGATCAGGTCATAATCCTTCTGGTTGGTAACCTCCAGGCGCCCCAGCCCGTGCTTCTCGGCCCAGGCTTGAATAATCGGAATGCTCTCCGGCTCACAAGCTCTGGCGGAGAAGATTTTAACCGTCACGCCGGCCGCCAAAAGGCTCTTCACCATCTCGATCATCTCGGGAATCGGCTCCCCCAGCGGATAGGGGGGCAGAAAATGTCCCTCCGCATCGTCCCGGGCCAACGTGCCGTCCAAATCAACGCCTATCCAGTGGTGTTGGGCGACGAAGACCGGTTCGGCGCCGGGATCCAGCGCGACCCACGCGCCGGGATTCCCGCTCTCGTCGGTTGCTTTCTCAATTTGCAGTGGGCCCATGCGGAGACTCTAAATTTCAGACGCCTGAAGTCCATCACAATGTGGCCGCGGAGCCGAGACTCTGGAAGGAATCAAGCCGTAGCCGCCGACGGCAGTCGGCGCACTTTACCGCCGCCGACTAGATCAGCGCCGACTGCCGTCGGCGGCTACAATTTCACGAATTCTTGAATTGGCCCTGCGGCTCAAACTGGCTTTGACGTTTTTCCTCCCCCGGGCCAGACTGAGTGCGAGGCGTGCGTCCTGCGCCGCAACACGCGGCCGGTGATTCACGCGGCCATGCGACTCATTGAGGACTGGATATGGCAACTGGAACTGACAAAGGCAAACTGGCAATCCTGGTCGGGGGCGGGCCGGCCCCCGGCATCAACGGCGTCATCAGCGCCGCCACCATCGAAGGCATCAACCAGGGCTTTGCGGTCATCGGTGTCCGCGACGGCTACAAATGGCTCGCCCAGGGGGATACCCATCATTGCGTGAACCTCAGCATTGCTGCCGTCAAGGACATCCATCTCCGCGGCGGCTCGATCCTGGGGACCTCGCGGACTAATCCAACGAAATCCGAGACGAGCCTGGCGAATGTGCTCAAGGCCCTGAAGCAGCTCGGGGCCACCGCGCTGGTCAGCATCGGCGGCGACGACACGGCCTTCTCCGCCAGCCAGATTTACAAGCAGGCGGGCGGCGCCATCCGGGTCGCCCACGTGCCCAAGACCATCGACAACGACCTGCCGCTGCCCGGCTCGACCCCCACGTTTGGGTTCGAGACGGCGCGGCATTATGGCGTTCATCTGCTGCGCAATCTGGCGGAGGATGCCCGGACGACCTCGCGCTGGTACATCGTCATCAGCATGGGGCGCACCGCCGGGCATCTGGCGCTGGGCATTGCCAAGGCGGCGGCGGCCACGCTGGCAGTCATTCCCGAAGAATTCCGGGGCCGGGCGGTGTCCATTGATGAAATCTGCGACATCGTAGTCGGCTCCATCATCAAGCGGCGGGCCGAAGGCACTCTCTACGGCGTGGCCGTGCTGGCGGAAGGACTGATTGAAGCGATGGGCGAAAAGGGGCTGATGAGCGGCATTCCCGGCGGGCAACTGGACCGCTACGGCAAGGTCAAGCGTGACGACCACGGCCACTTGCACCTCGCCGAAATCGAGTTTGGCCGCATGATGAAGGACCTGCTCTCCGAACGGCTGGAGAAGCTGGGCGTGAAGATGACGCTCATCAACAAGGACCTCGGCTACGAATTGCGCTGCGCGGACCCGATCCCCTTCGACGCCGAATACACGCGCGACCTCGGTTACGGCGCGGTGAAGTTCATCCTCTCACCCGCCGCCGCCAGGTTCGGCGCCATCGTCAGTTTCGGAGACGGCGCGTTGGTGCCGCTGCCCTTTGAAAAGATGCTCAACCCGGAAACCAAGCGCATGACGGTGCGCCGGGTGAACGTGGACGGCGAGGCCTATGAGTGCGCGTGCCACTACATGATTCGCCTCGAACGCTCGGACTTCGAATCCCCCGCCCAACTGAAGAAGCTCGCGGCCAGCGTCTCCATGACCCCCGAGCAGTTCCGCGAGCGCTTCGGCTACGTCGCCGGCCTGAAGAATGAAGCCTCTGTCGCCCGCTGAGTTGGCGCGCCGCCTCGAGCATACGCTGGCTCGTCCTGACGCGACGCGGCGGGACCTCGAGCCGCTTTGCGCGGCGGCGCGCGCGCAGGGTTCTCACGGCGTCTGCGTGTGCGGCTCGCGCGTCGAACTCGCCCGCTCGTTGCTCGAAGACAGCGCGGTCAAGGTCACCGGTCTGGTCGGTTTCCCGCTCGGGGCCGCGGACGCCGACGCCAAGCGTTACGAGACCGAAGTGGCCATCGACCACGGCGCGCACGAGATTGAGACCGTGTTGAACATTGGCCGGCTGAAGGATGGCGACCACCGCTACGTGTTGCGCGAACTGCGCGACATTGCGGAGGCCGCCGACGAGCGGCCCGTCAAGGTCATCCTGGAAACCGGGTTCCTGTCCCCGGAGGAAGTGAACCTCGCCTGCGAGCTGGCCCTCAATTCGGGCGTGCATTGCGTCTGCACTGGCACCGGCCTGAGGTCAGCGGCGACGGCGCAGGATGTCCAACGCTTGCGCGCGGCTGTAGGCGAGAAGTTCGGAGTCAAGGCCGCCGGCCTGAGCGACGCGCAAACCGCCTTGGCGCTGATCGAAGCGGGCGCCAGCCGTCTCGGCGCCGCCGAAGGCGTGGCTGTGCTCCGGCCCCTGCCCAAATAATTTGTTCGGGGTGCCCGGGATCGCACTTGACCGCCGCCAACTTCGAGGCAGAGTGGGGTGAGCATCCAGAACTGCATTTGACCGGTCTTATGAAGACGAAAACTTTCAGTCGCCGGGCTTTCATCCAGCAAGGGTTTGCGTTGGCGGCTGGCGCGCCACTGGCATTCACCTGCGCCCGCACCGGCCTGCTGGCCGCCGAAACTGCCGGTGAGCCTGCCCCAACCTCGCCCCAGTCCCGCCGTTCTGCCGCCAAAGTGGCTATCGTGCCCTGCCGCTCTTATGGGCCGGAAGTCCGCCCGGCGCTGGAGAAGTGTTTTGACCTGCTCGGCGGCATCGGGTCCCTGGTCAAGAACCAGACCGTGACGGTGAAGCTGAACCTGACCGGCAACAGCCGCAAGCCGTTCTTGGGCCGGGCATTCGGCGAAACCTACACCACTCATTACGCCACCGCGATGGCGCTGAGTTCGCTGTTGTTCGCCGCCGGCGCCCGGCGCGTTCGCCTGGTCGAATCCACCATGAGCAGGAACGGCCTGGAGTCCACCCTGGGCGAGGCGGGCTGGGATGTGCCGGCGCTGGCCGCCTTGGGCAAGGTCGAGTTCGAGAACACGCGCAACCTCGGCCAGGGCAGGAAATACTCCCATCTGCGCGTCGCGGGAGGCGGCTACATGTTTTCCGCCTTCGATCTCAACCACGCCTACGAAGACACCGACGTGATGGTCTCCCTGGCCAAGCTCAAGAATCATCTCACCGCCGGCGTGACGCTCTCGATGAAGAACCTCTTCGGCCTCCCGCCGAACTCGCTCTACAGCACCGACGCCGGCAAGGAAACCGCGACCGGCCCCCGCTTCCCGCTCCATGATCCCAAAGGTTACGAGAACCTGAAGCTGCCCGGTTTGAAGGCGGGCGACTTCTCCGCCGACCCGACGTGGCGCGTGCCGCGCGTCACGGTGGATGTGTGCGCCGCGCGGCCCATTCACCTGGCCATCATTGACGGCATCACGGCCATGAGCGGCGGCGAAGGCCCGTGGTCCGGCGAGGAGCGCTTGAAGGTGACCACCCCCGGCGTGCTCATCGCGGGGCTGAACCCGGTCGCGACTGACGCCGTCAGCACCGCCGTGATGGGCTATGCCAATCCCCGCGCCACCCGTGGCGTGAAGCCCTTCCAGGATTGCGACAATCATTTGCTGCTCGCCGAGCAGGCCGGTCTGGGTACCGCTGATCTGGCGCAAATTGACCTGCGCGGCATGACGATTGAAAAGGCGCGTTATCCCTACGGCTGATAAACCCGCCCCTTCTCCACAGTTGACGGCCCCCGCGTTTCGAGCTAAAACCCTCTCATAGACTTGCGGCGCTGGTCGCCCCGCAACAACGCCGGCCCCAGGCCGGAGGAGAGCCAGATGCAAACTGTTCTGCCTGCCGAATTCAAACGTGGGATGCTGCTGTTGCTGGATAACATGCCGCATTTCCTCGAGGACTTTCACACCTCCGGCACCGCCCAAACCCGGCATAAACTGCACGTCCGCCTGCGCAACCTCAAGACCGGCCACATCATTGACCGCACCTTTGCCGAGAATGAGCGGGTGCCCATTGGCCAACTGGAGCACCGCACCGTCCAGTTCAGTTACAAACAGGGCGATACCTACGCCTTCCTGGACACGAAGACCTTCGAGGAGCTGAACCTTTCAGCCGAGCAAGCGGGCGACCGCCGCTGGTTTCTCAAGGAGAACGAGGAATATAAGGCCCTGTTCCTCGAAGGGAACCTCATCGACATCGTCCTGCCGCCGCAAGTCCACTTGCTGGTGGTGGATACCGCGCCCCCGAGTCGCGGCGGCGCCGACAACGCCTGGAAGGAAGCCAAACTGGAGACCGGCCTCGAGCTCATGGTGCCGCTCTTTATCGCCAAGGGCGAAATGATCCGCGTGGACACTCAGGAGCGGAAATACGCCGGCAAGAGCAATTGACCGCAGGCTCGCAGCGACTTAGCCGTAAATGAAAACCCCACCCTTCTCTCGCCGTCATTTTCTAAAAGCCGCCTCTCTGACGCTGCCGTTGTCCGCGGTCTCCGCCACCCAATTGACTGCCGCGCCGAATGCTCGCGCCAGCGGTTCAACCCGGACCGGGCGGGGTTACTGGGACAAAAAGACGCGCCTCGCCATCTCGATGTGGGATTTCTCCTGGCTGACTGCCAGCCATCCCGGCGGCGCCTATGAAGACCTCGAACGTCGCGTCGCCGAGGCCAAGGAGCGGGGCTACAACACGCTGCGCGTTGATTGCTTTCCCTCGCGCGTGCTGGAAGCCGAGTCGCCCTTCGAGAAAAACTGGGAGCCTGGCGCCGACCTGCCGATATGGGGGCAACGCTCGGTCACCTTCACCTGCAACGTGCGCAAGAAAGTGGCGCAACTGGCGGAGTACTGCCGCAAACACGGCCTCTGGCTCGGCCTGGATTCCTGGGACAAAGGCCACATGTTCGGCAGCTTGCCTGGCAACATTGGCGGCGACGCCAAACCCTTTGCCGAGAGCGACGAAGAGCGCCAATTCACCCGCTATGCCCAAATCTGGGTCAAGGCCCTCAAGCTCTTGCGCGAAGACGGCGTCCTCGAACGCGCCGTCTGGATCGCCCCCATGAACGAAGTGCCGCATTTTGCCGGCGGGCACCTCGCCTCCCTCGCCAACCTCCGCGTGCAACCCAAGAACGAAGGGGAAACCAAACTGAGCAAAAACCAGAAGGAGGACGCTGTTTACCGCCGCATCAATCATTGGATGGGCGAAGCCATCAAGGCGGAGGTGGCCCGCGAGAAAATCCCGCTCTCCTATTCCTCGCTCGGAGCCGAGAACTACGCCCAGCGGCTCACGGACATTTATGACGTGGTGGACATCCATTTCATGCCCGACGTGATCCTCGACGCCCAGGAGCAAAAAGCGATGACGGCGGCGCGCCACGGAGTCAAAAGTTTCCACTTTGCCGAAATGGCGAAGTTCGATCTCAAAGCCTTTTCAACCGTTTGGGACGCCGCCTGCCGCAAACATTATCCGGCGATGCTCAACCGCGCCCGGGATTATCATCAATCCGCCCTCCAGCGTCTTACCTTGCCTTCCGGCAAGACGCTCGACGCCATCATCACCGAATCCTTTGGCCCTTGTTTCTGGCCCGATCATCCGCTCGTGAGCTGGGACTGGTATAAACATTACAACGGCGATGCCCTCCGCGTGGTCGCCGCGATGGATTTCAAAGGCAGCAGCCTCTCCAATTATGCCGAGCCGCTCTTCACGCTCTGGCAGGACCCCGCCTGGCATTGGACTGGAAACGCCTACTTCCTGTCGGCCTCTTAACGCGAAGACGCCAAGAGGCAAAGACGCAAGACAGGCTGGTGAATTCAGCCACGGATTGAACACGGATTAAACACGGATGAAGAACGGACAGGGAGAACCTGGAACTCGGCCACAGGGTGGCAACAAGAGCATCTTCCAATCCGTGTTTAATCCGTGTTCAATCCGTGGCTAAAACGGCTCTCCCGCGTCTCTGCACCTTTGCGCCTTTGCGTTGATCACGGGGCTGCGTTCTTCAATTCCAACTTCCCCGCCTGCTCCAGCCGCAGCAGTTCCGCCGTGTACCCCTCCCGGAACGTCCGGTACTTGAATTGATAGCCCAATTCCATCCTGAGCCGGCGATTCGAGACTTTCTTATTCGTCACCCCGCGCTTGCGCGCGGTCTCCGCGTCCTCGGGCGCGGACGGCGGCAGCTCCTTGCCCAGCGGACCCGATAGCCATTGAAAGAAACCGAGCTGGCTGACCGGCTCGTCATCCACCGCGTTATAGACTTCCCCGGGGCGTCCGCTCTTCAGCGCCGCGAGGATCGCCCCCGCCGCGTCGTCGCGATGAATCATGTTCAGGATACGCGCGCCGTTGCCTTCGATCCGGGCCTCGTTTCTTAGATACTGCTTGAACCAGTAGCCGCGGCCCGGACCGTAAATGCCCGCCAGCCGCACGATCACCCCCGGAAACTTCTTTCCTCGCGCCGCTTCCAGCAGCACCTTTTCCGTCTCGACCAGAATCCGCGCCGTCTCCACCGCCGGCTCCGTCGGACTGCTCTCCTTCACCACTGACCCGTCGTTCTGCCCATAAACGCTCGTGCTGCTCGTATAGACGAACTTCTTCAGCGGCCCCGCCCCCAGCCACTCGATCAGGTTCCGCATCCCCTGCAAATAGACCTCGCGATACTCCTGCGCCCCGCCGCCGGACGCCGACACGCAGTTCACCACCCAATCATACCCCCCGGGCAATTGGGCCAACTGCCCGGCCTTGGTGATGTCCCCCCTGAGCGGTTTGATCCCAGCCGCTTTGAACTCCGCCTCGGCCCCCAAGCTCCGGCGCAACCCAAACACCTCGTGGCCCTGCTTCACCAATTCCGCCCCCAGCGCCATCCCCACGTAACCGCACCCAATAATCAACACGCGCATCAGAGAAGCATACGCCCCCGCCGCCCAAAACGGAAGCGGAGGGCGCCCTTGGACATGCACCTGGTGGACTTCCCATTTGTCCTATTCGTCCCATCGGTCCCACTTTGTACCTCCGGCCAGGCCTCGCCGCCCGTAGCCCGTTCCGTCTTTCATCATTCAGCCTTCAGCCTTCATCCTTGCCCGCGCTGGGGACTCGCGCCGTCCCCAGGCCCCTGCGCCAAAGGGCAATCCCTCTGGACTCTATCTTACTGCCCTTCAACCCTTCCCAAGCATCCGCTGCCAGTCCCGGACAGGCACGTCACTTGCTTCACCCCAGACCTGTTATGGACCTCATCGGTCACATTCTGCTGTTCATCGCAGTTTACGGAGCCCTCTTCCTCGTCAGGAGACTGCTCCAAGCACTTGTTGACCGGCCCTGCCGAAGAACCCCTAGCCCTGCCCCCACACCGCCCCCTGAGTCCGGCCCTCCCTGGTTGACCCCCATAAGAGTCGAGCGTCCCAGCGGCCGAACAGCTACACCTCTGGCCGACAAACTGGATCACGACCCGCTGTGGAGAAAGGATTTCCGCAAGTACCTGCGGTCCCCCGATTGGAAGTGTAAGCGCAAGCAGGTTCTGGCGCGTGCCTCGCACCGCTGTCAGCAGTGCAAACACGCCATAGCAACTACCGTCAAGCACACGCGCTGGCCCATAAGGACGTCGCACGGGCAATTCGAGGAAGAACCGGATCTCTCCAATCTCGTGGCCCTCTGTCCGAGCTGCGGTAAGGAGATCTTCAACCCAACCCCTTGGGATGATCCACGCCACCCGTGGTGGCCAGAAGCCCCCCTGCTCGGGCTGGCGCGTCGCCGGACAGAGGCGGAAAAGCTCTACGCGTCCTTCAAATAGGAGAGCCCCCAAGGAATCTCCTCAGCCCCTGGCTGAATCTCGTGCCTGGTGCCTTTATCGGCAGTCATAGGCTTCGGACAAACTCATCCACCGTGATTCCTGCCGCCCGGACCAGGCTGCGCAGGGTGCCTTTGGCGACCTCCTTGTGGTCGGGAACAGAAAGCGTGGCGGTTTGGCCCTCCTTAACCAAAATGATGTGGCTGCCTCGTTGCCGGGCGACCTGCCACCCTAGCGCCTGGAATGCGCGGACGACCTTGCGCCCACTCGCTGACGGAAGGGGAGGCATCAGACCGCGACTTCAACCTGGCGGGTTTCAACGGTCAGCGGCAGGCCGCGTTCGGCCCGAACTTCAAGGCAGAGCGCGATGGCTTCCTTGATATTCTTCAAGGCATCCTCTTTGGTCTTCCCTTGGCTCACGCACCCGGGAATGGAGGGACATTCGACCACCCACATTCCATCCTCGTCGCGATCCACTGTGACGGAGAGTTTCATGCGATCCAACGTAGTCGGCTTTGGCGCGGGCTTCAAGCCGCCATTTTG
The DNA here is from genome assembly GCA_050011195.1 of Verrucomicrobiota bacterium. Lineage (GTDB taxonomy): Bacteria > Verrucomicrobiota > Verrucomicrobiia > Limisphaerales > UBA8199 > PALSA-1440. Next base: position 9,495 of record JBEKJO010000030.1, on the reverse strand, counting down.
AGGGAGGGCTGCCTGAATCTCGTGCCCGTTGCCTTTATCGGCACTCAAATAACCTTTTGTTCCCGGGCACTTTGGAGGGTAAGTTTTGTTTCGCTGACGCACAGTAATGCACTGCCCGCTTGACACGGGCGGGGCCGCCGGGTTGAGATAGCGCAGTTATTCCGCAAGCACCGATGTCAACGAACATGCTGCACAACCCGGCGATATGAAGAACCGCCTCGCACAATGGTTCACCATCCTGGCGATTGGAACCGGGGCGGCGGCGGAGCTGGCTCCGGTTGCGCCAGCGCAAACGATTCCCGCCGCCGGGGCGCCCAACCGGGCGGAGGAGGAAAAGGAGGCCTGCATCAAGAACCTGAAGCTGATCTACAACGCCATCCAGGCCTACCAGGCGGACCACCAGGACCTGCCCAATTGGCTTTCGGACCTGGTGCCGCAGTATCTGCCGGATGCCAACGTGCTGGTCTGCCCGGTTTGCCGGCGCACGGGGCAAACCGAAGGGCCGCCGCTGGCGGACCCGAAGCTGCCGAGTTCCTATCTGTTCGAGTTCTGCCCGGTGCCTTTGGGGAATACGGCGACCAATGCGCCGACCCGGACGCGCCGCGAGTGGAAGCGCCGCCAGATGGGGCTGGTGGGGTCGGTGGTGCCGCTGGTGCGGTGCCGCCATCACGACCCGGTGTTGAACCTGGCATTTGACGGCAAGGTCTATGAAAGTCCGCCCACCTGGGAAAGGCTGATGACCAACCGCGTGAGCCTGGCTGACTTAAGCCCCGCCCGGTTGTTTGCCGATGAGCGCCCGCCCGTCACCGATGTCCCACGGAAGTCTGCCGCGGCGCCGCATTTCCCCCCTCGTGATCCAGCAGCCCCGAAGGAGTTGCTGGACCTGACGGCTTTCTACAATGCCGGCCTGAACGAGTCGTGGCACGGGGGCAAGGGCAATGACCTCGCGGCGCTGCCCCAGGGCCGGCAGACGTTCGGGGGAGTGGAGTTTGACGTGCGCGGGATTGTGCAACTGGGGAGCAAGTCGCCTTCCGCCACCAATTATCCGGCGCTGATCAAGGGCATCCCGGTGAACCAGAAATGTGAGCGGTTGCATTTCCTGCAGGCGGCTGGGTTTGGCACCCCGAGGGATGAAGGGAAGCAAATCGGCGCTTACGTGGTGCATTTCGCCACGAATCAGATGCGTTTGGAAATACCGATTCGTTATGGGCAGGACGTCCGCGACTGGCATGCCTTGGCGGGCGAGCCGGCTGCGCCCGGGGAGTTGAAGGTGGCGTGGAGGGGAGAGAACGAGACGAGCAAGAGGGCGGGCCGATCCCTCCGGTTGTTCCTGACCTCCTGGACGAATGTGGTCCCGGGCGTGGGAATTGAAAGCATTGATTACGTCTCGGCCCTGGCGACACCCGCGCCGTTCCTTATCGCTGTCACCGTGGAATGACGTGGGGGCTGGTGGGTAGTGACTGGTGACCGGTGACTGGTGATTGGTGACTGGTGATTGGAGCGTGGTTCGTGATGGATGATGCGTGATAGGTGATTTAGCCACGGACTGAACACGGATGAAACGCGGATGGACGGGATTTGCGATTCACGATTTACGATTTACGCGCGGGGTTCGTGGTCGGCACAAGGTGCCGAGGGGGCGCGCCCGGGCGTTAGGGCACGCCAAGGCCGTAGAAACGGGAGGGGTAGTTCGTCCAGTTGGGATCGCTGAAATAGGCCGGGCTGCCGGTGAGGGTGATGGTTTGCAGCGGAGACCAGACGGGATTGGCCAGGTTCGTGCAGGCTTCCATCACGATGACCAAGTTGCTGGTGCCGGTGATGTTGAACCCAACGTGGTTCGTTCGTACGCCGAAGCTGCCATCGCTGGTCTGCACCTGCGGGTTCCACAGCACCACATTTGAGCAACCGCCAAACGGCGTGTACCAGCCCGTGGTCCCCGGCAGGTAATAGACGGTCGCATTGGTGTCACCGGAGAACACAGTGGAAGCAGCCCCGGGGGCGTTACCTCGGAAACAGACTCCCGTCAGGCTGGTGCATTCAGAGAACGCAATGACTCCGAGGTTGGTGAGTCCGCTGCCAATGGTGGCGCTGGTCAGATTGGAGCAGGAACTGAACACCTCGCTTCCGATGATGGTGACGCTGTTGGGGATGGAAATGCTGGTCAGGCTGGCGCAGAAATTGAACGCATTATATCCGATGCTGGTGACGCTGTTGGGAATCGAAAGGTTGGTCAGGTCGGCGCAGCCTTCGAATGCCTCGTTCCCGATGGTGGTGACTGGGTGGCCATTGATCGTGCTGGGGATGGTCACGTTAGTCACCGACGCGACGGAACCGGTGTGCCCCGTGATGGTGATCGCGCCGTTATTGGTCATGAAGGTGAATTGGGCTTGCCCCGGGGCTGGCAGTGTCAACAGCAACAGGAGCGGCAGCAGTTTGAAACGCGTTTCCATAGAAACAGTCTATGCTCGTTGCGGGGGCCGGCAAGCACAAAATTCAAGAGAGTTGCATGCGCCCGCAGTTCTTGGGCAGGGCGATTTCCGCTTTGACAGGTGGCCGGTTGGCGGGCAAGGTTGCGGGCTGATTTTGGAAGGGCTTCCCAAGATTGAGAGCTGATCGGCTTCGGCTCAACACGGAATCGAATATTATGACAGAACTTGTTGGAAATCTATTGGTGGCGCAGTCGGGCGGGCCTACGTCCGTCATCAACGCCAGTTTGGCGGGCGTAATTGTGGAAGCGGGCCGGCACGATTGTATTGAAGAAATCTACGGCGGCACCAACGGCATCCTGGGCATCCTGAACGAGGAACTCATTGACATCAATGACGAGAAGGCCCGGACCATCGGCGGCCTGAAGCACACGCCAGCGGCGGCGCTGGGCACGTGCCGGTATAAGATTGATTTCAAGAATAAGGCGGAGCAGGCGGCCAAAGACATGGATCGGCTGTTCCAGGTTTTTGAGGCCCATAACATCCGTTACTTCGTTTACATCGGCGGCAACGACTCGCAGGATACTTCGCATAAAATCCACGAGGAAGCCCTGAAGCGGAATTACGCGCTGCGCGTCATTGGCGTGCCCAAGACCATTGACAACGACCTGCCGCACACGGATAACTGCCCCGGCTACGGTTCGGTGATCAAGTACAACGCCACCACGGTCGCGGAAATCGGCCTGGACGTGGGCGGCATGGTCACCGACGACGGTTCCTGCTGTATCATCGAGGTCATGGGCCGCTCGGCGGGCTGGATCGCGGCGGGCACGGTTCTGGCCAAGCGGGGCAACCCGGCGAACCCGCCGCATATCATTCTGCTGCCGGAGCTGCCGTTTGAAGAGGAGAAGTTTCTGGCCAAAGTGAAGGAGACCGTTGCGGCCCACAAATACTGCATCGTGGTGGTGGGGGAAGGCATTAAGGACCCCGCGGGCCACGAGGTCGGGGCGGACAAGACCCGGCTGGATGCGTTCGGCCACCCGGTGCTGGCCGGGGCGGCGGAGGAGCTTAAAGAGGTCGTTCAGGGCCGGCTTGACACCAAGACCCGCACGGTGCTGCTCGGCTACGCCCAGCGCGCCGCGGCGCATTGCGCGAGCCTGACCGATGCGACTAACGCCTTTGGGTGCGGCGAGGCGGCGGTCAAAGCGGGCATCGCCGGCGAGAGCGGCTACATGGTGAAGATTGTCCGGGAGGCGCAGTCCAATGGCTCGGTCAAGTGGAGCACGGGTCTGCAGCCGCTGGCCGACATCGCCAACATGGAACACTTCATCCCGCGCGACTGGATCAGCGAAGACGGCTACCTGCCCAACGAGAAGTTTATCGAATACGCCCGGCCATTGATCGAAGGGGAAGTCAAACCACCGGTCGAAAGCGGCCTGCCCAAGTACGTCGTGCTCGAAAAGAGCCGGGTGGAGAAGAAGCTCCCGCCCCGCGGTTAGCCCCACGGCTGGCTCATGAAGGGAGCTTTCTCAGTAACACCTCGCTTCAGCGAGGTGAACGGGGGCCGTGGGGGGAGGTTCAACCGCTTCAGCGGTTTTTCTGGCCTTCATGAGCCAGCCCTGGGTTAGCCCGGAGCATCTCAGCGCGAATTCCGTCTGACTGAATACGGCACATTGCCGCCGGCAAAGAACGCGCAACTGTTTCCTTTGGCCGGTTTTTAACAGTCATAAGCGGGAGAGGCTGGCCGGTCACATTCTGGCCGGGACCGTTCTCCCGGGAGGAATTGAATATGGCGACTCTGTATATGTTGGGTGACGACGGCGCGATGGCGGCACAGTGGGAAATCGGCGCCGAACCGATGGCCGTTGGCCGCGGGGCCTCGGTGGATGTGAAAGTTGATGATGAGGGCCTATCGCGCCGGCATTTCATGATCCTGCGTGAAGGTGAGGAATATCTGGTCAAGGATTTAAGCTCGCGCAACGGCACGTGGGTGCATGGGGCCCGTGCCCTGACGGCCAGGCTGCGCCACAACGATTGCATTCTCGCCGGGCACACGCTGTTCCGCTTTTGCGAGGATCGCGCTGCGGCAACACCTGATTTCCAACCTGTGGCCGGCCCGCACGGCACTGAGATTCTCCGCGCCGCGTTCGAGCCGTCGCGCGTGCTCGCCCAGACTCAAAACTCCGGGGCTTGAGATCAGCGGGTGGTGTAGGCGGCAACAGAGGCGGGTGCCGGCGTGTTCAGGTTGGCGACCGCGGTTGAAAGAGTGTTCAGGACGCGGGCGGGGACGACGCCGAGGGCGAGGATGGCCAGCATGATGGCGACGGTGTGATTGTCCGGCGAGGCCGGGGGAACGGAGCGAACCGGGATGGCTGCCGCCGAACCTTCGTTCAATAGCGGCAGGGGAAGTCCGGCATGTACCCGTCCCGGAGGGACTTGCCGACAATAACCCAACGTTTCAACGTTGGGAACGCGCATTCGGCGTTGCATAAGTCCCGCAGGGACGGCTGAATGTGGGGCATGTCTTAGGTCCCGCCGTCGCGTCGGGACCAGGCTTGACGCGGTGCGCAATTTGCTGTTCCATTCTGGCCATGAACCTCGGGGTAGCGGTCACGCCCTCGCGGGAGCAGAGCCGCCATTATTCGGGAAGAAAATCAGCGGCGCGGCAAGAGCCGACGCGCCGCACCCGCCGACCAATGCCTGTTGGAAATATGACAATCTCATTAACTGACGACCTCTGAACCTATCGCGATAAACAGACCCAATGCTCAAACCGCTTTCGACATGAAGTCAGAACTCAAAACCCGCTCACTCCAGAGCCTCAAGGCCGCTTACCTCGCCAAAGAATTGCGCCCGAATCCCGAATACCAAAGGGGATTAGAATGGAGTTCGACGCAGCAGCAAGGGCTTATCGACTCCCTCCTGCGCGGCTATCAAATTCCGATATTTTACATCCACCTTGAGTCCCGTACCAACAATTACACGCAGGCGGTCGAGACGACAGCCTGGATTGTTGACGGACAGCAGCGCCTCGCATCCATCGTTAAATATTGCCAGAATGAACTCTCCCTGCCTGACCCCAAGAAAGCCAGACCGGGTACGATCCTTCCAGTTGATCCAGCGAATCTCCCCCCTTGGGCCGGTAAGAAATTTCAGGAGCTCGATGCCGATGATAAGAACAGATTGTTGAACCACGAGCTACTCGTCGTCGAGATCACGGCAGAGCAAAACGAAGTTCGCGATTTATTCATTCGATTGCAGGCTGGCACTCCACTGACTGCACAAGAGAAGCGCGACGCTTGGCCTGGGGACTTTACCAACTTCGTAATTCAGCACGCTGGCAAACCCGGCCACCGCCTCTCGAGCCCTAAACCTTTTTTCAGTCAGTTTAAGAAGGCCAATGCGAGGCGCCTCACCGTGGCTGATGGAGAACACTACGTGGACGGGCACGCAGAGATGCGCAAGTTCTTCGCTGGTCTGGCCATGACAATCATGCTTCGGGAGAGATCAGGAGTCGATTTCGTGGACCTCAAGGGGAAGACGATCAACGACTTTTACATGGAAAACCTTGATTTGCCAGCGGGCGATCCAGGCGCATTGCGCGTGGTCACTCTACTCGATCTCATCGCCCAACTCCCCAAGTTCGGGAGCCTCAAGGAGGGAGGCCCAATGTCCTTCCAAATGGCGTTTCATTTTGCCTTGCTCGTGGATTCACTCGACCAAGACAACATCGCGCAAAACTGGAGGAAAACGGTTGTCGAAGCGTTTCTCGCCTTCAAACAGTCAGTTACCGAGGCTCGCCTCCATCACAGGGAGACCCGCGAGTCACTTCCTCATCACGAGCGATTCGGGCGCCTGCTCTCGGGATCTGGGTCCGATACAGCGGAGATAATTCGCATCAGGCACGCATTCATGTTGTCCGAGCTGCATCCGAAACTCACCATTGTCCCACTTGACCAAAATCGTCGTTTTGACTCCCTCGAGCGGGAAGTGATTTGGAATCGAGATCGGGGACAGTGCCAGAATCCAGATTGCCCCCGCCCCGACCGACGCGTCCCCTTCCGCGATGCAACAGTCCATCACATTGTTGAGCACACCGCTGGTGGCCCTACCACCCTCCGAAACGGCGTGCTCATTTGCCCAGAGTGTCACGTTAACCGCACCGGAATGCAGCACTTGACGCAGCACTTTCAGGACTACATTGCTCGAATCTATTCAGGCCCGACTCAGCCGGTGGGCGAGTTTCCCCTTGATGACTACGAGGGCGGTCTGCCAGATGAGCAGAATGGGACACTTAGGGGCAAGTTAAAGATCGTGATCGACTGGGGGGCACTCGACATTGATCGCGCTCCACAAACTATCTCAGAGAGAAACGATGCCGATACGATACTGGAGCTTCTGCGAGCGCTCATTGATACCTTTGGCAAACACATGAGGGAGCAACTCACGGAGATACCGATTATCCGTTTCCCGCTTTCGGCTGACCCCTCAACCGCGTTCTTGAACCGAGCAAAGAACAAGCCTTACAGCAACACCCAAGTCCCCGGAACAGACCCAGCCCTGTATTTCTGTCCTCAATCGCAGCAGTCAGAGAAACTGGAGCGTCTCAAAGCCCTATTGTCACGTCTGACGCTTCCTGACGGCAGCGAGTTTCCGGCAGACTGCATCACACTTTCAATCGAGGGCGGCTTGGAGGACCCACATTGACGTAGAACGGAACAAAGCGCTGTGGTTAATCTTGAAGACCATGAGAATGTCATGTTTCCACCCCCGCCGAAACCTTGGCCCTGGAGCGCGCGTTCTGCGGGGCAATAGCACGGCTGGGCCAGCGAAGCGCGCTGCGCGAGCGATCCGCCAAGTGGACGGCAGCTATTCAAAGCAAAGAAAGCGTCACAATTCATGAACGAGCACTTCGACACCTCAAGGATTTGTCATAATGGGCACCTATTGACGGACGCGGCACAGGCCAACTGGCCGCTATACAACGACGACTTCTGTAAGGTTTGTGGGGAAAGATTCCTCCAGAAGTGCCCCGAGTGCGGGAAAGAAATCAAAGGCGCGCTCGTTCGGGAGGACCCGGTAATGGGCAAGGAGATATTCCCCGCGGAATCAATTCCAAATTATTGTTGGAGCTGCGGTAAACCCTACCCCTGGACACAGAAGTTCCTCTCAGCCACCCGCGAGATTGTCAACGGATTTGGCGAGCTCACCGAAAGTGAAAAGGCCGAATTTGCCCAGGCATTCGAAGATGTAATCCGGGAGGTGCCGGCTCGGGCAAAGGCTACTGAGGCCATGAAACGTCTTTGGCGGAAGCTTAAGAAGCCTAGTCAGGACCTGCTCAATAACGTGCTTGCGAACGGTATCTACGACTTTTTGAAATACTTGTTTCAGTAGTCGGCGCTTCGATCACAGAATGCAGGTGTGCCACGCTGCATCGGCGGCGACGTCTTCGCCAAGTAACCCTCTCTGCTTACCCTCGCGCTTCTGCCAGCCGGCACGCGCCCCCAAGCGGAGCCTTGACTCCACCCCCCACATTCTGTCGCTTTTATTGAGCTGTGAAGGGGTTGATCCATGAGGATGTCATATTTCCGCCGCCGCCGAAACCTTGGCCGTGGAGCGCAGGTTCCGCGGCCTCGTCAACCAAGCCCACGGCCTGACTTCCCATGCAGCCAAGCCGTATCGACCGGGTCCAGTCCTGGGCAGCATGAAGGATGCGCAAAACCGGCTTGATGATTTGGTCGAGGTCCTCCTCGGCCAGCGCGGTGAAAAAGACCGGCAGGCCTCTCATCGCCGTTGGCGGCGGCGGAGGTTCGTCGCCGGAATCAGGGGACGCGGATCCCTGAGGGCGGTCTGGATGATCCGGCTCAGGTCATCCCGGCTGGCGGCAGCGGTAGCTTCATGCTCTTCCAGCAAGCGCAGGCCGGCACGAATGACCTCGGACTTATTGTTGAACCGCCCACTGGCGACAAACCCGTCAATCAGCTTCTCGAAATGTGGAGTAACGACTTTGCTCATGCCGGGAACACTTTCCGTTAGTTCCTAACTGTTGTAAACCGGAAAGAAGTCGGTTAATGAGGTCTTTAGCGGGCCAACACCTCCACGCAATTCCGCCCTCCCCTCGGCGGCTCAGTAAAGACTTGACTTTTTCACTGACTTATGTTTCTCTGTCCGGCCATGAAATTACACATCCCAGGCGTAAGACAGTCCGGCCGCTGGGGCCACATGGTTTACGTGGACAGCAAGCATGGGCAACTGATGCGTGCCCGGCCACAGAAGCCGCGGCTCGTCACCCCGGCCCGGCTGCGGGCGCGGCAAAATTGTGCGAATATCGCGGCGCTGTGGTGTACCTTAAGCGACGACCAGATGGCCGGTTGGCACGCCTTGGCCCGGCACGAATCCCGCCGCCTCGGCCAGCCCGTCAGCGGCTACCATCTGTTCACCGGCATCAACACCGCCCGCCTCGCCTTGGGCCTCGCCCCGGCCCTCGATGCCCTCAAACCCGTCCGCTTCGGACCCAACCCCGTCCAGGAGTTCCAAATGACGAAAGCCGACGGGCGGCTCAGGCTCGCCTTGCGGGTCGCCCACACCCCGCTCACGCCCATCGTCGTCCTCGGCTCCCCGCCCTGCAGCGCCGGCATTGCCGTCCGCACCAACTTCTCCATCCTCGGCTGGCTGCCGCCGCCCGTTGAAGGATGGTGCGACATCACCCGGCTTTACGTTCAGAAGTTCGGTCAGCCGGGGGACAATCAGCGCGTGTTTATCCGCGTGCGCCAATTCAACGACGGCTGGCAAGACCAGCCCCGCGAATTCCAAGCGCGGATGCCGCGCGCCTAGCCTCGCCGCCCCCGCCGCTCCCGCGCGCTGGCCTACCCCTTCCCTATTGACACCCTGGAGGTTCAAGCACAATACAAGGACCTTTCAGGCTCATTTCACCGACCTTTCAAACCCCTTTGAAGCTGGTTGCCAGCCCGTCTCCAAGCCATTTTCAGCCCTTTTCAAACTGCTTCCACAACCCTTTCACGCCCATTCCCAACATCTTTGAAGCTCGTTCACAGACCCTTTCCCAAAC
>JBEKJO010000029.1:0-44277 GCA_050011195.1 Verrucomicrobiota bacterium | reverse complement strand
GTTTGGAATATCGACCTGGCCAGTGGCACCGCGCTCTCGCACACGAGCTGGGACCCCCAAGGCGCCAATGCCCGACACTACGGCTGGAACGAATTGGTGGACGTGGACGGCGACGGCAAATTGGGTTTCGTCAATATCTCGCGGACCAAGCACGTGGACGTGCTGCGCAACGCCGGGGGCAAGCTCGAGCTGGCCTGGAGTCGCGGGTGGCCCGACCCGGTAACAACCGAAGCCCGCTCGCTGGTCTGCCCTTCGGACCCGGTAGTGGACTTGGAGGGCACGGGCCACAAGCAAATCGTGTGCGCGCTCTTTGACGGTCTCACCGACAAACGCTGGCATCTGTCGATCTTCGAGGCCGCCTCCGGGGCGGAGACAGTTCAAATGCCCGACCTGGTGCCGCTGGCCTTCGTGCCGCTCTGGGGCGCCAACGGCCCGCGCGCCTTGCTCTGCGCCCGAAGCAGCCTGCTCGAATATCAACCGCCCGAAAGCTGCGAGGTCTGGCGCTTGCGCCGCGGACAAATGGAAAAACTCTGGTCCTTGGGAAACGCGCAATTCCTGCTGAAACCCGGCGCATCCGATGATCGCCGCGCCTTTTACTTTAACGCAGTCAACGTGCAATGGGCCGTCACCGGGGACGTGGACGGTGATGGCAGGCCGGAATTCTTCACCCTGGCCAATGGCGCCTCGACCGGCGCTCAGGCCTGGGGCCTCAACCGGGACGGCGCTCTCGTCGCCAAACCCGGCCAACCGCTGGCCAACCAGCCGCCCGCCGTGCCGCAAAAGATTCCGCCGCTCCAGGGCGCGATGTTGCCTTATCTTCTCGCCGCGGATTTGGAGGGCCGCAAGCAGAACGACATTCTGCTCTACGACAACACCAATGTCACTGTGCTGCGCCTGGAGAGAAACAAGCTGCGGCGCGTGGAGGACTTTGCCTCTTCCGAAATTCCCGTCGTCTGTGATTTGCTCGGTGACGGCAAACCCTGTCTGATCACCGGCGGACGCGGCACCGATGGCAATCTCTGGGTCCAGGCGCGGGCTGCGAATAAAAAGACGCTGTGGCGATTCACCTTCCCGCACAGCGGTGCTTGCGGCCAATACGCCGAACGCCCCCATTGCTTCACTATTGGTCATTTCACCGGCGGCAAACACCTTGACCTTTTCACTTACGCCGCCAAACCCGCCGCACGCACCTACGTCCTAGACGGGCACACCGGCCAAATCGTATGGCAGCGGGAAGAAATGCATGCCATCGAACGTCATTATCAACCGCTGGGCGGTCGCGTCTCGGTTTGGGACTTCAACCATGACGGTGCCGACGATGTCCTTTTCTGCAATCCGGATTTCTACTGTGTAGCCGACGGCAAGAGCGGCAACCTGCTGGTTGGGCCGGTCAATCTTGAGCCGTTGCTCAAATGGTGGGCGGCCTACGCCTCCCCCGCTCTGCTGGAACGGGCTGGCACTGAACCGATCGTTTATCTGGGCGGGGTTTACAGTTGCCGCGCCAGCATTTCGCCCGACGGCAAGCGCGGCCTGTGGCGCGAATATCTGCCCACCGAACGCTGGCCGATGCGCGCCGGCAATTGCGGGTTTAATGAGGGCCTGCTGCCCCCCTCCAAAACCCGCGGCTGGCGCGGCGCGCAAATGGAAGCGGATGGCGCGCTGGTCTGTTTTGATGCCGCCACGGGCAAACACCTTTGGAAAATGCAACTTCCAACGGCCACCGGCGGCATTGTCAGCGGTGACGTGGATGGTGACGGCGAAGGTGAACTGCTTTTGGGTGGCCAGGATGGCAATCTCCTCGCCGTGCGCGATGCCGGCGACCGCGGCGAAATCCGCTGGCGCAAGAGTTTCGACGCCCCCGTTGGCACGCCGATCCTGGCGGACGTCAACGGCGATGGCAAAAGCGAGATCGTGGTCAGCGTCGGCGACGGTTATGTTTATGTTTTAGGCAACTGACGCCTCGAAACAGCGTCGGTTCGCTTGCGCGCAGTTCTCGGAATTTTTAAGCTATGAGACAGAAACAGGCACTGACATTGGGCATTTTTTTGATTCTTTCCGCTGCTGTTTCGGCGCAACCGCACCTTCAGCCGCCCGCCGGAACCAGGCTGCATTATCTCGCTTTCAGCGGAAGGAGCGATGTTCCGCCGCCTTTTGCCACTGTGGATTTGGTTTACGGCCCTGGCGAAGGCGCGAGGAATTTTCGCTGGTGGCAACTGGAAGTTCGCGCCAGAACGAATCCTGACGCGCTGCCGCTGTTCCTGCTCCGCGCGCTGACCTCCGCCGATCCGTTGACGGAAAAACAACACCCCATCGAATTTGCGCGGTATCAATTGCGAATCCCCGAGACGGGCGAAGCCTACGAATATCGGGACAGCAGAACCGGAGCGGCGTTGCTTTCCTGCTGGGAGGGCTTCGAGCGCGATTTTTTTCCACATCCCGCGCCGAACACCGGATGGAAGGATGACGCGGCCGAGACGTGCAAGTTCTTAGGCCAGCCGCTTAGTTTGGTGCGCAAAGCCAGGCCGGAGGACGAGGCCTGGCGGCCCTGGAACGATGTCAAGCGCCTGGATCTCAATCGCGAGATGCTCATCGGGAACGACCGGGATTTCAAAGACGCCGAAGGCCATCGGCTGCCAGCATCGTCAACGAATGATTACACGTATGTTCCCCTCACCGAGGATGACTATCGAACCGCAATCGCCGCCGGAATGAATATGTTCCCGATCAGCGCGAAACACGAGCAATGGGTGCGTTCGGAGCCGGTCTTTTATTTGCGCGAAGCCACGGGCGAACCGGCGTTGCGCTTTCCGGCGGATCTTTACCGGGCCAATTATCTTGGGCCCGTGATGTTCATTGATGAGCCCGCGGACATGGTATGGGACAATGACGAGCATCGTTATGCCGGAAGATTCCCGTCTGATTTTTCAACCGCTATTGAAACACAGACGCGGGCTTCTTATTTGTCCGCCGATTCGTACGGTGTCTGGCACCTGGATGCCGCTTTGCGCGGCCACGGCATCAATTTGGGCGATATGCGCCTGGCACAATTCGATTATCCAACTTGGGATTCATACGCCGAAGCGACCTATTACGAAATGAAAGCCGGCATCGCCGGCCTGGTCCAGGAGGGCCGCTACAACACGGCCGGATTCGACGCCGAAATCTTTGCCGCCACAGGCTTGAAGATGCACCATACCCCGGCCCAAGAATTGAAATTCGAATACGCCATGATGCGCGGGGGCGCCCGTCCATTCGGAAAATTCTGGGGCACCTCCATCTACGGCCAATGTGATCCGGCCATTGCTCCATTGGCCTTGACGACCGCGTACGACATGGGAGCGCGCTACTTCTGGTTTTGGACTTCCGACCACCAGCATCACCTCCCGTGGAATGAACAGATGAGCCTGGCGCGCTCTCTCAAGGAATACGCCTCGAAACACCCGCGTCCCTCTGTCTATTCGCCCCAGCCGCGACGGGACGCGGTCATCGCCATTCAAAAGGGTTATTTTCTTTGCTTGAAAGATTTCCAATGGACACTGGGCAACGACCTGGAACGGCGCGAGGCGGGGGAAAAGTACACGCGTGTGCTCACCCGAGCTTTAACCGCCGCGCAGCAATGTTTTGATCGGGGCGAAGACTTTGACATCACGATCAATGACGGACACCGGCTAGAGGGTTATCGCCGCATCATAAGAATTGACGACGAGAAATAAAAATGCGCGCTGAGAACCCCGTCCGTTCAAGGCGCGTTACCAAACCAAGTTGGTCGCTGTCATCGCCCGGTAAAAGCTGACATGGTTGTCAGCAAAGAGAATGTTCCCAGCCGGCGTGGTGCGGTGCCATCCCTTGGTCTCCGTCGTCGGGTAGGACAGAACGCCGCAACCGAACACGACAGTTTGCGAAGGATTGGTCAAACTGCTTGCGGACAACCCGTCCAAACCATCCCCGGGCGGGAACGGCGGCAACCCTCCAAAATTGAAGATATAGGAATTGCCAACCCACTCGAACAGATCGTAGGTGGTATTGTCCACCGTGCGCCCTTGGTCCATCGGGCAAGTCACCGTGCCTTCGGTCAATCCGTAATGGTTCAAGGGCCGATCTGTGTCATTGAAAATATTGCCTTGCGCCGCGCCGATCTGGTTGTTGTTGGTTCGGCCCGCCCAGACAAACCACTCCATGCCGGCGAGCGAGACGTTGGTTGAGTTCCAAAACAGGCGATCGTTGTAATCTTGCAGGTAAAGATTCAGCGCCATGCTGCATTGGCGCAGATTAGACATGCATTTGGCGTCGTTGGCGCGGGCTTTTGCCCGGCTCAAGGCGGGCAGAAGCAACGAAGCCAGAATCGCGATAATCGCAATCACTATCAACAATTCGATCAGCGTAAACGCCCGCCTCTTTTTCGTTGGTTCGTTCATCATTCCAAAGCGTGCAAAAAAACACACGGTCGCTATCAGACGATCCGGCAACAAGAATTATTCACTGTGCGCCTCAATGGGCGAGAGGAAATTCTCCACGGCTGCTTCCTCATGTAACTCATGTAACTCATTTAACCTTTGCTTGCGTCCTTGCCCCGCGAAGCCCATTGTGGGTGCAGAAAATCCGTCGCAGCCGAACAGGAGTCTTCCGAGTAAGCGCGGTGGTGTAGCAGCGAAGAAGATTCCCACTAGTGCAGTGCGATCCGTCGAAAAGACAACAGCCGATTTGGATGGGACCAAGGCAAGGTTCTTCTCCCACTGCCGACGATGGGGCCAAGAGTTGACGCCGCCTCAGGCAGCCTCCCGGAGGCAGTGATGATGCAGACCGCCGACCAGCGGCATCTCGATCACGTCCCCACGGTCTGGTGACTCCACCGGCCGCGGGATTGGACTGTCGTGGGAGAGCCCTCGGTGCGGACGAACTTTATGGCAGTATTCGAAGTAGGATTCGAGAATGTGCGACAATTGCCGTTCATTGAACACGATCACTCGATCCAGGCATTCACGTCGAATCGAACCCACCAGGCGCTCGACGTAGGGGTTCTGCCAGGGAGCGCTTGGGGAGATCAACTTCTGCTGGATGCCCATGCCCTCAAGCCGTTGCACGAAGGCCGAGCCGTAAAATGCAATCCCGATCCCGCAACAGACACTTGGGTGCGGTGTCGTACGGGAATGCGTTGACGACCTGTTGGGCCGTCCACTCTGCGGTCGGCGCCGCGGTGAGATTGAAATGAACGACTTTGCGCCGTTCATGGGTTGATAACCACCAACACGTAAAGCACATGAAAAGTGACCGTGGGAACCCCGAAGAAGTCCATCGCGGCAGTGATACCCGCATGGCTCTGGAGGAAGGTCCGCCAACTTTGTGAAGGTTGGCGCCTGGACTTGGGGCGATACTTCCGGATCGTTGCCGTTGAGGCCTCCAGCCCCAGTTTAGCCAGTTCGTCGCGGATACGCGGACTGCCCCAGGTCGGGTTGACGCTCCACATCCGGCGAATCAGCTGAATCAGCGCGGCATCCTTTCGGGGTCGTCCACCGCGAGGCCGGGACTTTCATCGCCAGAACATCCTGAACCCGGCTCGTTGCCAACCGATGACGGTCTCGGGTTGGAAGATGACCAACGCGGCACGCCAGTTTGGCCACTATCCTTTCAAAACCACCCAGAACAGCCGGTCTGTGCCCTGCAGTCTGGGCTTGTGCGCGGGCCGATTGAGCACCGCGATCTGGTGCCGGAGGGCGGGGTTCTCCGAGGCGAGTTGGTGCTTGGGACGGAGCCAGAATAACAGGTAGCGCAGGAGCGCCGAGACAATCGCGAACATGGCTGATTAGCTTGAAGACAAATCCAGCAGAATCAACGACTTCGTTCCGTGACAAAGTTTCTGCCACCCACAGGGGCAGAAATTTCTTTGCCTAGCTCGGGCCGGTCGGCTAGTATTGCCGAACAGCAAAAACCTAACGATCCTATGACCAGTTTCTCCAGCTTGCGGTTTCGCCTGGTGGGAACAGTGTTTCTGGCCGTCGCACCGGCATGGGTGCTGATGTACTTCGCGGACAAGTACTACACGGCTCATTACGGCACTGAGCTTCCCTGGACGGGGTTTGCCGTCGGGTTGGTAGCCTTGGCGGCCGCGTGGTTTGGCGGCGAGCGCTTCATTCTCCGCCAGGTCCGCATCCTGTCCAAAGCAGTCCAACAGTTGGGGGCCGGTGATCTGAACAGCCGCACTGGGTTGTCGCAGGAGCGGGGGGAATTGGGTGAACTGGCACGCGCGTTCGATGCCATGGCGGCCTCGCTGGAGCAACGCGTCAAAGAACGCGAGCGGGCCGAGAGAACCCTCCTCAACCGCTCCTTCCAGCAGACCGTCGTAGCGGCCCTGGGTCAGTTCGCCATGGTGAGCAGCGATGTTTCCTCACTGCTGAATCAGGCCGTGATGCTCGTCGCTCAGACCCTTGAGGTCGAGTACTGCCACATCCTGGAACTGCAGCCGGGCGGGAAGTTCCTGCTGCTGCGGGCGGGCGTCGGTTGGAAGGACGGTTGTGTCGGGAAGGCGGTCATTCCGGCGGACCCCCAGACTGAGTCCGGGTTCACGCTTGGAGCGGGGGAGGCCGTGACGTTCGACCAACTGCCCGAAGAGACTCGCTTCCACGGCTCATCGCTCTTGATCGACCACGGTGTCGTGAGCGGAATCAGCGTCGCGATTGCCGGGCATGGGCAGGCGTTCGGCACCTTGGGGGCGCACACCGCGCACCCGCGGAGATTTACGGAGGACGAGATCCACTTCCTCTTTTCCCTGGCGACGGTGCTGGCGATGGCGGTGGAGCGGATTCGTGCTGAAACCGAATTACAGAAGCTAGCCGCCTTCACTCAGTTGAATCCCAACCCGGCGCTGGAACTGGCTGGCGATGGCACCATCACCTATTGCAACGATGCCGCCCTCAAGCTCGGCCGCTCGGTTGGCCAGGACAATCCGTCTGCGATGCTGCCTGCCAACGTCCAGGAGATCGTCCACAACTGCCTGGAGGCGGGCCAAAGCGCGCTGAAACTGCAAACTGTATTAGAGGGGCGCACCCTCTCCTGGTCGTTTCACCCGGTGGCAGCCAGCCAGGTTGTGCATTGTTACGTCGAAGACATTACGGATCGGTTGAACCTGGAAGCTCAGTTGCGGCAGGCGCAGAAGATGGAGTCGATTGGCCAACTCGCCGCCGGCGTGGCACACGATTTCAACAACATGCTCACGGTGATCCAGGGCCACTCCGGGATGATGCTGGCCAAAACCAGCCTCGCACCTGAGTTGCTCGATTGCGCGCAAGCCATCTACTTCGCCGCCGAACGCGCCGCCGGTCTAACCCGTCAGTTACTGATGTTCAGCCGCAAGAACGTGATGCAGCCCAAGCCGCTCGACTTGCGTGAGGTGGTGGGCAACCTGTCGAGAATGCTCAAGCGGCTGCTCGGCGAGACCATCACGCTCGAATTCAATCCGCCCCCGGAACTCCCCCTCGTGCAGGCAGACACCGGCATGATTGAACAGGTCATCATGAACCTCGCCGTCAATGCCCGCGACGCCATGCCGAAAGGCGGCACCGTGACGATCAGCACCAACCCGATCGAGATGAACGACGCCTACGTGCAGACCCATCCCGAGGCGCGTCTGGGCGCGTTTGTTTGCCTGCGCGTCAGCGATACCGGTTGTGGCATGGACTCCGCCACGATGGCCCGCATCTTCGAGCCATTTTTCACCACCAAAGCAGTCGGCAAAGGGACCGGCCTGGGCCTCGCGACGGTTTATGGCATCGTCAAACAGCACGAGGGCTGGATTGAAGCCAGCAGCGAGATCGGGCAAGGCACCACGTTCAACGTGTTTTTTCCTGCCAGCGGTGAACCGGTCAAAGCGCTGCCGCCGGAAGCCGCCCAGGCCACCGCCGTGCGGGGCGGCCACGAAACAATTCTGGTGGTCGAAGACGAACCGGTGCTGCGCGATATGGCGCATCTGATCTTGCAGGATTGCGGCTATCATGTGCTGGAAGCCGGTTCCGGTACGGAGGCCTTGCAAGTGTGGGAACGCAATCCTGACGGCATCGACCTGATGCTTACGGACGTTGTGATGCCTGGGGGAATGTCGGGGAGGGAGCTGGCGGTAAGGCTACTGGCCAGTCACCCCCGGCTTAAAATCATTTTCACCAGCGGCTATAACGTGGAAGAAACGAACACCGATTTCTTCCGCCGGGGCGGGGCGGTGTTTTTGCAGAAGCCTTACACTCGCACCGACCTTGCCAAAGCCGTGCGTGAGTGTTTGGCCAAGTGATCCGAATCAGGCGCCTGACTGCTTCAACAGGTCCACGACTTTCTCAACCGCTTCGTTAGCCTTGGCCGGGATCAGCGCGCCGGCGCGGGGCTTGATCTCCACCTCGCCCCTGGCTAGCGACTTCTCGCCAATGCCGACGCGAATGGGGAAGCCGACCAGCTCCGAATCCTTGAACTTCACGCCCGGCCGGTCGTTGCGGTCGTCGAGGATTACGTCGATGCCGCGCGCGGTCAGGTCGGCATAGATCTGTTCGGCGCGCTGCATGACCGGGCTGTCGGGCGCAACGTTGAGCGGCGTGACGCAGACGGTGTAGGGGGCGACGCTGATCGGCCAGATGATGCCGTTGTCGTCGTGGCTCTGCTCGATGACTGCCTGCAAGGTGCGCGTGACGCCGATGCCGTAGCAGCCCATGATCGCGGGCTGCTGCTTGCCGGCTTCGTCGAGGAACAGCGCGTTGAGGGCCTGGCTGTATTTGGTGCCGAGCTTGAAGACGTGGCCGACCTCGATGGCGCGCTGGACTTTGAGCGGCTGGCCGCATTTGTGGCAGGCCTCGCCCGCTTGCACCAGGCGAAGGTCCGCCCAATGCGCCACTTGGATGTCGCGCCCGAGGGCGACATGGCGCAAGTGGAAGCCGTCCGCGTTGGCGCCGGTGGTCATGTCCGCGGCGGCGCGCAGATGTTCGTCGGCATAGACGGGGAACTTGGTCACGCCGACGGCGCCGAGGCTGCCCGGATGCGCGCCCAGCGCAGCGACAATCTCTTCCGCTTCGGCGGGGCGCAAGGTCGCGGTGCCAAGGGCGCCGATGAGCTTGGCCTCGTTCAACTGGTCGTCGCCGCGCAGGAGGACCAGCACGATCTTGCTCTCGGCCATGTACACGAGCGTCTTGATTTGGCGGTCGGCAGCGACATTGTAGGGCGGTTTCGAGAGCGTGTCGATGGTCACGACGCCGGGCGTCGGGAACTTCTCCACCTCGCCCCTCGCCTCTGTCACCTCGCACTTCGCCACCGCACTCGTCGCCTTCTCGACATTGGCCGCATACCCGCAGGCCTCGCAGAACACCACTTCATTCTCGCCCGTCTCGGCCGGGACCATGAACTCGTGGGAGAACTTGCCGCCCATGACGCCGGTGTCGGCCTCGACCGCAATCGTTTTGAGGCCGCAACGCTGGAAGATGCGAGCGTAGGCGTCATACATTTTGTGATAGCTGGCCTGCGCGGCTTCGTCCGTGGCGTCGAAGCTGTAGGCGTCTTTCATAATGAATTCCTTGGCGCGCATCAGGCCGAAGCGCGGGCGGATTTCATCCCGGAACTTGGTTTGTATCTGGTAGAAGTTCTTCGGCATCTGCCGGTAGGAGTTGATCTCGCCGGCAACGAGCGTGGTGATGACCTCCTCGTGGGTTGGGCCGAGCACCCATTCCTTTTTCGCCCGGTCGCGGGCCTTGAAAAGGACGTCCTTCATGGTGTCGTAACGGCCACTTTGATGCCAGAGGTCTGGCGGCTGAAGCGCGGGCATGAGCAATTCGAGGGCGCCGGCGCGGTTCATCTCCTCGCGAACGATCTGCTCGACCTTGCGCAGCGCGCGCAGCCCAAGCGGCAGGAAGGTGTAAAGCCCGCCGGTGAGCTTGCGGATCAGCCCGGCGCGCAGCAGCAGCTTGTGCGAGACAATCTCGGCCTCGGCCGGGGTCTCTTTCAACGTGGGGATCAGTGTCTGTGACCAACGCATACGAGGTGCGAAGTGTGAGGGGTGAGGGGCGAGTTGGCGAGCCTCAAGTGAAAGGGACGAGGGGAGAGGGGCGAGGGACGAGTGATGGAATTATTGGCGGGCGTTCTTACGGCTGGCGACGAATATGGCGGTCAGCGCGTTTGCCTGCTGGATCAGGCGCTCGAGTTCGGCATGGGGCCGCGTGGCAAGCTCGCAAAGGCACTCCAGCCAGAACAAGGACTCGTCGGATTCCTCTTCGACCGTGCCCATCTTATTGATGAAGTCGGCCTTGGACTTGGCGCGTTGCGAGGCACGGTAATTCGCCGCCGTGGAAGTGGCAGCCTTGATAAGCTGATACTTGATGACAGCGAACTCTTCGCCGCGCGGCAAAGTGCGGCAATAAAAGATAGCGTCGAGTGCAAACTTCTTGGTTCTCGCCTTAAGATCCTGCATAGCTTCCTGGTTTTGGCTCTCCCGTTCTTGCCTCGCCCCTCGCCCCTCTTGCCTCTCACCTGACTGTGTTCACCAGCGGGGTGAATCCCTGGATCCGCACTTCGAGCCGGTCGCCGGACGCAATGGGTCCTACGCCGCTCGGCGTGCCGGTGAGGATGATGTCGCCGGGCAGGAGGGTCAGATGGGTTGAGATGAAGCTGACGAGTTGGAAGCAATTGAAGATGAGCTGGCTCGTGTGCGAGTTCTGGCGCAACTGGCCGTTCTGGAAGAGTTGAATGGTCAAGTCGTGCGGGTCGGCTTTCGTTTCCACATACGGGCCCAGCGGCGTGAAGGTGTCGAAGGACTTGGCGCGCGCGTATTGAGTTTCGCTGTTCTGGATGGTCCGGTCGCTGATGTCCTCGGCGGCCGTGTAGCCGAAGATGTAGCGGGCAGCGGCGTGGGGTGTGACGTTGCGGACGCGCCGGCCAATGACGATGCACAGTTCGGCTTCGTAGTCGGTCCGGTGGTTCGGAAACGGAATCTCAATCTTGCCACCATCCGGGATCAGCGAAGTGGGGGCCTTGAACCAGATTAACGGCACCTTGGGGAGCGTCTTGTTCTGTTCGCGAGCATGGTCGGCATAATTCAGGCCGACCGCAACAATCTTGGAGGGAGCAACCGGCGCAAGCGTCCGCACGCCCTTCAGCGGTGTGGCTTTCTTATCGAAGCTGGGCGAGCCAAAAACGTCTCCGCGAACGCGGTAAATCTCACCGTCGATAACTCTGGCGTAAAAGGTCTCGTCGTCTTTCTGGAATCGGCCAATGGTTGCCATATCGCAGGGTGAGTCTAGTCGGCGACCTTGTTGTCTCGCAAGGCGAAAGAGACTAGAACCCGGTGGCTTGGATGGCGCGGATCAACCGGCTGACCAGCAGATCGGGCGCGCAGCCCAACACCACCACCGCCAGTGCCAACAAGGCGATGGCGATTTGGCTTAAGATCGGTGTTGGTGCTGCTTTGGTTCCCTGCCCCGGCTCGGCGACATAGATCTGTTTGAGCACCTGAAGGTAATAGTAGAGCGACACCGCGCTCAGGGCCAGGGCCACCACAACCAGCCACAGCAATCCCAAATCGGACGGATCGGCGTTCAAGGCGGAAGCGAACAGATAGAACTTTCCAAAGAATCCCGCCAGCGGGGGAATGCCGGCCAGCGACAGCATGAAAATCATCATACAGAAGGACAGTGCCGGCGCGCGGCGGCTTAGCCCGGCGAAGTCCGAGAGGCGGTCGCCGCCCGTTTGCCCCTCCACAATCGAGACGACACCAAAGGCCCCGAGCGTGGCCAACCCGTAGGTGATGACGTAATAGACCAGCGCGGCCAGGCCTTGCTCCCCGTGCGGCAGAACCCCCAGCAGCATATAGCCGGCATGGGCGATCGCGGAGTAGGCCAGCAGCCGCCGCACGCTGCTCTGCACAATCGCCGTCAGGTTGCCCAGCAACATGGAAGCCCCCGCCATTATCGCCAGCAGCGGCACCCAGCCCGGCCGATAGGCGTGCCAGGCCCCGCTGCCCTCCACGCCCTTGAACCCGTGCATCATCACCCGGGCGAGGACAAAGAAGCCGGCGACCTTGGAACCGGAAGCAATGAAGGCGGCGCTGGGCGTCGGCGCCCCTTGATAGGCGTCGGGTGCCCAAAGATGAAACGGCACCGCCGCCACCTTGAAGCCGAGGCCGATGACCGTCATCACGAGCGCCCCCAGCAACAGCGGGTCAAGCTTCGGGCCAGTGATAGCAGCGGCGATTTGAGCAAGGTTGGTCGCGCCCGACAGCCCATAAAGCAGGCTCAACCCGAACAGCGTGAAGGCCGCCGACAGGCCCCCGAACAGGAAATACTTCAACGCCGCTTCCGCCGACTTCGGGTTGCGCTTGTTGAACGCCGTCAGGATGTAAAGCGAGAGGCTGGTGAGCTCCAGCGAGATGAAGATCATCAGGATGTCCTCCGAGCTGACCAGGAACATCATCCCGACCGCGGCGAGCAGGATCAGTCCGAAGTACTCTCCCGCGTGCGGGGTGAAATCTGTTTCCACCGAGATGAGCACCGTGAAGATCGTCAGCAGGAGCAGCGCGACTTTGATGAACTGGGTCAGCGGGTCCACCACCAACATGCCTTCCAGGAAAGTCGCCTGCTGCGGCAAGGCCAGCATCCAGGCGATTGCGGCCACACAGCCGACGCAGGAAATCATCGCGCTGACGAGGAGCCGGAAGCGCAATTCCAAACCGCGCAGCGCCAAGAGATCAGCCGTCAGCACGACCAGCACAGTGAGGACCACAATGGTTTCGGGCGCCGCGAGCCTGAGCAGTTCAAGATAATTGACCCCCCTCATGGCGCGCCCCCTTTCGGCAGCCAATCAAAGAGCGGCAAACCAAAGCTCTGTGAGATCAAATCCAACAGCAGCCTTGGGTAGAGCCCGATGAGGAGCGAGGTTCCGATCAATAGCGCCGCACCGATTCGTTCTGGAACCGAAATCGGCTCCAGCGCGGGAGGCGCATTCCCATCCGCCCCGACCGCCGGGGCTGGCGGTGCCCGCTCTCCGAAAAAGGCCTGTTGCAGGGCGCGCAGGGCATAGGCCACGCCGATCAAGATACCCAGTCCCGCCACGACGGCCAAAGTCGGAAAGGCCTGCCATGCGCCGATCAGCACCTGCAACTCCGCCACGAAGCCACTGAACCCGGGCAGGCCCATTGAGGCCATGCTCGCGAGGGTAAATGTCACGGCGGCGAAAGGAATCAGTTTGCTGAGATTCATGCTCTGCAAATCGGCCAGTTCGCGGGTGTGGGTGCGGTCATACACCATGCGCCCGACAACGGCGAACAACAGCCCGGCGATGAGGCCGTGCGAGAACATTTGCAGCACCGCGCCGCTCAGGCCGACGGTGTTGAGCGTCAGAAGACCGAGCAGCACGAAGCCCATGTGGCTGACGCTTGAGTAGCCGATGACGAACTTAAGGTCCTTCTGCACGAGGGCTACCGTCCCCCCATAGATGATGCCGATAACTGCCAGCACACTGAACACGTCGCGCCAGGAGCCAAACCCAATCAGGTGCAGCGCCCACTGGATGTTCTCGGTCAGCGAATGACTCAGAAGCGAGGCCAGAAACCAGGGTGAGTACGGCTGGATCGTCCACGGATCAAGCCCGCGCGGAAAGAGAGTCATGGCCACGCGGAGGCAGCCGTAGGCCCCCAGCTTCATCACCACCCCCGCCAGCAACATCGAAGCCGCCGTCGGCGCCGCGACGTGACCCGTCGGCGCCCAGGTGTGGAAGGGCCAGAGGCCGGCCAAAATGGCGAACCCAACGAACACCAGCGGGAAGGCCCACATTTGAAAGCTGTGCGGGAACGGGAACCTGGCCAACTCAATCAGGTTCATCGTCTTGCCTCCCGCCACCACGAAGGCCGCGATGAGGCCAACCAAAACCATCGCGCTGCCGACGAACGAATAGAGGGCCAGCTTCATGGCACCATACTCCCTGCGCGTTGATCCCCAAATGGCGATGAGGAAGTACTTTGGAATAATGGCCAGCTCGTAGAACGCGAGCAGCAGAAACAAATCGAAGCTCAGGAACACGCCATAGACGCCCGCAATGAGCGTAAGGTAAAGGGCGAAGAACTCTTTCGCGCGATGCTCAATGTTCCACGAGAAGAGAATTCCCGCGATGGCGGCGATGCCGGTCAACAGAACCAGCGTAAGGCTGATGCCATCGGCCGCGAGGTGATACTCGAGGCCGAGGGCTGGGACCCAGGGGACCTTGGCGATGGTCTGGAGACTTCCTGGTTTAGCTTCCAGGGCGCCCGCCAGCGCGATGATGAAGCCGAGGACCGCCGTCAACAATGCAACCGCGCGCACGGCGCGGGCGTTGCCTTTCGGCAGCAGCATCAGCACCGCTGCGCCAAAGAAGGAAATGTAGATCGTCGAGGCCAGCATGGTTACAGTGCGGCGAGTGGAGCGCGGAATGCGGAGTGCGAAATGCGGAGTGGAGGACGGTAGCATCTCCACCGTCCCACTTCCAATCTGGGCTTCTCCGTGTTCATCCGCGGCTAAAATGTCCGTTCTTTCACCATCTGCACCACGGTGCTGTTAATTACGCCGAGCACGAGTTGCGGATAGAGGCCCAGCACGAACATTAACACGATGGCCGGGAGCAGGACGACCCGCTCCTTCAGCGTCAGGTCGGGCATGTTCGACCATGACTGATTCAGCGGGCCGTTGAAGACGCGCTGCAGAATCGTCAGGATGAAGACCGCTGTGAGCAGCAGGCCCAGGGCGGATAACGCCGTGGCCCAGGTCACAAGCGGGAACGCGCCTCTGAAAATGAGGAACTCGCTGATAAAGCCGTTCAGCCCGGGCAGGCCGAGGGACGAAAACAAGGCGATGCCCATTAACCCGCAGAAAACCGGCGCCACTCGCCGCAATCCACCGAAATCGTCCAGCCCGCGCAAGCCGCCGCTCCGCTGCTCCAGCAAACCGACGAACCAGAAAAGGGTCGAGGCGGTCAGGCCATGATTGAACATCTGCAGGAAGACGCCGTTGAGCGCGGCGGACTTTGCCGTCGCCGATGCCGCGTCGATCCCGGTGAACTTCGCGATAGCAAAGATCCCCAGGAGGCAGTAGCCAAGGTGGTTGATCGAGGAATAGGCCAGCACGCGCTTGAGGTCCCGCTGCGCAAACGCCGCGCTGGCGGAGAAGACAATGCTGAGGACCGCCAGCCAAAGCAACGGTGTCAAAATCCAGTGTATCTGCTCCGGGAAGATCGGCAGCAGGATGCGCAGGAAACCATAGACGCCCATTTTGGACATCACCCCGGCCAACAGCATCGTGGTGCCGGTTGGCGCTTCGGTGTAGGCTGGAGGCAGCCAGGTATGAAACGGGAAGATCGGCACTTTTACCGCGAAACCGAGGAAGGCGCCGGTGAAGATTATCAGCGACAGTGGCCTGGAGTTTAACTCTCTCCAGCCCAACTCCGCTGAGAGCGCAGAAGTCAAGGTGCCGTTTCGTCCCATCTCGGCCAGATCGGTGAAATCGAACTTGCCCGTGGACAAGAAGATCGCCAGGAAGGCGAGCAACAGGGCCACGCTGCCGACCATGGTATAGAGAAAGAACTGCGTCGCGGCGGCAGCGCGCATCGGTCCACCCCAGAGCCTGATGAGGAAGAATGCCGGGATCAGGCTCAGTTCCCAGAAGATGAACCAGTGGAAGAAGTTCAGGGCGGTGAACGTGCCGAACAGCCCGGCTTGCAGGAAGAGCACCAGCGCGAAATAGATTGGCACGCGCTCCTCAATTTTCCACGATGCCAGCATGGCCATCGGCACTACAATGGCCGAGAGCATCACCATCAGCAGCCCGAGTCCGTCAACGCCAACGCGATACTCAACCCCCAGCGCGGGAATCCAGGGGCGCCGCTCCTGAAATTGAAGGTCGCCCGAGGCGGAGTCGAACTGGCGCCACAGGACCAAAGCCAGCGCGAGCGTTCCCAGGCTGAATCCCAACGAGAGCCAACGGGCGAGCCTCTTTTGCTCCGGGCCCAAACTAACGACGGCGAGGGCGCCGAGAATCGGCACAAAGGTCAGAAGGGTGAGAAGGGGAAGGGCGTTCATGGAGCGCGGCATCCCCAGATGAGAAACAGGACCAGCACGGCCAGCGCCCCGCCGATGAGGCGGAGATAGGTTTGAACACGCCCGCCTTGCAGGCGTGACATGAGCGTGCCGCCTTTCGTCAAACGACGGCAGCCTTCATCGAAGCCGGGATTCACCACATACTCGTCGAGGAACCGGTTAAGCCAGGCCAGGCCGACCACCAGAAGCGAGAGCGCCCGCACCACGCCGTTCCAAACCCAGTAATCCAGCCAATCGCAAGCCCGCGCCCCCCAGGCGTTGAAGCGGATCACGGACCCCTCGTAAATCTCGTCCACAAAATACTTCTTCCTTAGCAGCGCGAAGACTTCCGGTTGAAACCGCTCGAGGGCATCAGGTTGATCCGCGCTCCGCACAGGCCGCCGGCCATAAAGCCACCAGCCCAAGCCCAAGCCGGCGAAGACGACGACACTTGAAAGCGCCATCAACCCCAGCACTTGGGGTTCCAAGAGTTGGCCAAGGTGGCCAGTGGCGCTCTCGCCGCTCAGAAAGCCCTGGAACCAGGGCCAGGCCGGCGTGCCAATAAAACCGAGGAGCACGGAAAACACCGCCAATACCAGCAACGGAATGATCATGACCGGCGGGCTTTCGTGAGGAACATAGGGCTGGCGTCCCGCCTGCCCAGCGCGCGAGGGCAGCGCCCCCAGCGATGGGACATATTCTGGAGCATGGGCCGCACATGCGTCGGGGGCAGGCGAGGCGCCTGCCCTGCTTTGGCCAAAAAACACGTAACAGACCTGACGGGTCATATAGAAGGCAGTCAGGAGTGCGGCAAACATGCCAAGATAGAAAGGCGCGGGCGTGTTCCAGCCGTGAGCGGAATGCAGGATTACGTCTTTGCTCCAGAAGCCGGAGAAGACCAGCGGAAAGCCGCTCAAAGCCAACATGCCGACGGCGTAGGTCCCGAAAGTCAAAGGCATGAGTTTGCGCAGTCCACCCATCCGACGGACGTCCTGTTCGTCCAGACAGCCGTGAATCACAGAGCCGGCGCCCAAAAACAGCAGCGCCTTGAAAAACGCGTGGGTGATAAGATGAAACATCCCGACGGCCACACCGCCCGCGCCCAAGCCCAGCATCATAAAGCCCAGTTGCGAAACCGTGGAGTAAGCCAGGATGCGTTTAAGGTCTGTTTGGGCAACCGCGATGCTGGCGGCGAAGACCGCCGTGATGACGCCGACCCAAGTGACGACCTGGAGCGCGCCTGGCACTGACGTAACGCCCGCGGGATGCGCGGCTATCAGCGGATACACCCGGGCCACCAGAAACACACCTGCCGCCACCATCGTCGCCGCATGGATGAGCGCGCTGACGGGCGTGGGGCCTTCCATGGCGTCCGGCAACCAGACGTGGAGGGGCACCTGGCCCGATTTGCCGATGGCGCCGCAGAAGATCAGCAGCGCGATGCCGGTCGAGACAGCCATGCCAAGGGTCGTGGTTTGCGCGACCAGCTTGGCCAGCGCGGATTGTTCGAGACAGCCGTGGCCGCCGTCATAAAAGAGCAGCGTGCCAGTTTGCGAATAGAGCCACACCATGCCGAGGAGGAAGGCGAGGTCGCCGAGCCGGGTGGTGATGACGGCTTTCTTCGCCGCTGCGGTCGCGCTGGGTTTGTGATACCAAAAGCCGATCAGGAGGTAAGAAGTCAGGCCGACAATCTCCCAGCAGATGAACAGCAGCAGCAGGCTGTTGGCCATGACCAACCCGAGCATGGCGGAGGCGAACAACGAGAGGAAGCAGAAGAAGCGCGTGAAGTTCTCGTCGTGCGCCATGTAGCCGAGGCTGTAGATGAAGATGAGCAGGCCAACCAACGAGACCATGACCAGCATGACCGCCGCGAGCGGGTCGAGCACCCAGCCGAGCCGAAGCGCAGTGTCACTCGTCTGCGGATCGCCGAATTGGAACCAGAAGAAGTTGACCACTTGCGTTGTGGCCGGGCCGTGACCGGTATGCTGAAGCGCGTTGATAAACGCCACGCACGAGAGAGCCAGCGCGAGGACCATCGAGCTAATCGCCAAAAACGCCGCGAGCCGGCGCCGGCGCTGCTTGGCCAATGCGCTCAGGCCGGCAGCCACGAGCGGCAGCGCGGGAATCAGCCAGAGCTGTTGAACAATCCAATCCATCTCAGCCTCTCAGCGAATCAACCTGGTCCACATTGGTCGTCTGGCAATGCCGGTAGATCGAGATGATCAGCGCCAGGCCGACGGCGGCTTCGGCCGCGGCGACGGCAATCGAGAAGATCACGAACATCACCCCGGCCAGCGCTTGCGGGTTAGGACCGTAACGCCAGAATGCGATGAAGTTGAGATTGGCCGCGTTGAGCATCAGTTCAATGCCGATGAGCACGATGATGGCGCTGCGGCGGGTTAGCGCGCCCGCCAGGCCGATGGCGAAGAGCAGCGCGGAGAGGAGAAGATAGCACGCGAGCGGCGTCATCCGGACCCCCCGGAACGATGAAGATAGACGATAGAGGATGGAGGACAGCGGAGCGTCGCTCTGCGTGGTGATCCGTTCTCCATGTGCCGTTCTGCATGCTCGCTGCTCATTTAGGCTCCTTCTCGTGCATGGCGATGATAACGGCGCCGATCAACGCGGCGGTCAGCAGCAGGCCGATGACTTCAAGCGGCAAGACGAATTGGGTCATCAACTGGCCGCCAATCTGACGGACGGATATTTGGGGGGGCGGTCGAATCTCGCGTGTCACAACCCCGCTAGACAAAATCAATCCGCTCAGCAATCCAAATACAGTTACGGCTATGCCGACGCCCACAACCCAGGTGGCGGAGAAGATCGATTGCCGGGGCGGCTCGCCGCTGCGAGTCAGCAGAATAGCAAACACGACGAGAATCGCCACCGCGCCGATATAGACCAGGATTTGGGCGAACCCAACGAATTGGGCATCCAGTTGCAAATAGAACGCCGCAAGCCCCGCGAGCGTCACCGTGAGCATTAGGACACAATGGACCAGATTGCGCAGGGCCATGGCGGCCACGGCACTGGCCAGGGTCAACAGGGCGATGATGGCGAAGGGCCAAGTCATGGAGTTAAATGGGTTGCGTGGGTTACATGAGGATGAAGGCGGGGACCGTCTGGAAACCCAGGCCAGGGAGGGCGAGCGTCCCCGCGAGCCCTGGTGTTCGCAGATGGCTTGAGAAGTTTGGGCTCGCGGGGACGCTCGCCCTCCCTGGCAGCAACATCAATCGGCATATCGATATACTCGTTTGGCCAGTTGTTTCCGTGCGGCCAGCACCGGTCCGAGTATCAGGTACGGAGCGGCTACGAGAATGGAGCAGATAATCCAACGCGCTGCACCGGCCGGCATAAACCGCCAGAGCCCGGCGGCAACCATGTTGGTAAGCGCCATCGGCAGCATCAATTTCCAGGCAAAGCCCATGAGCTGGTCCAGGCGCAGCCGCGGCAGCGTTCCGCGCACCCAGATAAACACGGCAATGAGCGCGAGGAGCTTGCCGAAGAACCACACGTAGGATGGGATCGAGGACAGGAAGGAGAGCGGGGCGCGCCAGCCGCCGAGAAAGAGCGTGATCCCCAAGCCGCTGACGGCGAACATGCCCAGGTATTCGCCGAGGAAGAACAGCGCGAACTTGAATCCGGAGTACTCGATGTAGTAGCCGGCGATGATCTCCGATTCACCCTCGGGGAGATCGAAAGGCGAGCGGTTCGATTCGGCGGTGCCCGCAATCATGAACAGAATGAACCCCGCCAATCCCCACGGCGTCAGCACGTACCACCGCGGCAAGACGCCCCAGTAACCGGCTTGTGCCTCGACGATCTTGACGGTGGACAGCGAGCCAGCCGCCATGATGACCGTCACCGCGGAAAGGATGAGGGGCACTTCGTAACTAATCATTTGGGCAATGGCGCGCATGGCGCCAAGCAACGAATACTTGTTCCGGCTTGACCAGCCCGCCATGAAGACCGCCAGCTCTGTGGCCGCGCCGACGGCGAAGAAGAACAAAACGCCGGCATCGATATCAAGGGCAGCCATGTTCCGTCCCATCGGCACCACGGCGAGGGCCAGAAAGACCGGCACCACCAGAACCAAGGGCGCGAGGAAATGCACGATCTTGTCAGCCGTGTGGGGGACGACATCCTCTTTGGTTATGGCTTTGAGGCCGTCGGCGAGCGGTTGGAGGAGGCCGTAAGGGCCGACCCGGTTGGGGCCATAGCGGTTCTGAATGCGCCCGAGGCCCTTGCGCTCCAAGACGGTGGTGATCGCGAAGAGGAGGGGGAAGGTGATGACTATCGCGGCGACGGAAAGAAGGGCTGAAAAGAGGGGCTGCCACTGATCCGGCACAGAACCTACCAGCCAGTGCTTCAAGGTGACGAAAATCTGGTCCATCGTTTCAACCATCTTAGGCCCTGTAACAAAAAGGAAAAGCCCAGCCCTGTCCAGCCTGGGCCGAGCTTAATAAGCATGGCGCGGCTTTGGTCGCTCCGCAAGCGATTACCCTCATTAAGCAACCGCAGGAGGAGGTGCGGGGCTGGGCCCCGCTGCGGGTTTTGTCGCAGCCGTGGCTTTGACCTTCGCTGCCCTGGCCTTTTCGGCCCCGAGCCGCGCGTCCACGTCGGCAGCCTCGGCGGGATGCACTTTGCGGTAGTAATCGTTCGATTTCGCCAACTGTTCTTTTCGCAGCAGCAAGCTGCCGAATCGGTCGCTGGTGCTCAGTTCGTACTCGACATCCATCTTAATGGCATCGAACGGGCAGACCTCGACGCAGATCTGGCAGCTCATACAGACCGAGATGTCGATGTCGAAGACCTTCGGCTGAAACTGCAGCTTGCCCGTGTGGTCGGGCTTCCGGACGGTGTCCTTGACGATATAAATGCACTGGGGCGGACATTCCTTTTCGCAGATCAGGCACGCCACGCAGCGCAAGCCCTTTTGCCAATTGTCAGCATCATAGACGAGGAAAGGGAAGTTGCGCGCGGCTTCCGTTTGCGGCAGCCGCTCCTCGGGATACTGCACCGTCACGAGCCGGTCTTCCTTGACGTAGCTGCCAAGAAAGTTCCGGGCCGTCTCCGCCAGGCCCTTGAGGATGCCTTCGCCCAGCATAGGAGAGGTCATCGGTCCACCTCGCCCATCACAATGTCCACGCTGCCCAGGATGATCACCACGTCGGCAACGTGATGCCCGAGGCACATGTCCTCGAGAATGGTCAGATTGATGAAGCTCGGCGGGCGCACCCGGTAGCGGTACGGGTTGGGCGTGCCGTCGCTGATGAGATAAAAGCCCAACTCCCCTTTCGGCGCTTCGATGCGGCCGTAAGCTTCGCCCGGTTTGGGGCGGAACCCGCGCAACTTCGCCCTCGGGTCGAGGATCGGCCCCTCGGGGATGTCGCGCAGGGCTTGCTGGAGAATCTTCAGGGACTCGCGCATCTCCAGGATGCGGACCATGTAGCGGTCGTAAACGTCGCCATGCTCTCCCAGCGGCACGCGGAAGCTGAAGCGGTCGTAGATGCCGTATTGGTCCACTTTGCGAACGTCGTAGTTAACGCCGCTGGCGCGAAGCATCGGGCCGGTGACGCTGGCGTTGACGGCGAGATCGGGCGGCAGGCAGCCCACACCCTGGGTGCGTGACATGAGGATTTCGTTCCCGGTCAGCAGGGCCTCGAATTCGTCGAGGAAGCGCGGGAATTCGCCCACCACCTGTTTCGCCTGTTCGAGCCAGCCCGGGGGCAGGTCACAACGGCAGCCGCCGAAGCGCATGTAATTGCACATCATTCGGGCTCCGGTGAGCGACTCGAACAGGTCGAGGATCGTCTCGCGCTCACGGAAGGCATACATCAGCGGCGTGCCCGAAGCGCCCATGTCTTGGAGGAGGAAACCGACGAGGGAAATGTGGTTCTGGAGGCGGGTCAACTCGGCGGTGATCACCCGAATGTATTCCGCGCGCTCGGGCGCTTGCAGGCCGGCCAGCTTCTCCACCGTAAGCGCGTAGGCCCAGTTATTGGTTAGCGAGCAAAAATAGTCCAGCCGGTCAGTGTAGGGCATGGACCCCAGGTAAGTCGTGTTCTCGCCGATCTTCTCGTGGTTGCGATGCAGGTAGCCGAAGACGGGCTTGAGCCTCGCCACCCGCTCGCCCTCGAGGACGACGTCCATCCGGAACACGCCATGAGTCGAGGGATGCTGCGGCCCCATCGAGATTTCCAGCAAATCACCCTCCAGGGACCCGTCGGGGGTGCGCTTGGGCGTGACCGTGTAGTTCGGCGCTCCCGCTCCCTCCGGGGCCGGGATGCTCGCGGCCATAGCGGTGTCGGAGAGACCCCGTTCAGTAAGCGCCTGGCTCATGCGGGTCCCTCCCCCGGGAAGTGCTGCCGCGCTTTTTCCAGCACGTCGTCGTGCGGTGTTGGCTCGTACTCGTAGTCGTCCGGCTCGACGTAGTCTTTGCGCATCGGGAAATCCTGGAAGCCGTCCCACATGAGGATGCGCCGCAAATCAGGGTGCCCCTCGAAGGTGATGCCGTAGAGGTCGTAGGCCTCCCGCTCCTGAAACTCGGCGCCGCGCCAGACCGGCGTGAGCGAAGGCACGCGCGCGTTGTCCGACCGGTTCGCAGTGCGCAGCCGCAGAATGAGCGGGCCGTGCTTCAGTTCCATCGAGTAAAGGTGATAAACCACTTCGAGACAGCCGGCTTTCTTGTGCTCGACCGTCTGCTCAATTTCCCGCTCCACGCCCTCAATGACCTGCTTCACCTTCCGCTTTTCCTGGACCACCGCGTCGAGCCAGTCTATGCCCGTGACGTTGGAGGCGTAGTCCAGGCGCAAGGACGGGTCATCCCGCAGAAATCTCGCGACCGCCAGGGCGTGGCCGTTATCAACCAGTAGCGAGGGCTCGCCAGCCGGGCTGTCATTGGGAACGATCTGCAAGGATGCCCCCGGAACCGCGGCTTCCACTCGGCCTTTGATTTGCTCCAGCGTTTCCACAAGGTATTCGTTACATGGGTTGGATGGTCACACAGTTACCTGAAGCAACCGCCGCAGCGCCCCTTGTAACTGGTTTAACAATTTAACCATTTAACTCCTTCAGCTATTTCCCCTAACGAGTGTGGGCGGCTGCCAGACTGCCGGATTGTTCGAAGGTTCCAGATCGTGCGCGCCATACTCCGGCACGGGGAATTCGCTCGGGGCTTCAGCGACCAGGTGCCGGGGACGCTGAACGCCGGTCAGTGCCTGCTCATCGATCTGGCGCTGCAGCGTCATGAACGCGTGCAGCAGCGCCTCAGGCCGCGGCGGGCAACCGGGGATGTGCACGTCCACGGGGATGTATCGGTCGATGCCCTTGAGCACGTTGTAGCCCTGTTTGAATGGCCCCCCGGAGATCGCGCAGGCTCCCATCGCGATGACGTATTTCGGCTCCGGCATCTGGTTGTAGAGCCGGACGACCTGCGGTGCCATTTTCTTCGTCACCGTGCCGGCCACAATCATCAGATCCGCCTGACGCGGTGAGGGCCGGAACACCTCGGCGCCGAACCGGGCGAGGTCCCACCTGGCCATGGACGCAGCGATCATCTCGATGGCACAGCAGGCCAGGCCAAAGCCCAGCGGCCAAATGGAGTTCTTGCGTCCCCAGTTGTAAAGCTCTTCCAGGGTCGTGGTGAACACGCCCTGCTTGCTCAGTTCGTTTCGCAGTCCTTCGTCCATCGGAGGAGTGGGGTGTTGGAGCATTGGAGAGCTGGAGTGATGGACCAATTTGTCGCATCACTCCACCACTCCAGCACTCCATCAGCCCGTTGTTTTGTTCTCACCCCCACGTCAGCACGCCTTTCTGCCAGGCCCAAACCAATCCTTCCGCCAGCAACAGAAGAAAGACCACCATCGCGAGGAACGCGCCGGCACTCAACCCTCCGAAGGCGACCGCAAACGGCAGCAGGAAAATGGTCTCCACGTCGAAGATGAGGAAGATGATTGCATACAGGTAATACTCCGCCTTGAACTGCACCCAGGCGTCGCCTTTCGATTCCAGCCCGCACTCGTAGATCGCGTTCTTGCCCGGGCCGGGCTTGCGCGGCGAGAACTTCTTCGACCAAAGCCAGGCCAACCCGAGCGGTGTCAGGGCAAAGAGAACGGCGGCAACCAGCAAAACAGAGATGAATAAGTAAGGGCTGTATTCAACGGGCATAGCTCAAATTCATTGCTCTTTCCACAAGCAACCGTACCCGTTGGAACTTCAGGCGTCAAGAAAGCCAAGGCCGACGACCGTTCACGATTGGAAGGGAGGTTGGCTCAAATCTGGCGCCGGTCGCAAGGCAGAAGGCGGAAGTGAGCAGCTCACATTTCGGATGGTGCTTGGAAATTGGGGCGTTGCTTGCACGTTCCCGGGGCCTGAGCCAACTGGACCGGCGTGGGGCGGGCCACTGGCCCTGGAGCGGCTCAGCCGCACTGGCCCCGACGAACAATCACGGTTTCCGGCCTTTCCATAGTTTCACGGACGCGTCCGTCCGTACTTCTTCGTGTTGCAGCAACGGGGTATCCGATCACAATGCGAGCGATTGGCACCCGATCGTTTCGCAGTGGACAGGCTGGAGCGGTCGAGCGGCAAACTCGGGGAACGGTTTGTATGAAAGAATCAACTGTTGGCAGATGTAGCCGGCGTGGGTCACGGGCTGGAGCTTGGAAACCCGGAGCGGCGGGAAGGCATTTCGCATTCAAAGGAGAGTTGTGAAAGGGATCAAAATCAAGCAATTCGAGCTTGCCATCGCACTAGGCGCCCTTGCCGCCAATGCATTGGCTGCCAGTCCGATCTGGGTAGCAAACACGAACGATTCCGGAGCGGGCTCACTTCGCGCAGCGATCACCCAGGCGAACGAGGCGGGCGGCGGAGAAATCCAGTTCTCCATCACGAACACGATCACCTTGCTTTCATCACTGCCCAGCCTGACCAACATCACCCTCACCGGGCCAGGAACAAACCTGCTCACGATCAGTGGCGGGAACAGCCTGACCAACATCACCCTCACCTTTCCTCCAATTAATACTTTTGCGATCAGCGGCACAAATCAATTTCCCATCTTCTCGATGAACCCGGGAACGACCAATACGCTTTCCGGTCTGACCATCGCCAATGGGATGGTGAGCAATTACTACCTTCTAGTGGTATACGGCGCCGGCATCTCCAACGCGGGTTCCTTGAATTTGCTGAACTGCGCCATACTGAACTGCGCCCTTGAAGGCGAAGCTGATAATGTCAGAGGTGCTGGAATTTACAATGCAGGTAATTTGTTGATGAGCTATTGCACGGTCGCCGATTGCTCTTGCTTTTACCCTGCGGCTGACTCAGGCCCTGGTAGTGGAATTGCCAATGAGGGAGAATTGATAATGGAAGATTGTGCGGTCTTGCGTTGTGACGGCGCATCCTACGGAGGTGGAGTTTTCAACGCAGGCAGCGCTTGGTTGACGCGTTGCATAATTGCATCCTGTTCCACTGCCTCCTCCGCAGGGGACGGTGCTGGCATTTATAACGAGAACGGAAGTTTGGTACTCCAGAGTTGCATTGTGTCAAACTGCAATGGTACTTTCTCTTTTGGTGCTGGAGTCAACAGCGGAGGGGGCCTGGCGGCCACCAATAGCACGTTTGTTGGAAATAGTGCGAACTGGGGCGGTGGTTTGTTTTTGAGCGGAACCAACATTCTGTCCGGATGTACGATCAATGGCAACTCCGGGGACGTGGATGGCGGTGGAGGCGTTGCTAACTTTGGGACTCTCACCATGCTAAACTGCACCGTGAGCCAGAATGACGCGCCAGCCGGTGGCGGAGGAATGGTTAACGACGGAACCTTAACCCTCTCCAGTTGCACGATCGTTTCCAACTACTCTTACTATGCACAGTCAGGCGGTGTTGAGAACAGTGGGACACTCTATTCACAAAACAGCATCTTCGCGGGTAATACCACCAACGATTTTTCAGGAGTGCTCACTTCGCAAGGTTTCAACCTGATTCAAGACACGAACGGCTGCACGATAACTAATGACCAGACAGGCAACATTTATGGGGCTGATCCTCTTTTGGGTCCGTTGCAGGACAACGGGGGGCCAACCTGGACACACGCGTTGTTGCCGGGCAGTCCGGCGATTGACGCCGGATGCAGTACGAACTTCCCGCCTACCGATCAGCGGGGCATCCATCGGCCACAAGGGTTGGCCCCGGATATTGGGGCTTTCGAATTCCAGTATGCGACGCCGGTATTGGTGCGAATGGCGGCTCAATCCCGCACGAATTGCGGCGTGACATTGTGCGGCCTGAGCGGCGGGATCTACACCCTCCAGGCTTCTACGAACCTGGTGAATTGGTTCAACGTGGCGACGAACATCGCCGACACGAATGGCGTGTGTGTGTTTACCGACAGCGGCATGGCCAAGCACTCGCGTTATTTCTATCGGGTGTCGCTCCCTGTGCCGGCAGGATCGCTTTACATCCCTGCCCCGTCGGGCATTGTGGATGCTCCATTCCTTATCACCAACACCTATATCTGGCAGACTATGCTTACGGGCGTCACCAACGGAGGCCGCGCTGAATACCCATTCAATCTTCCAAAGGCTGGGAATTACGTGCTGCAGGCGATGGTGAATGCGCCCAACGACGGGGCGAACTCCTTTTACGTGAACATCGACACCGAACCCCAAGACCCGACGAATATCTGGGATGTCTATCCTTACACCTCCGCATCCGGTTTTGAACAGCGCACAGTCAACTGGCGAGGCGACGGCACCGATGGCGCCGATCAATTCGTTCCCAAAGTCTTCAATCTCACCCAAGGTTCGCATCAGCTCGTTATTCGAGGCCGAGAGTCGTACACCCTGCTGCAAAGCATAAATATAATCACAAATCAGTAGCTTTTGCAGAATGTGCTGCGCACCCCGCGCGCGACTGGAACCACGCTCTTGCGGATGGGACTCTATTTCGGCTCGTGGCGATGCAAGCCCAGTGAGTGGGCGATTTCGTCGAACTCTTCGTGGCTGACCTCTTCGAGTTGCTTGCCTTTAGCGGCGAGCTTCTCGTTGATCTTGATGGCCTTTTCCGTCATCACCTCGTGGGTTTCCTGCGAGCCGCCGGCCAGGATGAAGTTGGGGCCGGTAGTCAGCCTCTTGTGGCCGTCAGAGTCGAGGCCGACTCCCAGCATCAGAGCCTTGCGGCGCGGCTTCTTCTTCTTCGCATTCGCCATGCAGGAAGGCTAAGGTTTGCGCGCGAGCAGGTCAATGCGCTTCAGGCGTTGGGCGCGGTCAATTGCTTGCCGTTGTCGCCCGGTCCCAGCTTGAGCAGGAAGGGGACGGCGCTCTTGGCCCATTCCGCCGGGCAGAGATAGCCGGAGGCGGAACCGCCAAAGCAGCTTTGCAGCATGTCGGTGTTGATGATGCCCGGATTGAGCGCCACGGCCGCCAGGCCGGACGGCAACTCCTGCGCGAGCGCTTGCGTCAGCCCTTCAATCGCCCACTTGCTCGCGCAATACGGCGCGACCTCCGCGTCGGCGGATCGCCCCCAGCCGGAACTGAAATTCACGATGACGCCACGCTTGCGCTTGATCATCTCCGGCACAAAGTGGCGGATGATATGGGCGATGCCTTTGACGTTTACGTCTATGACGTTGGAGAACTCCCGCGCGCTGATTTCCCAGAGCGGCGCGTTCCGGTTAATGACCCCTGCATTGTTGAGCACCAGATCGGGCGGTCCGTGTGAACCAAGCAGCCGGCCCGCCCACGCCTTCACCTCGTCATCCGAGGCGACGTCCACTGTCACAAAATCGTGCGGCGGGCCGGCCTGCCGGCGGAGCTGCTCGATTCCATCTTTCGACCGGCCACACCCGAGGACGGTGTGCCCAAGCCGGGCAAATTCATTCACCATCGCCCGGCCCAACCCTCGCGTCACCCCTGTGATAAGGACAATCTTCTTGGCCATAGGCAATGAGATGGTGTGGTCGCGCCTCAATGGGTCAGCGCATAGACCGCGATGTTGAGTGCGAGCTTCTGGCCGTCCTCGGGACTCACACCTTTGCCGCTGTTGCAGGTGTTGTTGGCGCTGAACGCGCAGCAGAGGCCGTCAGCGCACATCACCGCCACCAGGTTGCCCTCGTAGAACAAGCCTTCGAGCTGGATGTCGCGCGGCTCGTGCAGGCAGCGGATACGGTCGATCTTGTAAAACGAGCGGTAGATCAGGTGGTCGTAGGGAATCGGCTTCACTTTCTCGTTGGGGAAGATGCGGCTGAATTCCCGTCGCCAGGCCTTGGGAAAACCCGGCGTGGTGCAGCAGCCCGACGCAAAGAAGAAACCGCCGTGGGCTAAGTACTTCCGCAGATTCGCCAGCTCTGGCTCGGTGAGCACAAAATCGTTGTGCCCGTTCATGAACAGGAACGGCGTTTCAAACAGCTCCGGGTCGGTCAGCCGGACTTTGCGCTCCTCCTGGATTTTGATGGTGGAGGCGCGGGAGACCAGTTGCATCAGTTCCTGTCCCACCCCGCTGCAATCGTTGCCCTCGCTCGAGCTGTACTTCACGCGGCCCATGAAGAAAGTGGCTTGCTTGTCGTCTGTGGCTTGCGCAAATGCGGCGATACCGGCTGCCATGTGCGCCAGAACGAGCATGATCATAGGACATATACGACTCATAAGACCTATTCCAGATTGCATTACGCCAACCCCCAGCGCTTGCGCAAGAGCCACTCGCCGCCCAGACAGCCCAGCACCAGCGCCAACAGCCAGCCATTCACGCCGACGGGCCGGCGCACTGGCTTGCCGTGACGAACCTGTTCGATCTTGGCCTTAATCTGCCCCACCAAATCTGCCGCATCGCGGCAGTCCTCGACCTTCATCGCCAGCCCGTCGCTGATCGACGCCCACTGCTCCAGGGTCTCCATGTTGCGGGCTGTTTCCTGGAATTCCACATTGACGTCCCGAATCTCAATCGGCCGCGTTGCAATGGGCACCTTCATCGCGTCGGAGACTGTGACCGTATAGATGTCCGCCTTGTCCGCGTGGAACCTGAAGTCCACCGGGCGCCCTGATTCCAGCTCCATCGTCGCCTCATGCAGGAGCTTCTTCTGGCCGTCTTCGACCCGCACAAAGAACGTGCGGCTCGGGTCGGTGATGTTCCTCGGGTTAGGCTGCTTTTCCAACACTACTTGCACGTCCATTTGCGGATGCAATTCCTGGTCGGCCAGGTGGATCGACACATCCTGCCGGCCGACCTCGCTGAGAAAGCGAAAGAGCTGCCGCCAAAAGCGGTCGAACTGTTGCGGCTCCGAATCTTTCGCCAGCCGCCAGCGCCAGAAATTCTGGATGCACACCACGGCCGACAATCCCGCGCCATAACGCTGCGAGGCCATCAAAATGCGGCGTCCCTGCGGTCCTTCGTCCGTTTGGTGCACGGCCCACACTTGCGCGCCGGGCTTGGCGGCATCGACGCGCCCATACTGCGTGAAGGTCGGCAACTGCGCCCACGCTTCTCGCATCGCGCGGTTATCCGCAATTTGAAAGACCGGGTGCTGCAACGCATCCTCCGTCAGCTCCAGCCGGAATGGCCGGTCCAGCCCCTGCACACCCCGGTTGGCGGAAAACACCACCGGCAACAACTGTTCCAGGCGGCTGCTCTGCCATGTACTGTCGAACGTCGCCGGCCCACCGATCATCAGCAATCCGCCCCCCAGCTCGCCGCAAAAACGCGCCAGCACCTCCTGCTGCGCGGGCGCCAAGTCCGCCGGCCGTAGATTCGACAAGACCACCACCCGGAAGGGTGCAAGCTCTTCGAGCGACGTGGGGAACCCGTTCATCAATTCGCCCGCGCTCTCCACGTTCTGGCGGAACACCGATTGTTTCGAGGTGCGGGTCAGGCCGGTCAGCTTGATGGTCTGGTCGTTGCGCAGCGCCAGGCTGATGAATTTGTAGTCCCACGTCAGCGCGCCTTGAATGTAGAGCACGCGCAACTCTCTCTCGTCCGATACGCGCACCGCGGTGTTCGCCAGCATGTTCACGCACTTCAGGTTGGGCACATTCGGCGGCAGCAATTGCACCGCATAGTTGTGGACGCCCTTTTTCTCTTCGGTCACCGGGAAGCTCTCCAGCCAGGTGCGCGACCCTTTGCCCGGGCTCACGCTCCTTTTCTGCGACATCTGCCCGTCGCGAAACAGCAGCAAGTCGAACGCGGGCATGTCCTCCGTGTTGATCATCTCAAGCTGCGCCGCAATGCTGAAGGCGGTCTTTGTTGAGACGATCGCGGGCGCCTCCACCTCGCGCAAGGAAAGCGTCCGCACCCCCTGGTCGCTGCCGAAACCCACGCCGATGAACGGCACGCGCGCGTCCAACAGCGCCGTCAGCGCGTGCGTGTTGTCCGCGCTTTCGTTCGCGATGCCGTCCGTCAGCGCGATCACGGCCAGCGGCGGCTGCGCCGCGTTGCCCAGCGCCTGGGTGATGGCCCCGCCGAGGTTGGTACGCTTGCCATTGGGCGTCGCCGAATCCAGTTTTGCCCCGTCTGCGGGTTCGGCGCTCTGATCAAACAGCATCGCTTGCACCGGCAGGTTGGCGGCTCGCAGGGCGGGCAGCAGTCTTTCCCGCAGGAAACCGAGCGCTTGCTGGTAGCGGCTTGTGTCCCGTTCCTCCAGGGACATGCTCTCGCTCCGGTCCATCAGCAACATCACTGAGCGTGTCGCCGACGCCGGCGGTTCCCGGGTCATCCAAACGGGGCGCGCGGCCAGGAAGACCAGAACCAGCAAAGCGATCCCGCGCAAGATCCCCAGCCGGACAAACCGTGACGTCGGCACCCCGCGCCGGCGCTGCCGCCAGACGGCCAACGCCAGCGCGGCCCCCAGCGGCAGCCCGAAGAGCCAGCCCAGTGGGAATTCAAAGACAATCGCGGCTATCATTTCTCCGAGAGCCTTTGGAAGTATTTCTGGATGCGCCCGCGGTAGGCCGGCGGCAGCCGCGTCGGGTCAATGTTGGTCACCTCGGGCTTGTCTTCCCTCCTTGCCATCTGGTCGGATGTTTCGACGGAGAAATGCTGCAGCTCGCTGATCAGGCTCCCCAGGTCATCCGCATCCAGCGGCTTCTCGGCTTTAAGCATCTGGTCCAGTTTCAGCAGGAGCTGGTTCCCGCGATCGGTGTTGCCATACAAACCGCGCAAACCGTTCTGCAGGTTCCCCAACGCTTCCCGGCCTTGCTTGCCCTGGTTCTCAGGCGTCATTGGCCGGTTGTCCTCAAGCTGCTTGAGCAGGCTTTCGAGTTCGGCCATGCCCAGGTTGAAGCTCTCCTGCTCCCCCGGCTTCAGCGAATCAGTCTTCTGCGCCATTTGCAGCGCCTTGGGCTCGCTTTCCTCAAAGGCCTTGCTGACCTTGCTCAACGCCTCCCCGGCCTCACCCGCCCGCTGCTGCCGGGTCGGTTCGTCCTGCGCCAGTTGCAACCGCGCCAGCTTCGAGTCCAGCTCCACCTTGTTCGGCCCGCTCAACGCCGTCCGCAACGGCGGGCCGAACGCATCCCGCGTCGGCTCCTGCTCGGCGACCTTCTTGAGCTGGTTCAGCGTCTCGCGGGCTTCGCTGGCGGTCCGGTCCACTTCGGCGTCCGAAACCTGGCCGCCTGCGCTCGGGTTGGCGCATTTGCCGAAGGTCTGGATCTGTTTGTCGAGCATCTGCTTCAACTTGTAGGCATCCGCAAGCTGCTGTCCGGTCGTCTCGCTCTTCATCGCCTCGCTGAGCTTCTCCAACTGCTGCGTCGCCTGTTGCGTCGAGGTCCGCGCGTCATTGCTCTTCTTCTGCAACGACTCCGCCGCCTTCATCATGGCGTCCTGCGTTTGCTGCGACTCGGCCTGCGTCCCCTTGAAGGCGCGCGGGTGCAACTGCTCAAAATCAGCCAGCGACTCCTGCAACTGCTTTTCCTGATCCCCCAGCCGGGTGTAGTCGGTCCGCGGCGTGGTGCGGGTTCGCTGTTCCAGGTTCCTCTGCTGTTCCAGCGCCTTGTCCACGAACTGCTGCGCGGCCTTGGCCTCGTTGCGAAACTCCGCCATCTCGTTTAGCTTCTTCGTGTTGAGCTTCTTCAACGACTCTGCCGTCGGCGCTGTGTCGTTGTTGTTCGTGTCCCCTGCCCCGTCCGCGAACGCGTCCGGGTTATCGCTGACCGCCTTCTGGAACATCTTGCGCGCGGCGACCAGCTCGGCCAAAGCGCGGCGCTCCCGGTTCTGCGCCTCGTTCATCACGTTGTCCCCCAACAGTTGACTGGCGTGGTCCAGCGACTTCTCCGCCTTGGCCAGATTATCCAGCGCGTCGCCGATCGGTTTGTTCTCCATCCTGCCCGCCATTTTGGCGTAGAGATGCTGCGCCGAATCCCCCAGGTCCGCTTCGGCCTCCGACAGCTTCTTCCGGTCTTGCAACTGCAGGTTCTCTTGCTCTTGCGGCTTCTGTAGATGTTGGTGCGTCTGCCGGATCACGTGCTGCTGCCGGCTGATCAGCATCGACAACTCGTTCAAACACTGATACGCCTCCCCACCCTCGCCGCCGGGCATCTTCAGGATGTCTTCGCGGAAAGGGCGCACTTCCAGGAAATACACGTCCGAGGCAAACGAGTTCTCCTTCTCCGTGTTCGCCTTTGCGTAATACGTCATCACGTCCCAGTCCGCCAGGCGCAGTTCGTCCAGATAGACCGTGGGTTGATACACCGCGTAGCGCGGCTCGGACGGCGGCGGCAGTTCGTGCGGCGTCTCGGCGGCGCCGTTGATCGTGGAAAACCAGCCCACCTTCTTGAGCGCTTGATTTGCCGCCGCCTCGATCTGCAGCGGCACCACATCCACCTTGGTCACCCGCAGGTCCCCGCCCGGATCGGTGATGCGCACTTCGCCCCAGGTCTGGCTCTGTTCGGCGTTGTTAGTCGTGGGTAAAGTCAACTCCAGCGGCTTCTCCGCCA
This sequence comes from Verrucomicrobiota bacterium, assembly GCA_050011195.1. Classification (GTDB taxonomy): domain Bacteria; phylum Verrucomicrobiota; class Verrucomicrobiia; order Limisphaerales; family UBA8199; genus PALSA-1440. The sequence continues at coordinate 11,304 of JBEKJO010000029.1, read as the reverse complement.
GAACCGGCGGGGCCGCCTTGGCTTTCTCCGCCGCCAGCAGCCGGCTCCAGGGCGAGTAAAGCTGATAAACCAAGACCGTCGCCGTCAGCGCCACGATGAACCCCAGCAGATACTCCCGCGCGCGGGTGGACGGGAAAGGCGACGGCGCCGCTTTCGCCGCCAGCACCCCGTGGGTCTGCCGGGCGATGCGCAAGGCAAACGAGGCCGCGCGCGCATCCCGGGGGCGTCGTTCGAGGAAGAGCAGCGTGTTTAACCGGTCCAGCAACCGCGGGTTCACCCGCTCCAGCGCCGCCGCCAGCCAACTCCGCTCCGGGGAGCCGGCCATCACACTGATGAGGATGACCGCCCAGGCGATAAACCCGACCATCCCCAGCAGCGCGAAGAACGTCGTGGCCACCGCCTTGCTGGTGACCCAGCCGAAGATGATCGCCCCGCCGAAGAGCAGCGCCAGCGCGCAAAGGATGCTCCCCAGCAGGAAGCTGTGCTCGAGGAATTTCAGCCATTTCCACCGGAACTCCGCCCGATTCAGGCTCGTCTCGACCACTGTAAATCGAAAGTTCATCTTGCTTGCCGCACCTTTGCGTCGGCCAACGCCATCTCCAGCATCAACGCCGCTAACCCTCCCATCACCATCCACCACCACCAGCGCTGTTGCAAGATGCCGCTCAAGCTCATTTTCCCCCACGCCGCCGGCGCTCCGGGTTTCCCGGTCCCGGGCGGCAAATTCACCCGCCACATCTTAAGGGCCTCGGGCGCATCGACATACGTCAGTCGCGATTCCTTCGGCGAAGGATTCACGCTGAACATCTTCTCGACTTGCGTGCCGTCATCGTAGCTCAGCGTATAGACCCCCGGCTTATCCGGCATTCGCACCTGCGCCCTCCCCTGCTCTACCGGCGCGCGGATCAGCACGCGGCGCTCGTCCCGCAACACGGCCTCTCTCACCGCCAACCCCGCAGGCAGTTGGATTTTGCTGATCTCGCCCGGCTCAAACGTCGTCGGCGCCGGGTCTTCCGCGCGGGCCGTTTGCAGCGTCAGGTCGAGAAACGGTATAAAGGTTTGGTCAATCGGCCACGACGTGTGCTCCCGGTCCAGCCCGAACGCGGCCACAAACAGCTTCCCCGGAAACTTTGTCCCCTGGAAAAACAGCCCCGCGCCCTTCTCGGAAAAGATCAGCGGCATCGCCTGGCTCCCTTTGAGCTGCACATACTTGGAAACTTTGACGTCCATCAGGCTGCCGTAGTCGGGCGACAGGAACGGATGAAAGATCGGATGGTTTGAATACACGAACTGGAACCTCTCCGCGCTGCCCTTTTCCGTGCTGACCGTACCTTCGGCCTCGAAGCCCAGTTCCCGCAGGCAGCCGCTGATGCTGGGCGTCACCCGGTTCACCAACAGCACCACCCCGCGCCCGTTGGTCACGTAACGCCAGAGCAACTTGCGCGCGTCGCCCGATTGCAGGTAGTTGCTCTCCACGACCAGCACGTCCGCATCCTCGGTCCCCGCCAGTTCCGCCGCCAGCTTCGTCGGCTCCAGCACCCGCGTCGCCCACTGGCCGCGCATGACCTCCGGCGACAGCGCCAGCCGCAGATACGGCGATTGCGCCAGCAGCGCTACCTTGCCCTCGATCACCGGCGCGAGCGAAAAGAACACCCGATTGTCCCCTGCCAGCGCGTCCGGCGTCCCATCCACGGTCGCTTCGCCGCGCAGCCAGGTCGCCGGGTCAGCCTCCCATTGCGCCTGCAAGAGGATCGTTTCGGGCTGGTTCTCCAGTTCCACGGCCCGATTGAATATGACCTGCTCATTGGCCCGCAACACGATGTCCGCTGTCTTTGCTTCGCCCGCGTGGCTGAGCTTGACCGTGAAGTTCACCAGCGATTTGTCGCCCAGAAATATCCGCTGCACCCGCGGTTCGGACAGCGAAAGGTTGGGCAGCGCCAGCGCGGTGATCTTCGGCAAATCAACCTGCACGTTGCGCAGGAACGCCGGTGTGTCCGCCTGTTCCGTCCACTGGTTCTCCTGGTTGTCGCCCAGCAGGATGATGCGCTTCTGCTCGCCCAGCGAATTGCCCAGCAGCGAGTTGGCCTGCCGGAACGCCGCCAGATAGGAGCCGCGCTGGAAGGAGGGCTCCAGCGCCTTCAACTTCTGCTTCGCCGCCTCCCGGTTCTCTCCGAACGAGACCACCACGCGCGGCGCCGAGGTCAGCTCGATGACGGCCATTTGGATGTCGCTCGCCCCCTTGCTGACCTCGCTCAAGACCCGGTCGCGGTCGCGCGTGAAGCCATCATTGGCCTGGTGGCTGAGAGTATTGTCGAGGATATAGACCCGGCTTTCCTTGATCGGCGCTGTGTCTGCCCCGCGCAGATAGGGCCAGGCAAACGCGGCCAGCACCAACAGCAGCGCCAGCACCCGCAGCGCGAACAGCACAACGTCCCGCAGCCGCAGCGGGCTGCGGCGCGGCTCGGGCTGGTCGTCCAGGAACCGCAAGGCGGCAAACTCCACCACGTTGGTCTCCCGCTTCCGCCGCAAATGCAGCCAGATCGGCGCCGCCACCACCAGCGCGCCCAGCCAGAACCACGGATTGAGGAACGAAAACGGCATTCTTACATCTCTTTAACTCACTTGACTCATTTCCCATTTAACCGACTGAACTACTTCAGCCGCTTCCTCTCCTCCAGAAACAAGGCCAGCGCCCGCCACGGATTCTCGTCCGTGCGCACCACGCAATGCGTCATCTCCAGGCTGCGGAACAGCTCCCGGTGCGCGTCCATAAACGCATTGAACCGCGCCAGGTAGCTTTCCCGCGCCGCCGCCGGAGTCACCATGCGCCGCTCGCCCGTTTCCAAATCCTCGAACAGCCTGGACTCCGTAAACGGGAACTCCGTCTCATCGCGGTCCAGCACCTGGAAGATGATCACCTCGTGGCCGTGAAACCGCAGTTGTTTGAATCCCATCGCCACGTCGTCCGACGGCTCCAGCAAATCTGAGAAGAACAAGATGACGCTCCGGCGATGCAACAGGCGGATGGTGTCTTGCAGCAGCCGCGACAGGCAGGCCCCGCCGGTCGCGCGCAGCGATTCGAGCTGCCGCAGCATCAGGCCGAACTGGTTGGGCCGTTGTGACGGGCGGATGAACTCCGGCACTTCCCTCTCGCCGCTCAGCGTGACCATGCCCGCCGCGTCATTCTGCTTGAGCAGGAACCACGTCAGCGCCGCCGCCAGCACCTTCGCGCATTCGAGCTTCGAGCCCCACGCCGCCCCGCCCTGATACCTCATCGAGGCGCTTGTATCGCACACAATATAGAACCGCGCATTGGTTTCCTGCATGTAACGCTTGATGCAGAGCCGGTCGCTCCGCGCGTACAGCCGCCAATCCAAGTGCCGCAAATCATCCCCCGGCTGGTAATTCCGGTAATCACTGAACTCCACGCTGAACCCGTGAAACGGGCTGTCGTGCAACCCGCTCAGAAACCCCTCCATCACATACCGCGCCTTGAAATCCAGCCCCTCCAACGCCGCCAGCATCTTCGGATCGAACCGCTCGGACAATGTTTGCGTCGCCGTGGGCATGACTCACTCACTCTTTTAACTCTTTTAACTCCATCAACTCATTATCTCCATCAACTCCTCCGCCCCCTACTCAGTCGGCACTTCCCGCAACAGTTGCGCGATGATCTCATCCGTCGTCTTCCCTTCCGCATCCGCCTGGAACGTGCGAATCAACCGATGCCGCAGCACCAGCGGCGCGAGTGCCGCCACGTCCTCGCACGCCACGTTATAGCGCCCCTCGCACGCCGCTCGCGCCCGGCCCGCCAAAATCAGGTACTGGCTCGCGCGCGGACTCGCCCCCCACCGAATCCAGCGCTTGATGTAATCCGGCGCCTCGCCATCGCTCACCGGACGCGTCGCCCGCACCAGCCGCACCGCATACTCGATCACGTTCGGCGCCGCGGGCACCTGCGCGATGGCTTGGCGGAAGCTCAGCACCTCCTCGCGCGTCAGCACCGGCTGCAGCCGGTCCAGCGGTGTGAAGGAATGCTGCTCCACCACCTTGTTCTCCTCTTCCAATGTGGGATACTCCACCAACACCTCGAACAGGAACCGGTCGAGTTGCGCTTCGGGCAATGGATACGTCCCTTCCTGCTCGATGGGATTCTGCGTCGCCAGCACCATGAACGGCTCTTCCAGCCGATACGTCTTGCCCGCCACCGTCACGGTCTTCTCCTGCATCGCCTCCAGCAACGCTGCCTGCGTCTTAGGCGGTGTGCGGTTGATTTCGTCCGCCAGCAACACCTGCGTGAAGACCGGCCCCTGCCCGAACACAAACCGGCGATGTCCGGTCGCCGCGTCCTCCTCCAGGATTTCCGTTCCCGTGATGTCCGACGGCATCAGGTCGGGCGTGAATTGAATCCGCGAAAAGCCCAACTCCAGCGAATGCGCCAGCGTCTGCACCAGCAGCGTCTTGGCCAGCCCGGGCACGCCCACCAGCAAACAGTGGCCCCGGGAAAAGAGCGCATACAGCGCCGCCATGATGACCCCCTCCTGCCCGACAATCACCTTGGCCATCTCATCTTTCAGCAGTCGAATCCGCGGCGCGAGCTGGTCGAGCACCGCCGCGGGATCGCGTTCGATTATCGGCGGCACCGCGTGAACAGTGTGAAGTGTCGTGTGTTCAGTCATAACTGTCTTTTCGTGTGGTTCGTGCATCTGTGAGAATTTGCGCAGCCCGCGCATACTCCTTGGCCTCATTTAACTCAATCAACTCATTTAACTCTTTTAACTCATTTAGCCCGTTTAACTCTGTTAACTCTTTTGGCTACGGCTTTGCCGGGCTGTGTATTTCGCGGTCTCACCGCATCGTTACAGCCAGGTTCCTACGGCCCCGCTGGCAAACTTGCGCCCCCCGCCAGCGCCGCTATCAGTCCGCGCAGTTGCCTCTGCACCACCGGCGTCTCCGCCGCCGTCAGCTCCCCGCGCGCCAACTCGGCCCGCATCCGTGCCGCCAATTTGTCATCACCGAGCTTCGTCCATTCCACCCTCCAACGCAACGGCGCCGTGCTATTCTCCCTAACACCGGGCAGGACCGCCGGTTGCGCCTTCGGCGGGAGCGCAAACTCGAACTCCTCCTCGAGCGTGAGCGGATACCCCTGGTTCAGGTAAAGCCCTGCCTTCCGGCGATGCAGCGCCAGGTCCCACTCTTTGGGCAGCCAAAACGGCGCGCGGAGCAGACCACTATCCGCTGCCCTCGCAAACAGCCCCACGCACGTCCCTGCCGCGCGCCAGGTGAAATCTTCATTGAGCGCGGCCACCGAAGTCGCGCTCTGGCTCTCCAGCGCAAACGACCCCGCCGCCGGACGATACTTCGCCGACAGCAGCGGCAGCGTAAAAGCGTGCTCCTTCGCTTCCCGCGCCGTGGTGCGCAGTTCGTAGTCCGGATACCCCCGCGCGGTGGCGGTCAACTTGACCGGCAGCGCGTCCATCTCACCGGAACAATCCACCTCCCCGCGCACCTCGAGCACGTGCTCGCGCGGCTCGGGCGCCGGCAATTGCGTCAGCGCATTGGTCCCGCCACCAATCACCAGGACCTTCCGCCCCGGATCCCCCGGCGGCAGCATCCCGAACCGGCATACGTCATCCGTCGTATCCACCCACACCGCTTCGCCGCCCAGTGTCACCCGCGAAATCGCATGGTTGAAAGCCAAGCCCGGAATCCCCTCGTGCGCCTGGCTAAAGCGCGGCACCAACACCAGGCGCGCCTCGATCCCCACCGAACGCAGCAGCGTGTTGAACAGGTTCGCCTTGTCCTTGCAGTCCCCGAACTCGTTCTGCAAGACGTTGGCCGCGGCATGGGGCCGGAACGAATTGACCCCCAGCGGCACCGCTACGTAGCGCAGCCGGGTCACGTAATTATACAGCGCCAGCACCTTTTCCAGGTCCCCTTTTGCCTCCTTCGTCAACTCTTTCGCCTTGGCCGCGATCTCCGGTGTCACCTCATCCGCCAGCTTGCTGATCCGCCCATACCACTCCCCAAACCCCGCCCAATCGGGGAACGTCGAAATCATCAACTGCGACCTCTCCCCCGGCGACACGAGAATCTCGCGCTCCTGCGCCGGCAGATTCTCGAACCGCCACGAGTAGCTCGTCCCGTAAGTCGTCTGCTTGATGACCGGATCGCCCGCCGCAACCTGCTCCGACGCAAAATGAAACGTCGTCTCCTTTGGCACATTCACCTGCACCGTCGCTTCGAGCGTCGCCAGGTCCTGCCCAATCGGTATCTCCAGCGACACGTGCGGCAGCGGAAACGTCTTCCAGGTCGTTCGGTAGCGCACGTGCAGCACCGCCCCCGGCCCCACCCCGGGCAGGGAGAAGAACTTGCGCTGGCCCCGCTGGTAATCGCCCGCCGATTGCTCGTGCCCGTCGCGAATCGCGTCCGGGTCCAGCCGCGCCAGCTTTCCGTCCGGGCGCAGCACCTCGCAATCCAGGAAACTGATGTCCTCCTGCGGCGGCGAATAGCTCACGTCGAAATCGCCGTAATGCTTCCCCTCCGGCGTCAGCACCTGCACGAACTCCTCCTGCTCCGTTGCAATCGCCGGGCTGCTCCCCAGCGTGTAGCTCAACCGCCGCCGCAGGATGACCGCATCCGCCTCCGGATACTTCCGCGCCTCGACCCGCTTGATCTCCTTCCACACCGCCGGCAGCTCCCCCGGCGCTACGGCTGTCCCCGGTTCTAACGCGCTGACGCTGTTGGTCGCCTCTGGCGTGGGTTCCTCCGGTTTCACCTCTTCCTCCGCTGCCGCCACGATCAAACGGCGCGGCTTATCCGTTGCCACCCAAAGTGTGGGCTCCTCTGTGCGCGCCAGATTCCGGTCCTTGTACCACCCCTCCGTCGCCCGCCCCAACTCCTCCGCCAACCCCTGAAACGGCAGTTCCGGCTTCTCCTTCGCAATCTTCAGCAGCAACGGCATCCCCACCGGATCATCGCTGAACATCGTTTCGCCTTCCGACGAAATGATCTGCCGCCTCTCCCCCGCCAACTCGCCCGCGAACGACCCACTCCCCCGGAACATCAGCACCCAGCGCGACTCCCCCGCCGCCGCCTGCCGCGCCAATTCCTTGAAATCCGCCGCCGTGATCCGTGGCCCCCGCACATGCAGCACCGGCGTATTCCCCTGCCTCCCCCCGTGACCCCACGCAATCACCACCAGCGCATTAGTCCACCCTGCCAGCCTCTCCCCCAGCCCCAAAAAGCTGCTCCGGTCCCCCTTGAGGACGGTAACTGGTGACTGGTGACTGGTGACTTCTGATTTCGGATTTCGGATTTCGGATTTCGGATTTGTGGTCCCTTGCGGCTCATCGCACAGCACGAAAACCCTCGCCGCCTGTCCGCTCCCCGTCGCCAACTCCAGCCAGCCTTGCAATTGCTCCCGGTAACTCTCCTCGCTCTCCACGTCCCCCGGCACACCCGTCAACAGCACCACCGCCGACTGCGGTGGAAAGAGCCTCTCCCCGTCCGCCGGTTCGGCCCCCGCCAAGCCCGCGCCCAGGAGGAAACTCCCTGCCGCTGCTGCGCATAAACGCCGCGCCTGCATGTGCCCGCCCATAGAAACGTCGTGCTTGGATATAGCCGTTCCTTAGACCCGCCGAAACCAAAAACGTTCCGTCCCCAGCTCCCGGCGCGTCTGACGGCGAAACAGGCGGCTTGGGTGCTCAATTGCCAGCCGCATGATGTGCCGATTCTGGTGGCGGCGCGTCTGCTCAAGCCGCTGGGCAATCCACCGCCGAACAGCGTCAAGTTCTTTGCCCCGTCGGAACTGCTGGAGCTGGTCGAACACCGGGCCTGGCTGGCGAAGGTCACAAATGCGCTAAACCAGCACTGGCAAAGGAGGAATGCCGCCAAGAAAAGCCGGCTGGCGGATAGTTTGGTTGGTTCGAGTGCTTAATACGGAGTCGCGGGGTACAGAATTGCTTTACTGCCCCTTTTCCCGGCAGGCGTCAAATCTCAGTCTGTGGGCGCCGCACCGGCTTTGGGCGACAGACTGAGGCTCAGGATTGACAACGTAGCTTTCGGCGGGGAAGACGTGGCGCGGGCCGAATGACGTCCGAACCAGCAGAATCTTGAGGCTTTTATTTTTTCGATTGTCGTTGACACAAATTGGCAAGTCTGCCTTCATAATCTCATGAAAGCAGAACTAAGCAGGAGTCGCACGAACTGAGAACGAATTCTATGAAAAATGTAGCGAGAGGCATTAGCGCTCCCCTATGCATTATTGCATTCGGTTGCTTTACATTACTCCCGGCGCACGCGGTTCTGGTTGTGGTGCCCAACAGCAACGCAGAAGTATTGGGGCCTGTGGCATCCGGCGCTCCGTTTGGATGTTACCTGCAGCTTTGTCGGGTGCAGCAGGCATATGACAGCTCCCAGTTTTCGCTCCTTAGCACAAACGGCGGCTTTATAAGCACGATCCTTTTTCGCTTGGGTTATAGTCCCGGTTACTTTCGGCCCCCGAACGGCGTCATCCACTTTCCATTGACTATCAATCTCTCTACCACATCCAACAGCGTGAACAATCTCAGCACGGTCTTTGACCAAAACACAGGCGCAGACGAAACCACCGTCTATTCCTCGACCTTCAACTTCAGTTCCCTGACTGGCGTAGGTGTTGTTGAGCCATTCGGTATGGTTATTCCGTTCAGCACACCATTCTTCTACAACCCGACGAATGGGGCTCTTCTCGTGGAAATGGTGGTCGGCCTCACCGATGAGTATTATACTGGCCCTGCCTGCATGGATGCCGTTTCCTCTGGTGGTGGCAACGGCATTTCTTCCGTCTACTATGAGAACGAGCCATACGACACGACAATGCCAACCAATGGCTTGCTGGGCCCCTACAGTTTAGTCACGCAATTCGACATCTCATTAGTCAGTCCGCATTTACCAGTTTTGGCCGTAATTCCAATCTCGGCTACAAACATTCTATTGACCGCAAATCAAGGTTCGCCGGGCACCCTTTATACCGTGCTCACGTCAACTAATTTGAGCTCGTCCTCGACTAACTGGGTTTCTATTAGCGACAATGCCTTTGCACAGAACGGAGCCTTTTGTCTGACGAATACTATTCCAACGAATGCCTCTCAACGCTTCTATAGGCTCCGGTTGCACTGAAGATCGGGTTGTTTAGCCCTGCCAAGTCGACCGTCCTGAGCAGTATTGTTGCGGTATTCACGCTGCCCATTCGACCATTGCGGCTGCCTGTTGCTCGTAATCCTCCAGTGACGGAATTTTCATCAGGGCACGTTTCGCGTAGGCGCGATGCACCGCCTTGTTGTTGCGTGAGGCTCAACTGCGGAATCCAGGTTGAGCCGGAGGGTCTCGGAAGGCGGGTCCGGCGGTCCATCCACCCCCTGCCCTGTCAGCGCAGCCAGGCCAAAGGTGCGGAGACGCAGAAGATCCGTTTCAGCCACGGCCTGTCTTGCGTCTTTGCCTCTCGGCGTCTTTGCGTTAACTCCCCTTTTCTAGGTTCAGTATCCCGCAGCCCCAATCCCCAGTCACCAATCACCAATCACTTTGGTTGCCGCTGCTTGACTCAGAACGGCCTTCTGGCATCTTACCGCGCCCTCCCTCTGGACTGGGGGCGCTTGAAAATGATGAAGAAAATGGCTCTGTTGGGAGTGGGGGTGTCGCTGCTTGTGGCCCCCGGTTGCAAGCGCGAGGCGCCTGTCGCGCAACCGCCTAAAGTCCTTGTCTTGACCGTTTCGCCCCGCGAGGTGCCGATTTATCAGCAATGGATCGGAACCCTCGACGGCTATCCCAACGCCCAGATTCGCGCCCAAGTCACCGGCTACCTGCTCAAGCAGGATTACGCCGAGGGCAGCCACGTCAAACAAGGCGACCTGCTGTTTGAGATTGACCCGCGGCCTTTCCAGGCGGCGCTGGACCAGGCCCTGGCCAAATTGGAGCAGGACCGCGCGATGGTGGGCAAGACGGAGTTGGATGTGAAACGCTACACCCCTCTGGTCAGCCAGCAAGCCGTCAGCCAGGAAGAATTGGACAACGCCGTCCAGGCCAATCTCATGGCCAAGGCGGCGGTGGTGGCCGACCAGGCCGCCGTGGAAAGCGCCACGCTGAACCTTGGGTTCTGCAAAATCACCTCGCCCATTGACGGCATCGCCGGAACCGCCCAGGCGCAAATCGGAGACCTGCTCGGACCCGGGGGCGCGGTGCTGACGACGGTATCCACCATTGATCCCATGCGGGTTTATTTCAATATCAGCGAGCAATCTTATCTGGCCTTTTGCCGCCAATTCACCAATGCGGCGGAAAGGGCCGCGTATCGGGTGCAGATGGAATTGCAACTGATTCTTTCTGACGGCTTGCCTTATCCTTTGCCGGGCAAATGGTTCTTCACCAGCCGGCAGGTTGATGTCAATACCGGCACGCTCCAGATCGCCGGCCTGTTCCCGAATCCCGATTACATCCTCCGCCCCGGCCAATACGCGCTGGTCCGGGCCAGAACCGAAACGCGAAAGGGCGCCCTGCTGGTCCCGCAGAGAGCGGTGACCGAGTTGCAAGGCTCCTATCAGGTCGCCACCGTCGCTCAGGAGAACAAGACCCATATCAAAACGGTGCGCGTCGGCGACCAAATTGGCTCAGACTGGCTGATTGAGAGCGGCCTCGCGCCGAACGACCGGGTCATTGTCGAAGGCGTTCAGACGGTCAAAGAGAGCCAGGTGGTGGACCCCCAACCGTTCGCTCCCTCCCGGGTGGACCCGCCACCGGCGGCCCCGCCTGCCGCAGGCAAACAGCCATGAGCCGGGACGCCTGACCCGTTGGCATCATGTACCGCTTCTTCATCAACCGCCCCATCGTGGCCATGGTCATCGCCATCCTGATGGTCCTGGTCGGCGTGGTCTCGATGATGACGCTGCCGATTTCCCAGTTTCCCAGCGTGGTGCCGCCGGAAATCCGCATCCAAACCACCTTCGTCGGCGCCGACGCCGAGACGGTCCAGCAGTCCGTTGCCACGCCCATCGAGGAGCAGATGAGCGGGGTGGACAACATGAACTACATGTATTCCATCAACGCCAACAATGGCGTCATGCGCATGGTCGTCAACTTCGATGTCAAGACCGACCCGAATATTGACCAGATGCTCGCGCAGTTGCGCGAGGCGCAGGCCGCCTCGCAATTGCCCGCGCCGGTGCAGAATTACGGGGTGACGATCCTCAAGTCGCCCACCACCCCGATGTTGCTGATAGCCCTTCACTCGCCGCACGGCACCTACGACGCCACCTTCCTCGCCAATTA
>JBEKJO010000028.1:0-44825 GCA_050011195.1 Verrucomicrobiota bacterium | reverse complement strand
TTCTGGCGGAGAGGGGAATCGGAGGACTTCGGATGCGTCATGGTATGTATGTAATATAACATACCTACCACAGCAAGCAAAAAATGTCTTGGCCCCTTTTCCCGCCGTTACTGAGGGATTACTGAAATTCGCCGATTCTGCTTGACAAATGTTCGGCATCGTGTATTTTCTATGTGATACTTGCGGCTCGCGACGTCGCACGGCGGCAGAAACACGCACGGGAGGGCGAGTCCTCGCGAGCCTTTGGGTGCCTGGCACGGGGCGGGGCGTGAGAGAGGAATGGGAAGCCTGCAACATCACTGGAACATCCTTGCAACATCCCTGAAACAACAGGGAGCGCTCAGACTGTGCTCAGGAGGCGCTTGGGGGCACAACCGCCTCTCTCCGGCCCCTCGGCCTGCCCCCTGGCCAGGCGGCGCATGGGCCGCCGCGTCTGCGCCCTGGTCTTAATCTCCTCTGGCAACCCGTAAGAATCGGCTTGCGTCTGCGGCGGGAAAGCGGGATGCCTCGGGGGTGGATTACGCAACGGCTGCAAATGAGAACCAAGACGCATCTGTCGCGCCGGCTCTACTGCCAGGGCCGGGAGCGATGGAAGAAGCGGTGATGAACTAAGATGCCCCCCTCATTTGGTGCCCTGCTATTGTGGGAACCGTCATGAAAATCGAGCCCTCGACAATCCGTGCAGCTTTCGGCATGCACTATCAACGTTACGCCTCCCGGCCAAGAGCGTGGGATATCCCGTACCACGTTAAATGCTGGCGACTGGCCGAAGAAGCCTTTGGGAAGAAATCCTTCGAGCAGTTCAAAGAGCTTTACGAAGAACTTCGCTGCAAGTGGCAAGTGTTCCGTGGTACTCATCGCACCCCGTGGTCTGCCGAAAAGACCTTCGACCATTTCAAGGCCCTCGACGGCCCCTATGGCAGGAAACGCCTCTCACAAGTCCTTCTTGAAGATTCTGGGGGCATCTGGCGGCTGTTGGAAGACACTGCCGGCATCAAGCCCAACAAGCACGGGCCATCTATCGTGGCCATGTCCAAATTCCTGCATTTTTGGAATCCACGCCTATTTGTCATTGTGGATTCCGGCGTGATATGGGGGTTAGTTTTGTCCCACTGGTGGCTGTGGGATGAGGTCGAGAAAGTCAGGTTCCAGGTCAAGGCCTTTCTGCCCGGCAAAGGAACGGATACCTCGGACGAAGTGTGCGACACGCTAACCTACCTCTCAATCCTGCTCTGGGCAGGGAAATTGGTTGCGGACAATTCGCAAATATCCGCCGGCTTCGCTGAATACGTAGGTCACTATTCCGATGAGCACGAACTGCCGCTGGCCGAATACGAAGGCGCAGCGGTGGAGTGGTTTCTGTTAGGGTTGGTCGAACTGCCGCCAGCAGGAGTCAACTTATTGAAGACCACCTGAATCGTCCCTTGACCAATGGTCATCACTCATCTTGCTAACAGCCGTCGCCACGCAGCAAGGACTTCGCACACTCCTCCACGGTTTCCGCTGTTTATTCAGTCTGGTCGCCCGCTACGCCGGGCGGTTGACGCAAGCGCCGGGCCAAATCGCGCGCACCGTGCATAACCCGCACCGCGTCCAGAGTGTGCTGATCGTGCCGATAGAAAATGAGATGACGATGAAAGGGCCGGGCGATCAGCCAACACCGCAAGTTGCGCAACTCGGGATGATCAAAGTTCCTCCGCCAGCCCAACTCCGGGTGTTCCGCCAGTTTTCCCAATGCCTTATCCACCTCCAGCAAGTAGCGCCAGGCAACGTCCCAGCCAGCTTGCCTCTCGTACCACCGGAACTGCGCATCAAGGTCAGCAAGGAAAGCTTCGGACTTGCGGAGCGCCAGGCTCATGAGCCGGCTTTTTCGCCCCGGAAGCGCTCCGCGATGGCATCAAGGTCCCGGCGGGAATAAGGGGTGAAGGGCCCTTGCATCCCTTTGAGCAACTCAGCCTCTAATTCAGAGCTGTCCTGCTCAAGGTCAAAGTCAACCGGTCCGCCCGATGGCGCATAGCGTTCGAGCTTCACTTTCTTATCGCCGTACGCCAGCACGACTTGTGCGCCCGCATAGGCTTCCTCGACGAGTCTGCGGAGTTCCGGTTGAGTTGCGGTGACCGTGACAGTCTTCATGCCGTTACCTTAGACCACCGTGCCTGGTGTTTTCAAGCCGTTTATGAAGGAGCCGTGTTCTACCCGATCCAGAAAAGGGCGGCTACTTGCGCTTTTGGGCGCGGCGTTTGGCTTCGAGCAGGCGGCTGGCGGTGCTGGGCGCGGGTTCAGCGGGTGGTTTGGGCGGTTCCGCGGGCGCGGAGGCCGGTTGCGACGGAGGAGTGGCGACACCTTCTTCGCCCGGCAAGGGGAGGGTAGCGGGCTTTTCCGGGCGGAACAGATCGGGCCTGGGTTCGGCTGCCGGAGCGGTCTGCTGCGAGCGGACTTGCGCGCGCCGTGCCAGCAATGCCGCCAGAGACTCCTCAGCCTCCGGCGGACGGGGAGCGCCGCGCCAGAAGAAGAGCCAGCGGCGCAACGCCTGCGCGGCCCGCAACCACTCGTGGCGGCCAATCTGGATGCGCCGCACGCCGACATCGAGCGTGAACAGCAGGATGGCGAACTTGAGCAGCGACTCCCAGAGGTCGCGCGGCTGAAAGGTCTTCTGCCGCTCGTGCATGAATGGATTCACCGCCGGAACCATCGGGTCGAGCATCTTGCCACCGCCGATTTCGGCGATGCGCCGCAGCAGGTTGAGATTCGGCTCCGAGGTGTTGAATTCCGGCGAGTAGTTGACGCTGGCACCGATGACCTGCGAGCCGCGCACCTGACCGTCTTTGACATCCGTCAGGTTCAGCAGATACGCGCCGACTTCTTTGGTGGGGAAGCGCGCCTCGTAATGGCCGGGGCCGGTTTGTTCGAGGCGCACCGTCTGGCGCTCGCCTTTGGGACTAGCGACGACCGCGCGCAGGTCCAGGAAGTTGCGGAAATTGCCCTGCTCGTCTATGGCCTCGACGTTGATCAGCCCCTCGCCCTTATCCAGGGCGACCTCGGTCGTGAAGTCCGCATTCTCCAGGCGCCTCATGCTCCATTGTCCGATTTGGGACCAGAACTGCCGGTACTTGTCCCAACTCAGCCAGATTTTAGCCCATCGTGCTTTGGCGTCGGAAGTGAAGGCCACCGCGCGGCCCAGGCCGTATTGCCAATGGGCCAGCAGCGGGTCGCCTTTGTCCGTCCACAAGGGGGTCTCGGCGCGGGGCTTGGGCGTCGTCGCGACATAGCCCAGCAGCTTCGGATATTCGCTCGCGCCGATGCCGCGCACCAGTTCGCTTGCGGCCCGGACCTGCGGCTGGAACGGGTCTTCGTAGATCGCGGATTTCAGGATGACGGCGGTCTCCTTGATGAAGATCTGCGGGAGATCGTCGGGGGAGTTGACGTTGTAGAACCGGCCTTTGCCCTGGTCGGCCATCCATTGCATGGCGTCCGGTGGGGAGTGGCCGGAAATGAGGACGGTGCTGACGGTGATGCGCTCGCCGGCGATGGCCTGCATCAAGGCCGGGGCCGGGGGGTTGGGGTCGCCGTCGCTGAAGACGATGATGTGCTTGAGGTTGGCGGTGGACTTTTGGAGCGCCTGATAGGCCATTTGGAGCACGCCCTGAAAGCTGCCGAGGTCGCCCTGGTTCATGCCGGCAATTTGCGCCGCCAGCTTATTTTTGTTCGCCACCTTTTGAAGCGGGAACAGCCAGCGTTCAGTGCCATCCCAGAGCACAACTCCCATTTCATCGGTAGGACCGAGCGCGGCCAGGACGCCCTGGGCACAGAGGCGGGCCACTTCGTTGCCATTGGCGAACTCCATGCCGTGCATGACCAGCACCACGGCGCCGCTGGGCAAGACCTTCTTGCTGTCCAGCTCCATGCTGACCGGCAGGGTTGATTCCAGCGGGGTGCCGCGGTAGCCGCCTGCCGCGTAGGTCTGGTCGCCGCCCACGCAGACCAGGCCGACGCCGAAATCGCGCACGGCGCTCTCGATCAGCCGCTGGCGGTCAAGCCCCAAATCGCCGGCGGCGAGGTTGCTGATGAAGATGGCATCGTAGCTCTGCATCTCGGCGAGAGTCTCGGGGAAGCCCTTTATGCCAACGAGCCTGACTTCGAGGCTGGGCGACTTCAGGGCGGCGGCAAGCTGCTTGTCCTGCTCCGGCTCGGCCGAGACGATAAGGATGCGCGGCTGGCCGCGAACGGTGGCGAAGCTGGTGGCGCGGTTGTTCTGCGGGACCGGGTCCCCCGGCGCATCGACTTGCACGTCGTACTTGTAGAAGTCGGGCTTGGACAGCGTCTGGGGGAAGGTGAACAGGTTCTTGCCCGCGGACAGCTCGACTTTCTGCTCGCCCAGGAATTGCTCGTCGCGAAAGAGCCGCACCGTGGCGGGTGTGGCCTGGTCGGCCTGGATGAAGATCTTGACCTCGAAAACCTGGCCTTCCTTGAGCTTGGGCGGCACCTGCAGCTTCTGAACGGACACATCGTTGGCGCGCGCCACTCCCATCGGCACGACATCCACGGTCACGCCGAGCGGTCTGGCGGCCAGGACCGCGCTCAGGGCATCGCCGACGTTCTCGTTGCCATCGGACATCACCACGAGACGCTTCTGGCCGGTCTCTGGAAACGCCGCCGTGGCCAGCCGAATGGCGGCAGCCAAATCGGTGCGTTCCGTGCCGACGACCGCCTGGATTTTCTGGAGGTCCACCGCCGCGTTGGGCGACGACTCGATGCTCGCTTCCGCGCCGAAGACGATCACGCCGGCTTTGTCTTCCCTCTTCTTTTCCTTGCAGACCCGGTTGACGTATTCCCGGGCGGCTTCCTGTTGCGGGGACGGTATGCTGTCGGAGCGGTCCAGCGCGAAGAACACGTTCATGCCTTCCACCGGCCGCAGCCACTGGAGGCCCGCAATCGCAAACACGAGGGCAGCCAGCACGACGGTGCGAATCCCCAGGGCGGTCCAGCGCCGCCAGGGGCTGACCTGCACGTCGCTCTTCCAGGCAAACCAGATCACCCACGCCAGTGCCGGCGCCATGAGCAACAGGTAATAAGGATGGGTGAATTGGAAGTTCATTGCCGGAGGAGCTTCTGCACCCGGTGGTTCTGCGAGTCGGCGACGTAGAGATTGCCTGCCGAGTCGAGCGCCACGCCCCAGGGGTTGCTGAACTGTCCCGGTGCCGCGCCGGGGCCGCCGATGATTTCAAGCGGCCGGTCGTTCGCATCGAACACCTGGATGCGGCTGTTGCCGAATTCACAGACGTATTGCCGCCCCGCCGCATCCACGCAGATGTCGTACGGGTAGCTCAATTCGCCTTTGCCCTTCCCCGCTTTGCCATAGGCGCGGATGAACTTGCCGTCGCTCGAAAAGACCTGAATGCGGTGATTACACGAGTCGGCCACGTAAATCCGGTCCTGCGCATCAACGCACAACCCTTCCGGGCGGTTGAACTCGCCGGGCGCGTTGCCGGCATGGCCGAAGGCCGCCAGCAGCTTTTCGCCGCGCGGGGCGAACTGCTGCACGCGCTCGACCAGGCCGTATTCGCTCAGGAAGACCTCACGGCGGGAATTCACCGCTACGGCGCGCGGCATCATCAACTCGCCGGCGTTGGTGCCGCGCTTGCCCCATTGCGCGACCAGTTTGCCCTCGGGGGAAAAGACGTTCACGCGCTGATAGTGCGGCTCCAAGACGATAATGTTGCCGTCGCGGTCGCGGCCCATGCCCTTGGGTTTGCCGAGGTCGGTCTGCGGCAATTGCCAGGAAAGCAGGAAAACGCCGTTGGAGGAGAATTTCTGCACGCGGCCCGTCATATCCACCACGTAGAGATTGTCCTGCGCGTCCACGGCTACCGAGCGCGGCTTGTTGAGTTCGCCCACGCCCACGCCCCGCGACCCGATAATCTGCACGCGCCGGAACAACTGGCTGGCCAGCGGCGCTTCGTTGGAGGCGGGCTCCGGCCCGCAACCGGGAAAGAGCAGGAGAGCGCTGGCGGCCAGGATTGTGTTGCGGGTTGCGTGTCGCGTAGGGAGCGAACATGCAACACGCAACACGCAACACCCCTTCCACACCACCAGCGGCGCAACTGCCAGCCCCAGCAGCGTCAGGCAAAGCGCGTTGACTTGCGCGTTGTGGCCGTAATGCAGCAGGTTGAACACGCGCAGCGCCAGGGTCTCGCCCCCGGGCGGCACAATGAGAATCATTGACTCCACGTCCCAGAGGCAAAGCAGAAAAACCACATACCACGTCGCGGCGGCGCGCGGCGCGATCTGCGGCCACTGCACATAGCGAAGCATCTGCCAGCGGGTCGCGCCTTCCAATCGCGCTGCGTCAGTCAAATCGCGGTCCACCGTTTGCAAGGAATGAGCCACAGAGTTCCAGCCCAACGCCAGGTATCGAATCACAAACGCCAGCAGGACAATCGCCGCGCTCTGATAAAGGAGCGCAAACCACGGGCGATTCAATAGCACGATCAGCCCAATGCCGAGCAATACCCCGGGCAGGAGGAAGGGGAGCCAGGCGAGCCAGCGGCATAAATCCGAAACCCGAAACCCGAAACCCGAAGGGAGTCCGAAGTCCGAAGTCCGAAGGCTGGAAGGGCGACTGGGCGTTCTACTCGACAATTCGGATGTCGGCGGTGGCCCCCTTCGGCGTGTTCCGATGAATAGACCGAGCGCGATGACCGCGGTGGCCGAAACGGCGGCGAGGGAGAACGAGTTCCAAAGGGCGCCTCGGCTCGCGGCCAGCGCTCCGGGCAGCTCGGTCCAGGTCCGCTTGACGGAAATCAGTTGGAAGACGGGCAGGCCGACGGCCAGCAGGCAGAGCAGGAGGGTGCAGCCGCCGCACAGCCAGAACCAGCCGGGGCCGAGTTGCTGGCGGAAGAGCTTGGCCGGGACGGGACCTTCCGTGCGGGGCCAGGGGAATTCGCGGCGGGCGAACCAGAGCAGCAGGAGCAGCGGCGCCACGACCAGCGGCCAGCTCAACTGGAGCGCGCCGGCGGTGTCGAAGGTTGTGTTGAAGCGCACCCACACTTCTGCCGGGAATACCTTCACCTGTAAAATAGCGGGCACGGCAAAATTGTTCAGGGCCAGCACGAACGTCAGCACCGCTGCCTGCGCCAGGGCGGTTTGTGCCAGCGGCCAGAGCAGGCCGCGAATCAACCACCAGCCGCTCACCGCCACGTCACTTTCCAATTGCGACGGCTCCAGCCGTTGCCAGGCGCTCAACACCGTCAGCAACGTGATCGGCCAGGTCAGCAGGCTCAGAATCCAAACCGTTCCGCCGAGGGAAACGATGTTCAGCGGAAGCCAGCCGCGCCACGCGCCGGCGAAGCCGAGAAAGTGCAGCCAGCAGTTGGTCGCCACGAACGGCGGCAAGGCGAGGGCCATCACCGCTACGGCCAGCAGGCGATGCCGCCAGCGCTTTTCGAGTCCCGCCAGGCAGAGCGCCGCCACAAAGCCAAAGCTCGCCGCCAGCAGCGTCGTCAGTCCGGCAACCAGCAAACTGTTCTTGAGCAGCAGCCAGTTCATCGCAGAAAGATTTGGTTGAGCGCGGCGGTGGTGCCCTCCAAATCGGCCAGCAAGGCGTTCCAATTTACCCTAAGCGTGGGAGCGGAAACTTCGCTGGCAGAGACGCCCTCCAGCGCGCTGGCGGCCACCAATTGTTCCGCGACCCCGCCCCCTTGCCAAACCTCAAACAGCCGCTGCGCCGCTTCCGGGTGCGGCGCGCCGCGAACCACGCCCACCGTGTTGGGAATCAAGAGCGTCTCCTCAGTCATCGGCAATGGCGCAACCGCCAATCCCTCCCGTTGTCCGGCGGCGATGTCATCCGAATCGGTCAAGCCAATCCAGGCCTCGCCGCGGCCAACTGTTTTGACCACCACTGAGTTGCCGTCCACAAGCAGGGGTTTGTTGGCCGCCAACGCTTGGCACCAGGCCCGCCAGCGCTTATCACCCCAGAATTGACGCAGCGCGTGGAAATGCGTGGCGGTCGTGCCGAACTGCGGATAAGCCAGCGCCACTTTCCCGCGCCAGACCTCGTTGGTCAGTTCGAGCAGTGAACGGGGGGCCGAAGCGGGCGAAAGGCGGTTGGTGTTGATCACGATCCGCCGACTGCGATAGCCGAACGCGGCCCAGCCGTTGGTCTCGCGGAACACGCCCTGGGCGGCCAACTGGCGCGTGCGCAGCTCCTCGTTGCCCCAGAACACATCACACTGTGGGTGCGGGCGCTCCGCGAGCAGGCGGTTGGCCATGCCAACTGTCTTGACCGCCTCGCTGTCATAAACAGCGCGGACCTTGATGCCGGTCGCCTTCTCGAAATCCCGGAAAATGGCTTCGGCATACTCTTGGTCTTGGGCGCAATAGGCGACGACGTAGCCCCGGCTCTGCGAATTTACCCACTTGACCACTGCCAGCAACGTCGCCACCAGAATCGCTACGATGGCAATTACCCAAAAGCGCGTGAGGTTCCCCAACACCTCACACCTTGCGAAGTAATCATCGCGCCAGCTTCGGTCTTTTGGTGGTGGGTTTTCCGCGCTCATGCTCTCGGGATTGAGCCTTGGAAATCGTAAATCGTAAATCCTCACACGGTCCTCCGATGGTAGTACCACCACTCCGCCAGCAATACGAGAAGCCCGAGCGCGGCAATGGTGCGCCACACCTCCATGTTTGCCCGCTTGGTCGTGGTCGCGCTCACTTTGGTGTATTTGCCCAGTTGCAATTCATCGCGCGGTTTGATGTTGCTCTCGGCCGCATCGAGCAGGTTCACGCAAAAGACCGTCTCGTTCGTCCCCAGGCGGAGCCGGTAAACGCCCGACTTGCCGGTGTCGCCAAACACCAGCTCGTTGGCGCTCGGGTCGAGCGTCAGCGTTTTCGTCGCGCCGCCGGGAAGGGTGACTTGCGCGCTGGACGCAGGTTCCAACAGCGGCAGGCGGAACGGGTCGCCGGCTTTGACCAGCAGTTGGCCGCTTCGCGCATTGGCCGGGTCCAGCCATTCCACCGCGTTGGCAATGAAAATGGGGAACGAGACGCGCAGCGGCCAGTTACTCTCCAGAATGTCGAAGCCGATCCAAATGATGCGTTGCCGCCCCAACTCACCGGCCAGAATGAGCGGCGCTTGCGGCGTCTCCACCAGCGCCACCGCCCAGCTCGGTGTCCGGGCCGTGAGGCCCTCCACCACTTGCACGTTGTCAAAACCGGTGTAGCGCAGGAGCGGATGCGTCGATTTCCAGTCCACGATCGGCGGCGCCTCCACGCGCCTGACCCCTTCGACCCAGTTCGTGTTCACCACATGAATCGCCAGCACGTTGCCTTTCGGCCAGACTGCCGGCGTCACGTCGTCCAGCACGACAAAATCGAAGCCGGCCGCCGCGTCCGTCAAATCCGTGGCGCCAGCCAGCTCGACCTTCGCAACCGCGCGCAAGGCCTTCTCCAAAAGCCGGTTGCCCCGCGAGACCAGCAGCACCTTCACCGGCTTGGGCAGGAGGCTGACGATGGAGGCCTGATTATCCACGGCCAAGTCATCGCGGGTGGTCAAACGGACAGTGACAACCCCATCGCGTAATTGCTTGGCCCGGAAGACCTGGGGCGAGGTTTCCCCCGACGGGATGGTGAGCGGGCGTGTTTCCACCAAGCGATCGTCCAGCAGCAGCTCCAGCCCGGTCTGCCGGCTGTCCGGGGAAAAGTTGGCCGCGCTGGCGTAGATCGCGCGCTCGCGGGGGTCCTCCGGGTTGGCGCGCACATCGAGGGCGGTGATGCCGAGGTTGTTCGCGCTTTTGCCCACGCGATGATAAATGAGCGGCAGCGCTTTGTTCTCGAACTCATTCAATTCCGGCACCGCGCCGTCGCTGAACAGGTGGATTTCCGGGCCGGTTTTCGGGTCGAGGTCGCGCACCAATGATTCCGCCATTCGGAGCGCCGGTATCAGGCGGGTCGGCCCGTCCGAGCAGACGCAGCCTTGCAGCGCCCGCCGCAAGGCCGCTTTCTCGCTGGTGGCGGATTGTTTGACTTCGGTGGTCGGGCCCGCCAGCACGATGACCATCTCGTCGGTGTCTTTGAGGCTGTCCACCCACTGGAGCGCCTCGGCGCGGGCCTTCTCGAAGCGCGACGGGCTTTCATCCGTGGCCTGCATCGAGGCCGAAGCGTCGAGAATGACCACCCGCCGCTGGGCCGGTTTGGCTCTGGTCGAGAAATAGGGCCGCGACAGAGCCAGCACGGCCAGCGTCAGCAGGATGACTTGCAGAATCAGCAGCCAGTTCTTGCGGAGCTTTTGAAACGGCGCGCTGGCCTGGGTTTCGGCCAAAAACTTCTGCCAGAGCACGGTGCTCGAAACCAGCTTCACCACCCGCTTGCGCTTGAGCAGATAGAACACGATCACCACCGGTATCGCGGCGGCAAAGGCGAAGGCGAATGGGGCTAAGAAATGCATGCCCAGACGAAGTTCGAGGTCCGAGGTCCGAAGTCCGAGTTAAAGCCCGAGGCGTCGGACTTTGGACTTTGGACTTTGGACTTTGGACTTAATTTCACCCCCACACCTCCGCCTTACGCAGTTGCTTGAGCAGCAATTCCTGCAAATCAGTGTTGGAACTCGCGGTGAAGAAGTTCAGGCCGCGCCCCTGGCAAAACTCGCGCAGCCGCTGCATGAAATTCTGCACCGTTCGCCGATATGCCTTCAGGCGGAAGCGGCCGAAGGTCACCTCCTGCATGGCCCCGGTCTCAGAATCCACCAGACGCAAATCGCCGAAAGTCGCGGGCGAGAGTTCGTCCGGAGCGAGAATCTGCACCAGGTCCACCTGAAATCCGCGGCCCACCAGCGCCGTCAGACCGGATTCGTAACCCGCCGGATCAAGGAAATCGCTCAGCACGACGGCCACGCCGGCCTGGCGCGCTTCCAGCGCGCCCCGGCGCAGGGCCTCGTTGAGATTCGCCGCCCCCCCGGCGGTGAACGCGCCCAGGTTCTGGAAGAACTGAATGGCGGATTTCTTGCCGCGCACCGAGCGCAAGGCGCCGCGAGCGGCGAGCTCCGCGATGCGCGCGCCGGGATCAGTGTTGGCATCATGGCCCAGGTCGGGAAAGGGAATCACGCTTACCCGGTCGAAACCCGAGAGGGCGACGTAGCCGATGGCCGCCGCCACTTGCCGCGCGAAATCAAACTTGCGCGGCTCGCCAAAGGTCATGGACTCGCTGGCATCGAGGAAGATTCGCACCGGCAGCTCGCGCTCCTCTTCGTAGAGCTTGAGGAACAGCCGCTCCAACCGGCCATAGAGGTTCCAGTCGAGATAGCGGAAATCATCGCCGTGGACATAGTTGCGGTAGTCGGCGAACTCGACCGACTGCCCCCGCGCGCGGCTGCGCCGCTCCCCTTTGGCCGTGCTCTTGGCCCGGCGCGCGGCGAGCAGTTGGAATTGCTCCAGCCGGCGCAGAAGCTCGGGCGTCAGGAGGGCGTCAGGCATGGGTTGTCTTCCGCATGGTTGAGTTCATCACCCTTGTTTGGCAGTGACTCCCTGCCCCAGTGAGGGTTACACGCTCACCGCCGCCGCGTCTCTGGGCACGTCATTGAGAATCTGACCGACGATATGGTCGGTGGTGATGCCTTCGGCTTCCGCCTCGAAGTTCAGGATCAGGCGATGCCGCAAGGCGGCGGCGGCGACGGCCTCGATATCATCAAAGCTGACGTTGAACCGGCCCTCGGCGAGGGCGCGGACTTTGCCCGCGAGCAGCAGGGTTTGGCCTCCGCGCGGGCTGCTGCCGAAACGGAGGTATTGGCTGGCGATTGGCGCGGCTGTCTCCGTCTTGGGATGGGTCGCCAGCACGAGCCGCACGGCGTAATCCTTCACGTGCGAGGCCACCGGAACCTCGCGCACCAGTTTCATCAACTCCAACAACGCCTCGTGCGTCAGCACCCGTTCCACCCCGGCGCGGACGCCGGTGGTGGTGCGCGAAAGCACCTCGGTCAACTCTTCGGCGGACGGATAGCCGACCAGTATCTTGAAGAAGAACCGGTCAAGCTGGGCTTCCGGCAGCGGGTAGGTTCCTTCCTGGTCAATCGGGTTCTGCGTCGCCATGACGAAGAACGGCTCCACCAGTTTGCGGAGTTCGCCGCCGGCGGTGACCTGGTGTTCCTGCATCGCTTCGAGCAGGGCTGATTGGGTCTTCGGCGTCGCGCGGTTGATTTCGTCCGCCAGCACCAATTGGGCGAAGATCGGTCCGCGCTGGAACTGAAACTCGCGCCGCCCGCCGGCTATCTCCATGACGATATTCGTGCCCAGAATATCAGCCGGCATCAGGTCGGGCGTGAACTGAATGCGGCTGAACGAGAGGTCCAGCACCTCGCCGAGCGTGCGCACCAGCAGCGTCTTGCCCAGCCCCGGCACCCCTTCGAGCAGCACGTGCCCCCCTGCGAACAGCGCGATGAGCGTGCCCTCGACGACGGCGTCCTGCCCGACGATGACTTTGCCCAGTTCCGCCCGCAACGCGCTGTGGGCCTGGTGGAAGGTTTGGATTTGGTCTTCGGTGTTCATAATTTGAATTTGGAAATCAGGAAATCAGGAGGGGAGCAAATCGGGACACGACTTCTTCCGGGCAACTTCTTCCCGGCCCACGCGCTTAACGGTCAGGGGCATGGTTGCGAAGTTCAGGATCAAAGCTGATTGCAGATTGGCTGCTTTCAGGTAGGAACGAACTATCGCGAAGTGGATGTCCTCGAGCGAGGAAATGGCTTTTAGCTCAACGACCACGCAGGATTCGACCAGGAAATCGAGCCTATGCTCCGCGATCTTCTGGCCACGGTAAAAGACCGGGAGGCCCTTCTGCCGTTCAAAAACGATGCCCCGGCAGGTGAATTCAATAGCCAGTGCTTCTTCGTAAACCGATTCGAGGAACCCAGGCCCCAGCGTCTTGTGTACCGCAATAGCCGCCCCAATGATTCGCTGTGTCAATTCTTGATCCGGCAACATTGGCTTCGTTCCTGCCTTCCTGATTTCCCAATTACTTCTTTAGATCGTCGAAGTAGTCCTTCACCGCCCCCTGGTAGGCGCGGGGGACCTTTTCCTGACTCAAGGCGCTCTGCGCGTCGGACTGCGCGGCGGTGGCCGCTTCCTCGTAAGCCACCTTGCTCTGGCCTTTGATGCTCACGCCTTTCAGGGTAATGCTCGGCATCTGGCCGCCGGGCTTGAACTGGCCTTTGACCTTCGTGGGCTTCAGCGCGTCGCTCAGTTCGCCCTCGCCGCGGTCGGTGTTGCCCCGCGGCTCCTGGTCGGGCCGGGTGAAGCCCGAATTATCCCAGCGGTCGCTCCACTGGCCGTCCCATTGGCCGTTGGGATCACCCCAGGTGCCGACGCCGCCACCCGGCGGTCCGGAACCGTAAGGATTGTACCCTGGCCGGTTGGCCTTGCACATCTCCCATCCCTGGCCCGAGCCGATGGACATCGAGGCCTGGTTCAGGTTGTCGAGCGACGCCATCAACGCTTGCGCATCGCCCATTTGCTGCGTCAGATCCCCTAATTCCTTGGCCGCCGCCGCCAGCGCCTTCGCCGCGCCGGGTTTATTCCCCGCCTGCATCTGCTGGCCGGCATTCTTCAAATGGTCGGCCACTTTGCCATAGTTGCCGGCCGGATCAACCGCTTTGGACACCTCCGCGAGAATCTTCTGGAGCTGGTCCGGTGCGAGACTGGCCGATTGCAATTGCGCCACCATCTTCTGCAGCGTCGCTTGGGCAAGTTCGGGCTGGCCGTTCTTGAGTTGCTCGGCCAAATCCTTGCCCAGCTTTTGGGCCTGCTGCTGAAGTTGCTGGAGCGACTTGGCCATGTCGCGCATCTTTTCGAGGTCGGTCAGTGAGGCTTCCAGGTCTTTCAGGACCAGGTCGGTCTGGTTGGCCGCCAGCGCCTTAATCGCGTCGTCCAGTTGCGGCAATTGCAGTCCCATGTCTTGCATCTGCTTCGAGAGCGCGGAAAGAGATTCGGACAGCTTCTGCCGCTCCGCGTCGCTGCCGGCAGTGTTCTTGCCGGCCAGGCCCTTGGCGGCCTCCTGAAGCTTTTCCAGGTCTTTCTTTAGCTTGTCGAGCGCCTCGGGGTTGCCGGTCGGCGTGCCCATCTGTTTCTGCAAGGACTCGATTTGTTTCTGCAAACCCGCTGCGGTCTGGGAGTCGTTCCCGGTCGAAGCCCGCGCGGCCTGCTCCATCTTTCTTAACGCCGGGTCTTTGCCCATTTCCTTAAGCTCGTCCTTGAGCTTCTCCGCCACGTTGGCCAGGTCCTTGAGCGCTTCGCTGCGCGTAAAAGTTTTCTTGGCGAGCTGGTCGCCCAAATCGGTGACGGCCTCCAGCGCCTTCTGCGTGGGTTCGAGGGCGGGCGGACGCTTTTCCAGAGTGCGGCGGGTCAAATCCACGAGGCGCCGTCCGGCCTCTTTGATGTTCTGCTGATCGGCCTTCTTTTGGAGAAAGCTCTTGCTCCGGTATTCGGGCACAAAACCCAAACCGGCCCCCAGCGCAAGGACCACCAGCGCCCAGCGCGTCGCCCGGGGCAGACGGAACGGCACCAGCCGGCGCGCGTCCAGCGTCTTGGCCTGTTCGGCGGCATCGGTGACCACCAGGTCGCGCCACATCCCGGCGTTCGGCTCTGCGGCGACTTCCAAAGCCGTGCTCAGCCGTTCCTGCAAATGCTGCCGGCCATCCACCCACCGGGCCACTTCCGGCAAAGGCGTTTTGTGCCAGCCACCGAGGATCATTCCCGCCAGCGCGCACGGAAACGGAACCAGGGCCGCCGTAATCAGCGTCCAGAACGGCAGCGGCAGCAAATGCCAGACGCCGATCACCAACAACGACAACACCGCCCCAACCAGCAGTCCGTGCCACAAACCGCGCAACGCCCGCGCCCAGCGCCGCCGCCGAGCCGCCTGCTGCAGCGCCGATTCGATGATTTGCAGTTCGCTCATGGCCACGGCCAAACGTGCCGCACCCGCACGCCTTTGGCCAGTTCTAACTCGTTAGACACGGCTGCCGGCAAAAAGTTTTGCGGGAGTCTGCGCCCGCGCCCCCTGGCCCGCCATCCAGGGAATTGATGTTGCCCCCAATTTTATCAATTGGCGCTGCGCCTTCCGGGTGCGATAACCTCTCGCCGGACTTTACGCAGGCAAGAAACCGGGCTGACACCTTAATCCGAGCATGGACCAACGAGCGTCTCACGCGGAATCAGTAGAACCCGCCCCGCCGCGGTTGCGCGGGTTCTGGAGCTTGATCGTGACGCAGTTCGAAGGGGCGTTCAACGACAACGCCCTCCAGACGCTAGTGACGTTTATCGGCCTAAGCCTGGCCCTCTCAGCGGGAATGCATATGGCCCTATTGCCCTTGACGGCCGCCTTATTCGCGCTGCCGTTCATCCTGTTCTCGATGACCGGCGGCTTTCTCGCCGACCATTTCAGCAAGCGGACGGTCACGGTTTCGGTGAAAGTGCTCGAGGTCTTTATCATGGCCTTTGCCACGGCAGGCTTCGCCCTCAAGAACCTGCCCATGGGTCTGGCTGCGATCTTCCTCATGGGCGTGCATAGCGCGATCTTCGGTCCCGCCAAGTACGGCCTGTTGCCGGAACTCCTGCCGGAGAAACGGCTTTCCTGGGGCAACGGCATTCTGGAACTCGGCACCTTCCTGGCCATCATCCTGGGGATGATGGCCGGCGCGGAGTTGTTCGATGTCTTCGCGGGGCGTCAGGCTTGGTCTGGCGCGGTTCTGGTGGGGTTGGCTCTGGCCGGCCTGGCTTTCAGCCTGGGAATTACCCGGGTGCCGGCGGCGGACCCGGCGCGGCGGTTCCGCGCGAATTTCCTGGGTGACCTGTTGGCGCAGATTAAGTTGATGCGGGCCGATCGTGTGCTCTGGCTGGCCTGTCTGGGCAACACCTATTTCTTCTTCCTCGCGGCGCTGGTGAAGCTAGGGGTGATTGATTACGGCGAGCACGTTCTAATGGTTGATGTGGTGCATACCACGCGGCTTTGGGCAGCCGTGGCGGTTGGCATCGGGCTGGGAAGCTTTGCCGCCGGTTACTTGTCCGGCGGCAAGATCGAGTATGGTTTAGTGCCGCTGGGCGCGCTGGGCCTCTCGGTTTTCGCAGCCTGGCTCTGGCAACCCAACCTGAGCTTCTTCCAACTCCTGCCCATCCTCGGCGCGCTCGGGTTCTTCGGCGGTTTCTTTATCGTGCCGGTCTCTGCCATTCTCCAGCACCGGCCAGCCAAGGAGCAGAAAGGTGTTATTCTGGCGGCGGCCGGATGGCTCTCGTGGGTGGGGATTCTCCTGGCCGCAGGTTTTTATTGGGTCGTTGCCGCCGCCCTGCAACTGGGCCCGCGTGGCGTGTTCCTCATCGGCGCACTCATGACTCTGGCCGCGACCATTTACGTCGTGTGGCTCCTGCCCGACTCGTTGCTGCGTTTCATTCTTTGGGTGCTCACGCACACGGTTTACCGCATCCGGGTTGATGGCCGCGACCACATTCCCGAAAAGGGCGGCGCGCTCTTCGTTTGCAACCACCTCTCGCTGGTGGACGCGCTGCTGCTCTCGGCGTCCACGGACCGGCATGTCCGCTTCATCATGTTCAAAGGCATTTACGAGCAACCCTGGGTGAAACCCTTTGCCCGCATCCTGCGCGCCATTCCGATTTCGTCCGAGTTGCGCCCGCGCGAAATGCTCCAGGCCCTGCGCACGGCGAGCGAGGCCATCCAGAACGGCGAAGTGGTCTTAATCTTCGCCGAAGGCCAAATCACGCGCATCGGCCACCTCCTGCCGTTCCGCCGCGGCTTCGAGCGCATCATGAAAGACGTGGAAGCGCCCATTATCCCCGTCGCCCTGGACGGCGTCTGGGGCAGCATCTTCAGTTTCGAAAAGGGGCGCTTTCTCTGGAAGCTGCCGCGCCGGATTCCCTACCGCGTGACCGTGAACTTCGGGAAGCCCCTGCCGCATACCGCGACGCCTTTCGAGGTGCGGCAGTGCGTGCAGGAACTCGTGGCCGAAGCCTGGCACCATCGGAAAGCGCGCATGAGACCGCTGCACCGCGCATTCGTGCGGGCGGCCCGCCGCCACCCGTTCCGTTTCGCGATGGGCGATGCGCTCTCTCCCCAAGTGAGCTTTGGTTCCGCGCTCATGCGAACGGTTTTCCTCGCGCGGCGGCTGAAAGGGGTTTGGGCGGGCCAGCCGAGGGTGGGTCTGTTATTGCCGCCCTCAGTGCCCGGCGCGCTGGTGAACTTCGCGGCGCTGCTGATGGGCAAGGTGCCGGTGAACCTGAATTATACCGTGTCCGAGGAAACGCTGGCCTCGTGCATTCGCCAGTGCGAGATCAAGACCGTGCTTACTTCAAGAACCTTCCTCGACAAGGTGAAGCTCAAAGTCCCGGGCCAGGCTGTCTTTTTGGAGGAGGTGGCGGCCCGACCGCGCTCCGGCGAGAAGCTTTGCGCGCTGCTCAGCGCGTGGCTCCTGCCGCCCGGCTGGCTGGAGCGCTCCCTCGGACGCCGGAAGAAAGTGGAGCTGGATGACCCGGCCACGGTCATCTTCTCCAGCGGCAGCACCGGCGACCCGAAAGGCGTGGTGCTCAGCCACTACAACGTCGGGTCGAACATCGAGCAACTCGAACAGGTCTTCGGCTTGAACCGCCGCGACCGCGTGCTGGGAGTCCTGCCCTTCTTCCACTCGTTTGGCTTCACCGGCACGCTCTGCCTGCCCGCGGCGCTGGAAGTCGGCGCCGTGTACCACCCGAACCCGCTCGACGCAAAGGCCATCGGGCCGCTGGTCAGCCGGTACGCCGTCACCTTCATGCTGGCGACGCCCACTTTCCTGCAACTCTATCTGCGGGGCTGCGCGGCGGAAGATTTCGGCAGCCTGCGCGTGGTGATGACGGGCGCGGAAAAACTACCCGAACGGCTGGCCTCGGCCTTCGAGGAGCGATTCGGCATCCGCCCGCTCGAAGGTTACGGCTGCACCGAGTGCGGGCCGGCGGTGGCAGTAAGCACCCACGACTTCCGTTCTGCCGGCTTCCGCCAAGTCGGCGCCAAGCGGGGCAAGATCGGCCACCCGCTCCCAGGGATGAGCGTGCGCATCGTCGATCCGCAGACGCTCGCGCCGCAACTGGTCGGCCAGCCCGGCCTGCTGTTGGTGCGCGGCCCCAACATCATGCAGGGCTACCTCAGCCGCCCGGAAAAGACTGCCGAAGTGTTGCAGGACGGCTGGTACGTAACAGGCGACATCGCCGCGCTCGACGAGGACGGGTTCCTGCAAATCACCGATCGCCTGAGCCGCTTCAGCAAGATCGGCGGCGAGATGGTGCCGCACATCAAAGTCGAGGAAACGCTGCACGAACTGGCCGGCGCGACCGAGCAGACGTTTGTCGTCGCCGGGGTGCCGGATGCGAAGAAGGGCGAGCGGTTGGTTGTGCTGCACAAGCTGGCGCCAGAGCCGTTGCAAGCGTGCCTGGAGAAGCTGGCGCAATGCGACCTGCCGAACCTGTGGAAGCCGCGCCCCGACCAGTTCTTCCGCATCGACGCCTTGCCCTACTTGGGCACCGGCAAGCTCGACCTGCGCAAAGCGCGAGAGATCGCCGTTACAAGGGCAAATACTCCGCTCTGATTCCCCTCTCGCCGCAGTGCAGGATGGCCACGCTCCGCTCCAAGCCGAAGTAGGACTTGCCCGCATAGCCCGGGTTGAAGAACCGTATCCCGCCGATGCTCTGGAAAAACGGCTTGTGCGTATGGCCGAACACCACCACGTCTGGCCGCTCGCGAGCGATGCGGGCTTTGATCGGCTCAGCCAGCGACCGGGGATTGACAATGTGCTGCACGAGGAATTTGCGGCCAGCGAGTTCAACCACGGCAGTTTGCGGGTACTGAAAGCCGGGATCATCCGTGTTGCCGACAACCGCTGTCACCGGGGCGATTTGTTCCAACTGCAGGAGGATGGCCGGCAGGCCGAGGTCGCCCCCGTGGAGGATATGGTTCACGCCGGCAAAGAGGTGTGGGATGCGGGGATCGAAGTAGTTATGGGTGTCCGAGATGACGCCGATTTGGAACATGATGCGTGAAACGTGATGCGTGAAGGAGGTTAGCTGGGTGAACGGATCTCGCGGCCCTCACGTTTCACGTTTCACGCATCACGAATCACGCATTACGCTTTCCCCTCATCCGGCGCCTCTTCGCCCTCGGGGGCTTCGGCTGGTTCTTCTTCAGGCTCTTTCTCTTCGGCCGACTCAGCGGCCTCGGTGAGTTTGAGGGCGCCGGCAAACAGCCCCGTGAACAGGCCGCCACTCATCAGCGTGTTGCGGAAGAATTCAAGCGTAGTCGGGTAGCCGCTGGTCCCTATGGTCAGCGCGATAATCCAGCCCGCCAGGTCCTTCGTGTACTCCGGGTTGGAGAGCCAGCACGCAGTGTTCGTTATCAGGTAAAACAGGATCGCCCCCACAATGCCGCCCGCCAGCAAGCCCAGGAAACGCGAGCGGCGATTGAACCGCGTGCCGAACCAGATGATGAGCGCGTAGGCCGCATAATTGACCAATTGCATCGCGCTGAACGACTGGTAATAGAAATCCAGGGCGATATCCGTCGCCACCAGCGTCCCCAGCGGCAGCCACCATTTGACGTTGCGCGGGAAAAAGGCCCCGGCGCAAAAGGCCAGCCCGTAAAACGCGCTGAAATTCGGCGGGAACAGCTTCGGCCAGCGCGACAACGCCGCCACCAGCATGAAGACATACGGCAAACACTTGCTCCACTTTCCGTTCACATCCCCGAGCATACGCCCCCGCACGCGAATGACAAGCCGCAGGTTAATCCAACGACGCAACCCCGGGTTCAGCGCCGCGCGCGCCCGGGCAGCGGCTGCATCACCTTGGGCGGCCGGCCGCGCTTCCCCTTGTGCCAAGGCCGGGAACCTGACCGCTGTTGCTGCCGCATCCGGTCGTCAACCTGGCAGGAATCGCACAAGACGGCGTAGTGTCTTCGCTTGGCGCCGCAGCGGGAGCATCGCCCCTCGGCGATCTGCCTCTGCTGCCACCGGTATTGGCGGGAAGTCTTCATCTGCGCCTACGTTAACCGCTGCTGCCGCCAGCGTCAAGTTGGAAATGGCCGCCTGCGGGCAGGCGTGATCGAGGCAGGGACGCGGGTTTCAGCGGGTTCAGGCCCCTTGACCTGCGGGCGGGCGCCCCCTACACTGCGCCCGATTTCAGATGAAAGCATTCTGCATCATGCTGATCGCCGGGGCGGTGATCGTCTCGGCGCCGCGCACTCGCGCCGAGCCGGAGTTGGTGAATGGGATCCGGGCGGTGGTGCATGATTCCGTCGTCACGCTTTCAGAGGTGCTGCTCATGACGTTGCCGGCGGAGGAAATGCTCGCTCGTCAATACCGCGGCCAGCCGGAGTTATTTCAAAAGAAGGTGTCGGACGCCCGTGATGAGAGCATGGAGCAGTTGATCGAGCGGCAGTTGGTGCTGCATGATTTCAAGACCACGTTCGCCGACTCCGAAAAGCAGGCCTTCATCGACAAGGAAATCAACAAGGAGATCGATCAGGAGGTCGCAGCGGAAATTCGCGCCCGCTACGGCGGCAACCGCATGTCCCTCATCCAGACCTTGCAGGCGGACGGCATCACCCTGGAGCGCCATCGGCAGCAGATTCGCGACCGTATTATCGTCTCCTGGCTGCGCCAGAAGAATATTTCGTCCGAGATCATCGTCTCACCGCACCGGGTGGAAGTGTATTATCTCGGGCACCGCGATGACTTCAAAGTGCAGGAGGAGGTGAAGCTGCGGATGATCGCGCTGAAGTGTCCCGGAGAGAGCGAGGTGGCGCGGACCGAGAAGCTGGCGGGGGAAGTGCTGGCGAAGCTCAAGGAAGGGGCAACTTTTGTGGAGATGGCGACCATTTACTCAGAGGGGTCGCAGCGCAGCCAGGGGGGGGATTTGGGCTGGTGGGAACCCGCCCGGCTGAACAAGGGGCTGGCGGACACGGCGGTATCGCTGCAAGCGGGACAGCACAGCGGGGTGATGAGCCGCTCCGCGGGGGAGGATTACTGGGTTTGTCAATACGACAACGGGGTAGCGACCTTTGGCCGTCACTACGTAGCGGACACGGTTTTGAAGAAGGAGAACATGGTGGAAGAGCGCCGGTTCGAAAGCGCCGCCGCGGTCACCAACCTGCCCCCGCCGGAGGAATTCTACCTGATGCTGGTGGAAGACAAGCGCCCGGAACGGTTCAAGACGCTGACCGAGGTGCGGGGGCAAATTGAGAAAGACCTGCAGGCGCAAGAACGAACGCGCCTGGAGAAGCAGTGGGTTGACCGGCTGAAGAAGAAGACGTTTTGGCGGGTTTTTTGAGTGGCTGAAAGTTGAGGGTTGCGGGTGGGAGGTTCTCCACGGCAGACCCTCAACCCTCAACCTTCAACCCTCAACCCCAAATGACTGGTTGGATTGGCATTTCACTGGGCGACATCACGGGCATCGGCCCGGAGGTCACCCTCAAAGCTCTCGCTATCGAGGCGCGGGCCGACGACACGCGTTACCTTCTGATAGGCGACGCGGGGCACACACGCCTCCTCAACGAGCAACTGGGCTTGAAGCTTCCCCTCCAGCCCTACGGCGGCAAGGACGAATCCGGGCGGATTTTCCTGTGCCAGGCGCTGCCGGACGCTTTGCCGGCGGACCTGTTGGAAGGCTCGCCCGCGGCCGCGCGGGCGGCGGTCGCCTGGGTTCGGGAAGGCGCGGAGCGCTGTTTGCGGGACCAGCTCGACGCGCTGGTGACGGCGCCAGTGAACAAGGAAGCAATCGTCCGGGCCGGGCTGGCCTTTGTCGGGCAAACTGAGCTGCTTTCACAGTTGGCCGGCACCTCCCGAACGGCGATGATGTTGCTTGGCCAGGATGCCCGCGGCCGCTGGCTGCGGGTGGCGCTGGCGACGACGCATTTGCCGCTGAAGCTTGTCTCCGACCACTTGACGCAAGCGAAAATCGAGATGGTGATCGAGCTGGCTGCGCAGGCTTGCCGCGACCTCGGGTTGCCGCGGGCTTGTGTCGCCGTCTGTGGCCTCAACCCGCACGCGGGCGAGGGCGGGGAAATGGGCACAGAAGAACAGACCACCATCGGCCCCGCGGTGCGGGCAGCCCGCCGGCGGCAGATCGACGTCGTCGGCCCACTGAGCGCCGACGCGTTGTTTTACCATGCCTTCAAAGGCGATTACGACGCGGTGGTGGCTATGTACCACGACCAGGGTTTAGTGCCGCTCAAGATGATCGGCTTCGAGACCGGCGTGAACTGGACGCTGGGCCTGCCGTTCGTCCGCACCTCGCCCGATCATGGCACGGCCTACGACATCGCCGGCCAGGGCAAAGCGAATCCTTCGAGCATGCTCGCCGCAATCCGGCTGGCGAAACAGTTGGCCAGGAACAAGTGAGGGACACCTCACCTGTCAGGAACTTTCCCCCTTCTCACTGCCCAGCCCTTCGCCCTCGTTTTTGAACCTGCCTGCTATCGGTCAATCCTTTTTCCTGGCGGCGCCAGTG
Organism: Verrucomicrobiota bacterium; assembly: GCA_050011195.1. GTDB lineage: Bacteria > Verrucomicrobiota > Verrucomicrobiia > Limisphaerales > UBA8199 > PALSA-1440. Next base: position 22,302 of record JBEKJO010000028.1, on the reverse strand, counting down.
GGGATCAAACGAAGCGCCAGCCCTGCGCCGCGGGCGCAGACTGTCGACTTCGCTGTTAATGGCCGTTGACGATTTCCGGCAACTTGAAGATGGGCAGAAACATGCAGATGACCATGCCGCCCACCACCACCCCGAGGAAAACGATCAGAATGGGCTCGATCATCGCCGTCAGGCCCGAAAGCGTGGTTTCGATCTCTTCATCCAGGAAGTCCGAGATGCGTTCCAGCATGTTATCGATTTTGCCCGTTTGTTCCCCGGCGGTCACCATGCGCACGATCATGGCGGGGAACACCGGATGCCTGGCCAGGGCGGCGGAAATACTCTCCCCGCGCTCAATATCCACGGCGGCGGTCTTGACCGCCCGTTCCATGACCACGTTGCCCACAGTCTGGGAAACGATCTGCAGCACCTCGAGGATCGGCACGCCGCTGCGGATCAGGGAAGCCAGCGTGCGGGTAAACCGGGCCAGGCAAATCTTGTGGGCGATGGGGCCGAAGAGCGGCACCCGGATGCGGCGCGAATCCCAGAAAAACCGCCCGACCGGGGTCTTGATGAAATAGAACCAGCCGTACACCCCGCCGCCGCCGGCCAGCGCAAACAAAACGAGGTACTTCTTCACAAACTTGCTGACGTTGATCAAATACAGCGTCGGCGTCGGCAGTTTGGCGTTGAAGCTGGCGAAGACGTCGCCGAAGACGGGCACCACTTTCACCAGCAGGAAAACCGTGATCAGGATCGCCACCACGGTCACGACGATCGGGTACATCATGGCCGCCTTGACCTTCTTGCGCAGCCGGGCGGTATTCTCCAAATAGACCGCCAGCCGGGCCAGAATCTCCGCCAGCAACCCGCCCTTTTCGCCGGCGGCGACCATGCAGACGTAGAGCCGGTTGAAGGCCTTCGGATGCTTTTGCAGCGCCTCGGAGAAGCTGTCGCCGCCTTCGACCCGCGCGGTAACATCGCGAATCACGTCGCGCATGACCTTATTGGTGGTCTGGTCCGCCAGCGCCTGCAGCGACTGCACCATGGCCAGACCGGCATCGATCATCGTCGCCAGTTGCCGCGTGAAGATCACCAGGTCGGCCAGGCCCACACGCCCGCCGCTGGTCCGGCCTTGTTTGCCGACCTTCTCCTGGATCGAGAGGACCAGCAGGTTGCGGTTCAACAGGGCCGCGATGGCCGCCTGCTCGGTCGCCGCCTCGACGGAACTGCGTATCTCCCGCCCGGAAACCGTCTCCCGCGCTACATAGAGGAAGGAAGCCATAATTAACGTCGGTTCATTGCTGGCCGGCCCGGGCCATCGCGAGGCGGAAGCCCTTTATGGAAATTGCGAAAAACATTCGACGCCCTCTGCTAAGCAGGCTTTGTTCCAAATCAGTCGGTCACAAACAACGCGTCCCTGAAGGGGGGCGCCGGCAGGAGCTTCCTCCCCGGTTGCCGCACCCCAAACACAGGCGAAGCGCCGGCGGCGGCGGGGTCCCCTGCGCAATCGGCCAGCCTGGCATTGCCTTAATCCGGGACAATCCTTGCACAGGATTGGGGGAAAAGGGGGCGAAAAACGGGGGGAAAAATAGTGAAAATAGTTGTTGTCAAACCGGCGGTGATGGCCTATGTATTGCCGAAATGCACCGGTTTTGGTGCGAGGGTAAACCGGTTTTACCCTGTGAAATGCATAAAGTTATACAACAAACATACGATCAATATCGGAGGAACGAATGAAGTATAATAAATGGACAGTAGCTCTGGCCGCCCTCGGGGTGGTCAGCTTCGCATCCGCTGCCAAAGCCGAGGAAAAGGCGAGTCCGGTCATGACCGCGCTCTCTTCCACGACCATCAGCGGGTACGTGGATACATCGGCAGAGTGGAACCCCGGCACGGGCAACGCCAACCTGCCGCCTTACAAGTTCAACAACACGCAGAAGGCCGACGGATTCAACCTGGACGTCATCCAGCTCAGGATTGACAAACCGCTGGATGAACAGGACTGGGCCGCCGGATACCGCGTGGACCTGTGGTTCGGGCCGGATGCCGATACCCTTGGGACCACCTCGCTCGGCGCTAAGCATGACACGAGTGACTTCGGCATCAGGCAAGCATACGTCGCATTGCGCGCGCCAGTGGGCACGGGTCTGGATTTCAAGGTCGGTGTCTTCGACAGCATCATCGGCTACGAATCCATCGAGTCCGGCAATAACCCCAACTTCACCCGGTCGTACGGCCATTCCATTGAGCCGCAAACAATGACGGGGCTGTTGGCCAGCTATCGCTTCTGCGACTGTTTCAGCATGTCGGCTGGAGTGGCGGATGCCTGGAATTCCACCATTAACGATCGCGCCTTCGCGCCAGTCAACGATGGAAAAGCACCGTACGGACCTGGAACGGAATCTGAATCCTACAAGACATACATGGTCTCAATGGCCCTGACCGCTCCGGACAGTTGGGGATTCCTGTCGGGCTCAACCCTGTACGGCGGGTTTGTCAACGGGTTCGACGACACGCCCTTGGCCGCCTTGACGCCTAAACCCGTTACCGTGAACAGTTACTATGTTGGCGCCACGGTGGCGACCCCGGTCACAGGGCTTCGGGCAGGGGCGTCCTTTGATTACCTCGACATCCATCCGGCGAACAATGACGATTACTCTCTGGCTGGGTATCTTTCTTATCAGGCCACCGAGAAGCTCAGCTTCCACGCTCGCGCGGAGTACTTCAAGGATAACCTCAATCAAGGCCCTGGTGGAGAGGGATTCCTCTTCCAGGAGGACCTTGGGAAGACGGGCAAAGCTGAAGTCATGGCGCTCACGGCGACGACTCAATACGACCTGTGGAAGAACGTCATCAGCCGCCTGGAACTGCGTTGGGATCACTCCCTGCTCGGGAACGACATCTTCGGTGGTGAGACGACAGGGTTGCCCACCCAGAAGAACGCCTGGCTGCTGGCCGTCAACGTCATCTACAAGTTCTAAGCTGAGTTAGAACCAACCTTGAAACCCCTTCCGAGAGAATCGGAAGGGGTTTTTCTTTTATGGAGTGGCCGCGCCCGCGCGGGGTGCTTGGCTGGAACCCGGGGGCGCGGGCAGCCAGATTGGGGCCCCCGTTCACGGGGCCAGGCGTGTTTCGAGCCTGTGACAGAGGCCCCAGCATTCCTCGCGGCGATTTGTGACAGGGTGCTGATGGGCTATCCGTATAAATCACGACCATTCAGCCTTGGTCTGCCGCCTGTTGTGTGGTATAGGTACTACTAGTCATGGCTGCAGTTTCAACAGACGCAGGTTTTATTGTCTGGGGGATCGACCAGGCCGCATACGGCCCGGTGGAACTGCCCACGCTGGTGTCCTGGGTCAAGGACGAGCGCGTCACGGCCGATACCTGGATTTACGCGGCCCAAAGCGGCTCCTGGCAAAAGGCCTCGAATGTGCCCGAGCTGCAGATGTTCTTCCGGTCAAAGGGCGAAGGGAGTTCGTCCAGCGCGCTGGCCATGATGACCCCCAGAGGCCTTGATCCCCGCGCGTTGCGCCGGATCAAGATTCTGGCGGGCATGACCGATGGCCAGCTTGAGCGCTTCGCCCAATTCGTGGAAGTCGAAAAAGTTCCCCAATGGTCGGTCATCGTAAAGCAAGGCGACCCGGGGGACACCATGTATTTCATCCTTGAGGGCGAACTGCGTGTCCGCCTCAACGTCTTGGGCAAGGAAACCCTTTTGGCCACTTTGGGCGCGGGTGATTTCTTCGGCGATGTTTCACTGTTCGACCAAGGCCCCCGCTCAGCCGATGTGGTCGCCAACAGCGACAGCCTGGTCGTGAAAATCTCCGCGGCGGCCTTTGACGCGCTGGCCAGGGAAGCGCCCGAAATCGCGACGCCTTTCCTGCGGGCCGTCGGGCGGACCCTGTCCGCGCGCATCCGCACCGACAACAAACGTTACGGCGACGCGGTCAAATTCTCCCGCACCGTCGAATAGCGCCAAAGGGCCTTAAGTTGGGGTTTTGCCTGGCCAACCGGTTACATCGTTACCTGGGTTGCGTGTCCGTCGCACGCTTGTGGTTTTGCAACCTTGTAACCCATATAACGGCGTTAACTCCTTTAACTCCCTTGACTCAAGCAACCCTTTATCACGCTAATCTCCGAGCAGTTTCTTCAGCGCTTCCCGGGCCTTGGCTTCACGGGACGTGTCTTCCGCTGGGGGGACAAACTCACGCCGGACGAACTCGAAATACTCGCAATAATTGGCCAGGGGCTTTTCCGCTGCCGGGTCGGCGCGGCGGTCACGGCACTGCTCGGCGACCCGCGGGTCGTAGCTGACGCAATTCAGGCACACCTTCAGGTCCGAGTTGCAGCGGTGACACGATTCCGAACGGCCCGGCGTTCCCGGCAATTTGTATTCCGTGCCGCATTTCCAACAATGTCGGGTCATTGCCATGCGGCCCATTCTAATTCCAGGGGCCGGTTTTTCCAACGGAGATGTTGCCCCCGTTAGCGAGACCGTCCGCTATTCCACCCCCCCCCCCACCCCGTGCCCGCTGGCAACACGAAGTTAATCAAGACAATCGGTCAATACCGGGAACGCGAGTGGCCACCGCCCCCGCGACGATCGCCATAGCGGCCCCGCCCGCCGCCGCCGCCGCCGCCGCGTTCTTCGCGAGGCCGGGCTTCGTTGACGGTGAGCGCGCGGCCTTTCACCTCTTTGCTGGCCATGCCTTGGATGGCCGCTTGCGCGCCTTCCGGGGTGGCCATGGTGACAAAGGCAAAGCCGCGCGAGCGGCCGGTGGACCGGTCCGTCATGAGATTGACCTCAGTGACCGGACCGAAGGCAACGAAGAGATCCTGCAGATCATTTTCCGTGACATCGAAGGAAAGGTTCCCCACGAATAATTTTGTGTTCATTATGCTTTCTATTTACTTGCTGACCGCCCCCTGGACTGTTCCCGACCATCGGGTTTCAAATCGTCATTGAACCGGGTTCATTGAAGATTCACCATGCCTTGGAAAGGCCACAATCATCTAAGCAAGAATCAACTTGCCACTGTCGGCGCGGAATGCAAGAAGCATCTATTGCATTGTCTTGGGCGGCGGCCCCGGCGTATTCTGTGGCCGTTGCATGACGAACGATAAGTGCCCCTTGCCGGCCTCCCACAACAAGCGGCGTTACCCCTGGCCGTGGTTCGTGCTCGGCGCGGTCCTGCTGGCGATTGTGCTGGCGGTGCTGTGGATGAGCAAGGAAATCGAGCGGACTCGGCGCATTCGCGATTTGAATGCCCCCGCGCCGCAAAGCGGGCCCGTCGCCCCTGTCGGTTCCCGCCGGTGACAGCGCCTTATTTCTTCTTTGGCTGTGGTTTGGCCGGCTTAATTGGCCACTGTTCCGATTCAGTCCGCGCCGTCTTCAGATAGGCTTCGATCTTCGCCACGACCTCTGGATTCTTCTGCGCCACGTTCTCTTTCTCGCCAAGGTCGGTTTTGAGATTGTAAAGTTCGAGCGGCGCGCCAGCTTGAGGGCGAACGGCCTTCCAATCGCCCATGCGCGCGGCTTGTTGGAAACCGCGCTCGTGAAATTCCCAGTAAAGGAAATCGTGCTGGTTGGTTTGCGGCCTGCCGAGCAAAGCCGGCAATAGCGAAAGGCCGTCCAGATTCTCCGGCACTTTGAGCCGGGCCATCTCGGCGGCGGTCGGCAGAAAATCCCAAAAGGCGGAGACCCGATCACTCACCGTGCCGGATTTGATCTTCCCGGGCCAGCGCACGATCAAGGGCATGCGAATCCCGCCTTCGTATAAGTCGCGCTTGATGCCGCGCAAAGGGCCGGCGCTTTGGAAGAACTTCGGGTCCACACCGCCCTCCTTATGCGGCCCGTTGTCGCTGGAGAAGAACACCACCGTGTTGTCGTCGATCTTCAGGTCCTTGAGTTTGTCCATGAGCCGGCCGACATCGGCGTCCATGCGGGTGATCATCGCGGCCTTGTTCTTTTCCGTTTGCGGCCACGGCTCGTCGGAGTAGGGCGCGTCGCTGGGGACTTGCATGCCATTGCCGGTCCGCTGGCCCTCTTCGTTGTTCGCGTGGGGAATGGTGTAGGCGAGGTAAAGGAAGAAAGGCCGATAGTGGTTGAACTGGTCGGGCTTATTGATGGCCACAAAATTCAGCGCGGCGGTGGTGAACAGATCGTGCGTGTACAGGCCCTTCTGGCCGCCTCGGTTTTCGGGGAGATCCATCCGTCCGTCAAAGCCCGGCTTCGCGCTGCCGGGCGGGTCGTAACGCCACAGGTGGTCGGTGTAGTAATCGTGCGCATGAACCTGGTCGAGATACCCTAGAAATTCATCAAACCCTTTCTTCTGCGGCACCCCGGTCGTGTTCGGGTTGCCCAATCCCCATTTTCCGATGAGCCCCGTGTGATAGCCGGCTTGCTTAAGGACCTCAGCGACCGTCAGGTCTTGGGGCCGGAGCGCTATGGTGCCATTGCCGCGTATCAAGGCGTGCCCGGTGTGCAGGCCGGTCATCAGCGCGCAGCGCGACGGGGCGCACACCGTGCTGCCGGCGTAGAAGCTGGTGAACCGCATCCCGTCGGCGGCAAGTTGATCCAGGCGGGGCGTCTTGATCTTCGTCTGGCCGTAGCACCCCAACTCCCCGTAGCCGAGGTCATCGGCGAGGATAAAGATGATGTTCGGCTTGCGTGCGGCGGACCCCTGCGGGTTGCCGGGCTGTGCGCACAAACAGGAAAGCGCAGCAGTTACCGCAAGGCCACGGAGAACGGCTCGACGGGCTCTGCGCCCGTCTCGCAAAAACTTGCTCGTCATGCCGCGGAATCTGGAGAAAGCACGGCGCGGCGTCCAATCAAATTCATTGGGGGTCTGCGCCCGCCGCCGGCAGCGGCTTCGGCTGCGCCTTTTCCCACTCAGCGCGGGGGACTTCCTTCACTTCGTGTTTGAAGACGAAGACGCCCTTTTTATTGCCGACGACGACATCGGGGTATTTGGGATTGCTGACGTATCCGGCTGTGACCTGTGTGCCGACGCCGGAATCGTCGTCGATCAGATAGGGGATGAACTCGGCCTGGCCTTTGGCGGGACGCACCAGTTTGAACCAGTAGAGGACGGCGGGAGCATTATCCGACTCGGGGTCGGGGCCGTTCTTGCCGTGCGCCCAGAAACGCTTGCCGGTGACGATGTCCATCAGGCCGTCCCCGTCGATATCGACCAGGGCGAGGGCGTGCGGTTGGGAGAACTGGACGCCGTAGCGGTCCTTCGAGGCGTCTTTGTTCAGGATGACGTGCTCGCGGAAGGTGATGTTGCCGTTCTCCCGCACCTGCTCGAACCAAGAGAGTCCGTACCCATGCGCGTTGATGCAGGTGATCACATCGTTGAGGCCGTCGCCGTTGACATCATAGACGAGCATCTGCGCGGCGGCGGCCGCGAAGTGAAAAGGGTGCTTGATCCAGACCGGATCGTTGGCCAGCGAAGCCGGCTGTTCCCACCAGCCGTCTTTCTCGATGATATCGACACGGCCATCGCCGTTGATATCCCCACACCCGATTCCGTGGGTGAACTTCTGGTAATCGCCCTTCGGAGAGATGGGATGGAACTTCCAGGGCGCCGCCGGGTTTTTCCAATCGGCTTCGGCGTAGCCAATGTAACCGCCGGAACAGCAAAGGATTTCGGGCTTGCCGTCGCCGGTGATATCGACAAAGCCCGGGGACTCGTTATCGACCGCATCGAAGATGATATGGCGCTGCCAATGTCCCGGGCGGCCTTTGGGGTTTTCGTACCACGCAGCTTCCTTGCCGGGAAAACCAAAGACCAGAACGTCCGTCCAGCCATCGCCGTTGAAGTCGTAAGCGAAGGTCAGGAAACAATCCGAGTAGGCGTTCTTGACGCCCAAAGCGCCCTCAAAGCCGGGGACCGTCTGTTCCATGCCGTCGGCCTTCTTGCGTTTGAAGCTGGCGTTGGCAGGATAGATTTCGTGGCGCTTCTTGAAATCCGGCCCCTCATACCAGTAGGCGCCCGAAACAATGTCCATCTTCCCGTCGTTGTTGAAGTCGCCGATGGCGGCGCCCTCGGCCCAGAACTGGTCGGTGACCCCGACCTTCTTGAAGCTGTGGAGAAGCTCAGTGGTTCCAGCAAAAACCGGAGCGACGGAGAAGAGAATCGCGGCCAAGAGAATTCTAATCATAGGGCAATGCTTGGCAGCTTCGGCGCGGCGGGTCAAGCCGCATGATTGATGTGCTGGCCCTGCAGGAAATCCCCGCCGGGGAAAGAGCAGTCCCCCGTCAGGGAAGCAGGCATCGGTCGTGATGCGCGGACATTCACAACAGCGTGCGCATTCCCCGGCGGGGGACCTTTCGCATGGCTTCCCGGCACCCTGACCCAGGGGAGGGTCGGGGGGCCGGACCATCTTGCCTTCCTTCGCGGAAGACAAATTCGTCCGCCCTGGTCAAGCCGGGCGTGGTGCCTCAACTATGGCCTCCGGTTAGCAACCCCAATGCCAGGAAAACCCTGGAATCCGCTAAAGCGCGCATGGGGTTTCCGGTCGTCCATGGATTGGGAGAATCCCCCACCCCAGCTGGCCTCGCCTGCGGGAGCCGGCTCGGTGGACCAGCCCCTCGGCCATTTGCTGCCGCGGGGCAATGTCCATTTTCCGTGAAGATTGCTCACGGCCGGGACAGTCGGCCGCAAGGGCGGTCTTGTCCACTTGCAGCAGCGGCTTGGGCAATTCCCCGGCCTAAGAACCAGAGCTACGCAGTGCCGAAGAACTTCTGAATTTCGCCCAGCACGTCCACGAAGCGGTCGATTTCCGCCGTAGTGTTGTAGAAATAAAAGCTGGCGCGGGCGGTGGATTCCACGCCGAGCTTGCGCATCAAAGGCTGGTTGCAGTGGTGCCCGCCGCGCAACGCGATCCCGCGCTGGTCGGCCACGGTCACCACATCGTGCGCGTGGATGTCTTTCAACAGGAAACTCACCAGTCCGGCGCGCCCGATGTGCGGGCCGAACAGGCGGATGCCCTGCTTGAGCCGGGAGAGTTGGGCGTAAGCATAGGCGCCGAGCTCCTGGTCGTGCTGCGCGATGTTGACCCGTCCGATGTGGTCGAGGTAATCCATCGCGGCATGCAATCCCACCGCGCCGGAGATGTCCGGCGTGCCCGCCTCAAACTTGTGCGGGGGGCGTTTCCAGGCGCTGCGTTGGAAATCGACGCTTAAAATCATTTCGCCGCCGCCTTGATACGGGGGCAGGGTTTCGAGCATCTCCTGGCGGCCATACAACACGCCGATACCGGTCGGCCCGCACATTTTGTGCCCGGAAAAAGCCAGGAAGTCACAGCCGATTTCCTGGACATCGACCGGCCGATGCCCGGCGCTTTGGGCGGCATCGACGAGCGTCGTCACGCCCAGCTGGCGCGCCCGCGCGCACAAGTCCGCCACGGGATTAATCGTGCCGAGCGAGTTGGAGATGTGGGTCAAGGCGAGGAGCTTCACCTTTTGGGCCAGACACTCGTCCAGGCGGCCCAGGTCGAGCAAGCCGATGTCGCCGGTGATGGGGAGGTAAATGAGTTCCGCCCCCGTGCGCTCGGCCAGCAATTGCCAGGGCACGATATTGCTGTGGTGTTCCATTTCGGTGAGCAGGATGCGGTCACCGGCTTGGACGTGCTTCGAACCCCACGCCTGCGCCACGAGATTGATGCCCTCGGTGGCGCCGCGGGTGAAAATGATCTCGTCGGCGCTGCGGGCGTTGATGAACGTTGCGGCGCGCGCCCGCGCGGCTTCGAAAGCGGCGGTGGCGCGATTGCTCAATTCGTGAATGCCGCGATGGACATTGGCGTTGTCGTGCTCGTAGTAATGGCGCAGGGCGTCGAGCACCACGCGCGGCTTCTGCGTGGTGGCGGCGTTGTCGAAGTAAATCAAGGGCTGGCCGTGCACCTTCTGCTCGAGGATCGGAAAGTCGGCCCGCAGGGCTGACCAGTTAACCTTTTTCTTCTGCCGTCCAGGAACGGTTGCTTCAGTAACCATAACTCTGTTTAGAGCAACCCCAACTGGAGCTTGGCCTGTTCGGTCATCATCCCCTGGTTCCAGGGCGGGTCCCAGACCAGCTCCACGGCGACATCGTCCACGCCCTCCAGAGCCAGCACTTTAGTTTGCACATCCTGGGCGAGCATGGGCCCCATGCCGCAGCCGGGCGCAGTCAGAGTCATCTTGACGTCCACGCGATGGCTCCCCGCAGACAGCGGCGTGATATGGCAATCGTAGATTAAGCCGAGATCGACGATGTTGACGGGGATTTCCGGGTCGTAACAGGAGCGCAACTGGTTCCAGATTTCCTTCTCGAGCTGCTCTGGCGTGACCGGCGCGCCGGGGCTGGCGGGTTTGGCCGCCGCTTCCAAACCGAGCGCGTCCGCATCTTTGCCTTCGATGCGGAACAGGTTCCCGTTCACGATCACCGTGTAGCTCCCGCCGAGTGTTTGCGTGATGTAAGCCTGCTGCCCCTTTTGCAGGGTGACCCGGTTGCCGACCGGGATGGCGGCGGCCTCAACATCGCGAGTTAAAGTGACTGGCTCATCGCTGCTCATATTATCAATGAATCAAGTATAGCCGATGAGGCCGCGGTTGTCGCGTCGCTGGCTGCTTCCGAGGACGACTACGAGGCCCATTCACGGCGCGGACTTGCTGGCATCAAGTGTCCTCGTTTTCGGTGCTCACCGGCTGGCCGTCGCCTTTAAGGGCCGCCATCACGGCATGCCAGGCCAGGATGGCGCATTTGACGCGCGCGGGAAACTTGTGCACGCCGGCGAACACCGCCAGTTTGCCCACGTCCCCGACCACCCGGCCGGTCATCACCAGCTCGTGGACCTGCTGGAACATCTTTTGAACTTCGCCCCGGGTTTTGCCTTTGACACTTTCCGTCAGCAGCGAGGCAGAGGCTTTGGAAATGCAGCAGCCGGACCCGAGGAAGCTGATGTCCTTGACGACCTCCCCGTCCATCGCCAGGTAAAGCTTCAACTGGTCGCCGCACAGGGGGTTATGGCCTTGCGCCGAGCAGGTTGCGCCGCTCAGTTCGTGGAAATTGCGCGGCTGTTTGCAATGGTCGAGGATGACCTGCTGATAAAGATCGCTCAGTTCGTCAAACACGGCTGGAATTAACCATAAAGCACACCAGACACACGAACAAAGCGCCAGCTCGCGGCCCTGATTGAAGCCCTTCTCCCTTCCTGTTTTTAGCCAGTGTCGTGGTCCCTTTCATTTCTTCTCTCCCACGCGCGGGTTCTGCTCCAGCCGCTCCCACACCAACTGATTGAGCTCTTCCCGCGCCGGGGCGTGCCGGATGCGCTCGATGATTTCGCCCGCAAAGGCATGAATCAACATGCGCCGTGCGGTCTCCGCGCCGATGCCCCGGGCGCGCAGGTAAAAGACCGACTCCTCGTTCAACTGCCCGACCGTGGCCCCGTGTGTGCACTTCACATCGTCCGCGTAGATTTCCAACTGCGGCTTGGTATCCACCGTTGCGTCTTCCGACAGCAGGAGGTTCTTGTTGGTCTGCTTGGCATCGGTCTTCTGCGCGGCCCGTTGCACCAGAATGCGGCCGTGGAAGACGCCTTTGGATCGGCCATCGAGAATGCCGTTGTAATACTCGTGGCTGTTGCAATGCGGCCGCGCGTGCTCGACCACCATGTGGTGGTCGGCCAACTGGTCGCCCCGGGTCAGGTAAAGCCCGTTGAGGATGCACTCAATGCCTTCGCCGGCCAGGGCCGCGCGAATGGTGTTGCGCGACAGGCGCGCCCCCGTGGCAATCGAGTGCGAAATGAAGTTGCAGCTCCGCCCCAAATGCGCGTGGATGGCGGCCACGTGAAATGCGCTCCGGCTTTCGTCCTGGAATTTCGCATGCTCCACCACCGCGCCGTCGCCCAGAATCAATTCGGTCACCGCATTCGTAAAACAGGATCCCTCGAAGGTGCTGACATAGCTTTCGAGAACCGTCACTTGGCTGGCCTTCTCGGCGATGATTAAGTTGCGGGGATGCGACGTGGCCCCGGGCTCCTTCGCCGTCGAGATGAACAGCAGATGCACCGGCGCCTCCAGGCGCTTGCCCGCCGGAACATAAACCAAGCCGCCATCCTGGAAGAATGCCGCGTTGAGCGCCGCAAACGGGTTGTCTTCGCCTTGCGGGTAGCGCGCCAGATGTTCTTTAATCAGTCTGGAGTCGCCAGCCAGTGCTGCGGCCAGGCTGCCGACGAGAACTCCTTGCGGCTGCGGCCCGTTGGAAGCCGAGAGTTCCGGCACGTAGTGGCCGTTGACGAAAACCAGCCGGCTGGCGGCCAGCCGGCCGAAGGTGAATTTGGCGATGGCCTCCCGGGGAAGGCTGTCGAGCGAGGCCTGGAAGACGGGTTTGAAGGGCCGTTTGGCGATTGGCGCTACGTTCGTGAACCGCCAGTCTTCCTGCTGGAGCGTCGGAAACCCCAGTTCGGCAAAGCGCGCGATGCCCGCTTTGCGCAGCGGGAAGACCCACGCAGGCTGTTTCGCTTGCTCTGCGAACCGCTCGAACGTCTCCAGATACGGATCGGTTTCTTTCATGGCCTGACTTGCTGTCACTTGCACCATAGTCCGCGTTGCGCCAAATGTCTGTCAATTTGAGTCAAATAGTCTTCCACGCGCGGGGGTGTTGCGCAAGTCCCAGGCGGGCTTTTCGGGTGCGCGAGAGAGAGACCAACTTTGGGATGGACGGGCGGCCCAAGACGGACAATCTTTGACCGCACGCCGTTGAAAGGGTTTATGCCGGCTTTGACCAGTCCGAACAATATCAGCCTGTCCGATCTCGCCCGGGATGCGGCGACCAAGGACAGCGCCGAGGTGTTGCGCTCGCTCGGCACGTCGCCCGCCGGTCTGACGGAGGAGGAAGCCGCCGCGCGCCTGGAGCAATACGGCCACAACGAAGTCGGTCGCGAGAAGCACGAAGGCTGGCTGCAGCGCCTGTATCTTGCCTCCCGCAACCCGCTGGTGATTCTGCTGACCATCCTGGCGACTCTGTCTTTCGCCACCGGGGATTTCCGGGCCGGCGTGGTGATGCTGCTGATGGTGGCCTTGGGAGTATCCCTCCGCTTTGTCCAGGAGACGCGGGCGAATACGGCGGCGGCGAAACTCAAAGCGATGATCAGGGTCACCGCGACCGTGGTGCGCGACGGCCAGCCCAAAGAGCTTCCGCTCCAGCACCTCGTCCCCGGCGACGTGGTGAAGCTTTCCGCCGGCGATATGGTTCCGGGCGATGTCCGGCTGGTTTCCGCCAAAGACTTGTTCGTCATCCAGGCGACGCTGACGGGCGAATCCATGCCGGTCGAGAAAACCGACGCGTGCGACCTGCGTCCGAATGTCTCGCCCATCGAGCGCTCGAGCCTGTGCTTCCTCGGCACCAGTGTCGAGAGCGGCTCAGCCACGGCGGTGCTTGTGGCCACTGGCGCGCAGACCTACTTTGGAAAAGTGGCCCGCAGCCTGACTGGCCAGCAGGTCGAAACCGCCTTCGACCGCGGCGTGAAAAAGTTCACCTGGCTGATGATCCAATTCATGGCGGTAATGGTGCCGCTGGTCTTCCTCATCAACGGGCTTTTCAAACACGACTGGAAGGAAGCGTTCTTCTTCTCTCTGGCGGTGGCCGTCGGGCTGACCCCGGAGATGCTGCCGATGATTGTCTCGGTGTGCCTGTCCAAAGGCGCGCTGGCGATGTCGAAGAAGAAAGTCATCGTTAAGCGCCTCCACTCAATTCAGAACTTCGGCGCCATGGACGTGCTGTGCACCGACAAGACCGGCACGCTGACGATGGACCACGTCATCCTCGAAATCTATTGCGACGTCTTCAAGAGCGAAAGCCAGGCCGTGCTCCAGGATGCCTATCTCATCAGCCACTTCCAGACCGGGCTTAAGAACATCCTCGACCGCGCGGTACTCCACCACCAGGAGTTGCATGGGGCGCTTTCGCTCGATCAGTTCAGCAAGGTCGATGAGATTCCGTTCGACTTCACGCGCCGGATGATGTCGGTCGTGGTCGAGGGACCGGATGGGCAGCGGGAACTGCTGACCAAAGGCGCACCGGAGGCTGTGTTCGCGAAATGCACCGAGTTCGAGAGCGACGGCGACATCTTCCCGATGGAACCCATTCTCGTCGGCGACCTCATCGAGCAGGTCAACGACTTGAGCGAAGACGGCTTCCGCGTGCTGGCGGTGGCGACCAAAAAGGTGGAGAAGAAGGCCGCCTATTCCAAAGCGGATGAAGCCGATCTGGTCTTGACGGGCTATCTCGCCTTCCTCGACCCGCCCAAGGACACCGCCGCCAAAGCCATCACCGTCCTGCGCCAGCAGGGCATTACCGTCAAGGTCTTGACCGGGGACAACGACCTCGTCACCCGCAAGGTTTGCACCGAGGTCGGCATCAACGCCGAGAAGATCGTGCTCGGCAGCCAGGTCGAGACCCTGTCCGACCCGCAACTGGCCGAGGCCGTGGAGGCCACCGACGTATTCGCGCGCCTGTCGCCGACGCACAAACAGCGCATCGTCCAGGCCCTCCAGCGCAAAGGCCATGTGGTCGGGTTCATGGGGGACGGCATCAACGACGCCCCGGCCTTGCGGGCCGCCGACGTAGGCATCTCGGTCGATAACGCCGTCGATATCGCGAAGGAATCGGCGGATGTGATTCTGCTGGAGAAGAGTCTGCTGGTGCTGGAGGAAGGGGTGCTGGAGGGGCGCAAGGTCTTCGTCAACATCCTCAAGTACATTCGGATGGGCGCCAGCTCGAACTTCGGCAACATGTTCAGCGTCATTGGCGCCAGCGCCTGGCTCCCCTATGTCCCGATGGCGCCCATCCAGGTGCTCACCAACAACCTGCTTTACGATTTCTCCCAGGTGCCCATTCCCACCGACAACGTCGGCCCGCAGCAGATCGCCAAGCCCCGGCCCTGGAACATGGGCGAGATCGCCAAGTTCATCGTCTTCATTGGCCCGATCAGCTCGATCTTCGACTACACCACCTACGCCATAATGTGGTTCCTCTTCAAGTGCAACGATCTTGGACTGGCGCCGCCGCCGGAATTGGCCGCCCGCTACGCCGGGGTGGCCGACCCGGGAAAGACCTACGCGGCGGCCTTGTTCCACACCGGCTGGTTTGTCGAATCCCTGATGACGCAGACGCTCATTATCCACGTCATCCGCACCAACCTGATTCCCTTCCTCCAATCCCGGGCCAGTTGGCAGCTCACCATGACCACTCTGCTGATCATGGCCTTCGGGGCCTGGCTGCCGTTTTCCCCGCTGGCTCCCGAATTGGGCTTTGTCCCCTTGCCGCCGCTCTTCTGGTGGCTGTTGCTGGCAACCTTGCTCTGCTATGTCGGCCTGACGCAGGTCATCAAGATGTGGCTGGTCCGCAAAGGCTGGGTGTAAACCCCGGACGGTGGCTGTCTTGCGCATTTCCCGGCCCGGCGGAGCCGCGGCCCGTCCCCGGGCTTATTGCTCGACTTTCAGCAAGAGTCCGCCCCCCGGTGGCAGCCAAACGTCCTCACCCTCGAACGGGGTTGACCCGTCGTTGTAAGCGGACACATGCTGTACCCGGCGCGCCGCCTTGCGGAATTGCGGCGAGCAGGGGCGTGATTTCGCCAAGTCCTTGTTCACGATCATCAGGTACCGCGAGCCGTCCCGATGCGTGAAATCGCCCGCGAGAAAACTGTCTCCGCCGGCGCTGCTCACGAGGCTGTTCGGCGGCGGTCCATGGGCCCCGGACGGAATCTGGCCGAAGTGATAAACGGCGTCGGAGCTGAGTTGGAGCAGCGTGGGAGCGAGCTTCTGGATTTGCAGGTTCACCTGCTGCATGAAATACCAGGTCGGCGTTGGATGGCCAAACTGGTCGATGGGCGCCATCCGGTAGTTGCCGGTGGGGGAGGTGAAGTAGGTAAAGTAGGCGATCCCGCGCCCGCCGTAAGCCAGCGTCGAATAGACCTGGAAGCGGTAGTCGGCCGCGTTCAGTTCGCGATAGCTGAAATGCGCGACCGACAGGACGATGTTCCAGAACTCGATGCGGTGTTTCTGGCAGGCGGCGCGCACGGCTTCCAGATTCGACCAATAATTCTCCCGCACGGAACCATCATCCATGAGCGAGTAGTTGTCGTAGCTGATGATTGACGGGTGGCAGGTCGCGATGAATTGCTCCAGATATTCCGAGTAGTCGGGGGTGCCCAGTTGGCCGGGGGTGGCGTAGTCAGGAAAGAGATTGATGTAAGGCCATTTGCCGGGCGAAAGCTCGCGGATGAGCGAGGCCACCGTTGCCAAACCTGCGAACATGCCGGCATCCGGCTCATCGCGGAGATAATAGCCGTAAAGGGCCGGGTGCCGGCCAACCTTGGCCGCCAGGCTTGCGATATTCTTTCGCGCCTTGGCCGCATCGACGTTGCGCCAGTCGTAACCTGATGCGCGCGCGTCCGAGACAATCGCTCTTAGCCCGGCAGCGCGGCAGGCATCCAGCGTGCCCGGGGCAACGAAGCCTGCGATCGTCAACCCGCACTCGCGCATTTTCTGCAGCGTGGCCGGGTCTTTGGCCACGCTGTTCCAGGCCATGATGGGGAAGAAGTTGGTGTCGCTTAATGCCTGGGTGCCACTGCCGGAGCTGGCCGCGAGGAACAGGCCAAACCGGATGAATGCGAGACAAAGTTTCATGAGCGGGGGTCATTGTTGCCGGGCTGGGCCAGCCAAGTCAACAGTACCGCATTTGCTGCTGGGCCACGCGGCCCTCACACCACTTCCACCGGACACTTGGGCAAGGCGTCGATGAACGCCTGGCCGTATTGCTTGGTCAGGATGCGGTTGTCCAGCGCGACAATGATGCCCTGGTCGGTCTTGGTGCGGATGAGCCGGCCGACGCCCTGGCGGAACTTCAGGATGGCCTCCGGCAACGAGAACTCGCGGAAGGAATCGCCGCCGCGGGCCTCGATGGCCTCGATCCGCGCTTCGATGAGCGGATGGTCCGGCACGGCGAAGGGCAGGCGCGTGATGATGACGTTGGACAACGCCTCGCCGGGCACATCAACCCCTTGCCAGAAGCTGTCGGTGCCGAAGAGCACTGAGTCCACGTCGTCTTTGAACTTCTCGAGCATGAGCGAGCGGGGCGTGCCGGTGCCTTGCACGAAACAGGCGATGCCGCTGCGGTCGAAGAACGGCTGCATCAGCTCGCCGACTTCCAGCATCAGCTTGAAATTGGTAAACAGGACGAACGCTTTGCCGTGCGTCAGCTTCACGAAATGCTCGATCCAGTGGGTCAGCGCGTCGCGATAACCCTCGGCGCGCGGGTCGGGCATTTTGCCGACCACGTAGAGCTTCATCTGCCGCTCGTAATCGAACGGGGTCCCGACTTGCAGCAGCCGGGCCGCCTCGGCGCCGACGCGGCGGGCGAAATAGTTCAAACCTGAGGCGTTTCGTGCTTCCGCTCCCTTTCGCGTGGCGCGTGGTGCGTGGTGCCTCCCGGACTCCCCGACAGAACCTGCACCCCGCACCACGCCCGAGACCGAGAGGGTGGCGCTGGTCATGATGATCGAGGTATCGCTGCCGAAAAGGCGGCGGCGCAGGTATTCGGCCACGTCAATCGGGGCGGCGTTCAGGGCCATCGTCTTTTGCGCCCGGCCCGTCCGCTCGACCCAATAGACCGAGTCCGCGGCGCTCTGGCTGAGGAAGATGGCGACTGCCTCGCGCAACTCTGCCAGCCGCCGGTTGCCTTCCATCAACTCCTGGCCGATCTCGTTATCCTCGCTCAGCTTGATCAGCTCGCTGACGGCCTCTCGCAGCCGCTGGATGGGGAGTGTGACGTTGTCCGGGACCAACTCCGGCTGGCGGATGCGCAGTTCCGTCCACTCGCGCCGGCGCGTCACCGCGGTCTCGCCGCCGCCAAAGCTGCGCTTCCTGGCCGCCTGCTGGAGCGCGTCGCAGGCTGTTTCGACGTTGGCAAAGAATCCATCGGCCTCCTGCAACAGCTCGGTGACGAGCTTGACCGCGGCGCCCTTGCGCAACGTGGCGAGCAGGCCCTTCTCGGTGCGGGGATTCCAGAGGCGGTGCAAGGCGTAACGCACCTGGCCGCTGGACACGCTCAACCCGATGTGTTTCGAGGCAACGTGTTCCATCTGGTGCGCCTCGTCGAAGATCACGAAGTCATTGCGGAACAGGATGCCGCCCTCGACTTCCTCCTCCAGGCCGCCGAGCAGGGTGAAGAAGAGCGTGTGGTTCAAGACCAGCACGTCCGACGAGAGGATGCGGTTGCGCGCGCGCTGGAAGAAACAGATGCCGTGCTGCTTGCCGAAATCGGACGGGTAACCGCACAGCTTCGGCGCGCACAGCCCGCGCTCGGAGCACACTTGCGCCCAAACCTTCGGGTCCGGTTCCACCTCGAAATCCGAGAGGCTGCCGTCGGCGGTGGTCTTGGACCATTCGTAAATCCGCTGCAGCTCCTCGGCTTCCGACGAGGTGAAGAGGTTGCCAGCCTGTTGGATGGCCTTTTGGAGGCGGCGGGTGCAGAGGTAATTGGCCCGGCCTTTGAGCATCGTGAAGCTGAACTTCACCGGCAGCAGGATTTGCCCGAGCATCGGCAGGTCTTTCTGCGTCAGTTGCTCCTGCAGGTTGATGGTGTGCGTGCAGACGACCGCCTTTTTCTTTTTGGCCACGGCATACAGAATCGCCGGCACCAGGTAGGCCAGGCTCTTGCCGACGCCTGTGCCGGCCTCGACCGCTAAGTGCTCGCCATTGGCCAGCGCCTGCGCGACCGCCACCGCCATTTCCTGCTGCTGCGGTCGAAACTCGAAGTTCTTCGACCGCGAAAGAATGCCCTTCAGGGAAAAGATCTCCGCGACCTGTTGGACGAGATCCTGGCCTGACCCGGCGGGCTGGGATTCGATGGTGCTGATCACTGGGACTCAGGGACAGGCGGGACACCCGTCCTACCGTGGGCGGCGCACGACCACTTCCTGGGCGGCCTGGTTTTTCACGATCATGTTAGCAGGGAGAATCCCGCGCCAGTTCGTGTTCGGATACACCACCGATCCGCGCCCGATGATGCTGCCCGGGTTCAGCACCGCGTTGCAGCCGATGTCGGTCTGGTCGCCCAGCAAGGCGCCGAATTTGCGCAGCCCGGTATCGAATGGCCGGCCGTCGATGTCCACCGAGATATTGCCGGGAACCAGTTTGAAGTTGGAAATCTTCACGCCGGCGCCCAGGTGCGCCTGGCAGCCGAGAATGGAGTCGCCGATATAATTGAAATGCGGGGCGACGGCCTGGTTGAAGAGGAGCGAGTTCTTCACCTCACAGGAATTGCCGACGATGCAGTTGTCGCCGATGATGACCTGCTCCCGGATGTAGGCGTTGTGGCGGATTTGGCAGTTCCGGCCGATGATGGCCGGGCCTTTAATCATGGCCCCGTCCTCGACGAGCGTGCCTTCGCCGATGAACACCCGCTCGCCAACGAAGGCGACTCCTTCACAGCGGTTGTGCAGCGCGGGGCGGAGGTTGGCCTCCAGGTAGGCTTGTATTTTCTTCAGCGCATCCCAGGCATATTCGCAGCCGTCGAAGATCGCCGCGTGCGCCGTCTGGCTCAGGTTGAACAAATCCGCCGCTTTGAACATGGAGGCAACTTAGGCGAAAGCAGGAAAGCCGCAAATCACTTTTATTGGGAAGCTCTGGCCGCAGAGGCGGGTCTGAGGTAGTCTGTGCCGCACAAACAGCAGAACTGGCGTCATGCAAACGGTCTATTTCGACTATAACGCCACCACACCCCTGGACCCACAGGTGCGCGCGGCGATGCTGCCGTTTCTGAGCGAGGTTTGGGGCAATCCTTCGAGCGTGCATCACGTCGGGCGGCAGGCGCGCGCTCTCTTGGACGAGGCCCGCGAGCGCGCCGCAAAGGTCCTGGGCACCAAACCCAGCGAGGTCGTCTTCACTGCCGGGGGCACCGAGAGCGCCAATTTGGCAATCTTCGGAACCGCGCGCCTCCTGAAGCAGAAAGGCCGGCATATTATCACTTCCGCCGTCGAACATCCTGCGGTGCTGCGGTGCTGCGAATGCCTCGCGCAACGGGAGGGCTTCGATGTGACCTTTCTGCCCGTGGACCGTGAAGGGCTGGTTTCGCCGGAGTCACTGACCAAGGCCCTGCGGCCCGACACAATTCTGGTTTCGGTAATGGCCGCCAATAACGAGATTGGCACCATCCAACCGGTGGCTGAAATAGGCGCGCTCTGCCGGCAGCACGGCGTGTTGTTTCACACGGACGCCGTTCAGTGGCTGGGCAAGGAGCCGTTTGCGGATGTCCACCAGTTCAATGCTGACCTGGTCTCCATCTGCGCGCATAAAATCCACGGTCCAAAGGGCGCGGGGGCGCTTTTTGCGAAGTCGCCGCTGCAACCGGCTCCGATTTTGCTCGGGGGCAGCCATGAGAACGAGCGCCGGGCCGGCACGGAGAATCTGGCCGGGATTATTGGCTTGGTGGAGGCTCTGGAGCGCTTTGTCCGCACCCCGGTTTTCGCCAAAGAACGGCTGGCTCCACTGACGGAGCGGCTGATTCGACTCATTGACCGGTTGCCTGGGGTCAAATTCGTCGGCTCACGCGAGCGGCGGCTCGCCAACACGGTTGCTTTCGTGGTAGCGGGTTCGGACAGCATTCCGTTGCTCGCCGGGCTGGATATGGAAGGGATCTGCGCTTCCAGCGGCTCCGCCTGTTCCGCCGGGTCGTTGGAACCTTCGCATGTAATCGAGGCGCTGGGCCTGGAGCAACAGATGGCGAACTCGCTCATCCGCTTTTCGCTCGGCCGGGAGTCCAGTTTGGAAGAAGTTGAACTCGTGGAGGGCGTCCTGCCGGAAGTGATTCACCGTGCACAACCTGCCCAATAAAGCCGGTGTTGGCTGTGAATGGCTTGTGCGCAAAGTGAATAACCGGGACTTTAAGTCTTTTTTCACTGGCGCTATTCTCCATTTTAGGGTTTCGTTTCAGCGTAAGTTGTTGACGTGAGCTTGACTGTGAGGCTTGTTTGCCTTATTCACAGCCATTAATACGGATAGTATTTCAGAGACAGAAACACATATATTAAGCACACAATGAATCTGAGCATCTCGAAGGAGCAAATCATCAATGGGCTGCAAGCCGTGCAGAACGTGGTCAGCACACGAACCACACTCCCGATTCTGTCGAATGTGCTGCTGCGGGCCGAGGGCGACCGGTTGGAGTTCACTGCCACGGATTTGGATGTGACGGTCGCGTGCGCCGTGGAAGCCAAGATCAAGAAGCCCGGGGCGTCCACCGTGCCGGTCAAAAAGCTCTTCGGCATCGTGCGCGAGTTAACCAACCTGGATATCGACCTGGAGGTGGATGAGAAGAACATCTGCACCATCCGTTCGGGCTCCTCGTTCTACAAAATCAACGGCCTGAGCGCCGATGAATTCCCGCCGCTGCCCAAATTCAAGGAGGACAAGAAGGTCGTCCTGCCGCAGGAAACGCTCAAGGGCATGATGAAAAAAACCTCTTTTGCCATCTCGACCGACGAGTCGCGCTACGTGTTGAACGGCATTTTCATCAGCTTGAAGGACCACAAGATGACCATGGTGGCCACTGACGGGCGGCGGCTGGCACTGGTGGATGAAGAGATGGATGTCGCCGAAAAGAGCCAGGGCGAGTTCATTGTGCCGGCGAAGACGGTCAACGAACTGAACCGGCTGCTGCTGGACAAAGGCGAGGCCGAGATCCGTTATGCGGAGAACCAGGCCTCCTTCACGCTGAAAGATGAGAAGGGCGCGGCGATCCTGATTGTGACCAAATTGATTGAGGGCAATTATCCCAATTATCGCCAGGTCATCCCGGCAGAGACCAAAGAGCGGGTCGCCCTGGTGCGCGAGGAATTCCTGCACGCCCTGCGGCGCGCCGAGATCATGACGAGCGAGAAGTCCAACTCGGTCAAGCTGAGCTTTGGGAAGAACAAGCTCGAAATCACCGCCAATTCGCCGGAGGTCGGCGAGGCCAAGGAGACCCTGGCGATCAACTACAAAGGCCCGGAGATGGCCATTGCGTTCAATCCCAAATACGTCATTGACCCCCTCAACGCGCTGGCCAACGACGAGGTCTTCATCGAATTGATTGACGAACTCAGCCCGGGCGTCCTCAAGATCAACGGGCCGTTCCTCTACGTGGTGATGCCGATGCGGCTGAGCTGAGAGCGCGTTGGGGGCGAGGCTTCTCAACCGTCGCCATCCCAAACAATTCAGGCAATGAAAAAGGCGCAGTGGAAACTGCGCCTTTGAGATTCTTGCGGGTGCTTACTTCCGTCGGCGGATAAGGGTCCAAG
>JBEKJO010000027.1:0-73851 GCA_050011195.1 Verrucomicrobiota bacterium | reverse complement strand
ATCCCCTTGCACATGCACCAGAATGCCAAACAGGCCAAGCTCGTCGGGCAGGAAGGCAAGCCCGAGTCCTACTACTTCCCCCCGCAGCACAACAACGTCGGCAACAACTTCCCCTACACCTTTTTCGGCCTCGAACCCGGCACCACCAAAGGCCAGGTCCGCAAGTGCATTGAGGACTGGAACAGAGGCGACAACGGCATTCTCGACCTCTCCAAGGCGTATCGCCTGAAGCCCGGCACTGGCTGGCTCGTCGGCCCCTGCATCCTCCACGCCCCCGGCTCCTTCTGCACCTACGAACCTCAATGGGGCTCCGACGTCTTCGGCATGTATCAAAGCATGGTCGAAGGCCGCTACGTCCCCTGGGAACTCCTCGTCAAAGACATGCCCAAAGACAAACACAAGGACCTCGACTTCATCGTGGAGCAGCTCGACTGGGATTCCAACGTTGATCCCAACTTCAAGGACAACCACTACCTCGAACCCGTCCCCGTGGCCGACATACGCAAAGAAGGCTTCGTGGACCGGTGGATTGTCTATGGCAAGATCAACGGCGAACAGCTCTTCACCGCCAAGGAACTGACCGTCGAGCCCGGCACCCGCTGCGCCATCAAAGACAAAGGCGCTTACGGCCTCATCTGCGTCCAAGGCACCGGCAAAATCAACCGCCAGCCCCTCAACAGCCCCAAGCTCATCCGCTTCACCGAGCTGACCGAGGACGAATACTTCTGCACCGAAGACGGCGCCAAAGCCGGCGTCACTTTCCAGAACACCAGCGAGACCGAGCCGCTCGTCTGCCTCCGCTACTTCGGCCCCGAAGTGAATCCCGACGCCCCCGCGATGGGCGCTTACCGGAAGAACAACTAACCCCCGCAAGGGAGGGCGAGCGTCCCCGCGAGCCCAAACATCTGCCGGAAACGGGGCTCGCGAGGACGCTCGCCCTCCCTGTAGATGGCCGGGGTGCCGTTTTCAGGTGTAGCTGGTCTGCGTTATGCTCACTCCGACCCTGCTTGAGCATCAGTGTCACACAGTTGCCAATGACATCGCCTGCCCCGATGAACGGGGAAGTGTACTCATGGAAACCCCTCCTCAAGGCGCTTGCGGTTCTGGCCGGTTACAGCGCTGCGCTCTTCGCAGCCTGCGCGGCAGTCTATGTCCGTCAGCTCAATTTCCAGGGGACGGACATTCAAGCTGACGCCGGGATGTATGCCTTTGGCGACAGTTTGCTTTTCGTCGCCGTCTTTGGCGGCGTGGCGCTTTTCCCGACCGGGCTGGGGCTTTACTTTCTGCGGCCCCTCCGGGTCTTCTGGACCATTCTGGCGATTGCCTCCCTGGCGCTGGCCGCGACCGGCCCGGTCAGCGTCGCCGTGGTCGCGTTTATGTCCAGCCTGCCAAATCCACCGTTCTTCGTGCAGGCGTGTCTATTCTTCAGCCTGATGCGAGTGCTTGGCGCGCCCTTGCTGGCCGCCACGTTCCTGCTCGGCGGCTGCCTCGCGCCGACCCGCTTTGCCCGCTGGGCGTTGCTGGGGGCAACCGCGATTGAGGGCGCGGTAGCCGCGTACGCCATCTTCCATTGGTACATAGGGCCCTGTTTTCTTTGATTCACGGTTGGCGCCGGCAGGCAAAGCCGCTTTGGGAGGGCGAGCGTCCTCGCGAGCCCAAACATCTGCGGGAAATGGGGCTCGCGAGGACGCTCGCCCTCCCGAACAAGCGCGCTTGCGGCTTTGCCGCGTTGTTCGCCGTCAACCCGCCAGGCGGGCTGGACTTTTACGAGCGCTTCGGTGATAGTTTGGGCATGACGGCAGAACAAGTCAGAGAGGCGCGAGAGAAGGCCCCCTTCAAGGCTTTTACCATTTATTTGTCAGACCAGAGGCGATTTGAGATTCCCCATCCCGATTTTGTGTGGGTCATGCCGGGGGGGCGGACCATCGGCATAGCACATGAGAACGGGGCCGCGGAAATCGTTGATCTCATGCATGTCACCAGCCTCAAGCTGAACGGCATTGAGGCGGCTTGAAGCTGAACAATGCTTGCTCAGCTCGGATTCTGGGTGGCTGGCGGGGCCTGCGGCTTCTTCTTGCGTTGGTGCCGGGCTACTAACCTCTGTGTAAGCACGTAGGAGAGGAGGGCGAACGGAGCGGCGCACACGGCCGATCCGACCAGCAAAGGTTTTCCGACCGTGAAGAAGGTTGTCCAATGCCGCCAGTGCCCCTGCAAGTGCATCCTGACCAGCGGCGGCGGCAGATGATGCGGCTGGCTCAAGAGCCAGAAGCCCACGTCGTACTCCAAGCGGAAAACTGCCGGCATCAGCGGCAGGAGGACGTCGTGCGCCGCGCTGGCAATGACCGCCGCGATGATGTTGCTGCCCGTCAGCCAGGCGAAGAGGATGGTCAGGATTGTCTTCAGGCCGAACAGGGGAGTGAAGCCGATGAAGATGCCAATGGCCACGCCGCCCGCGATGGCCTCCGGCGTGTCGCGAATCGCGAGCAGCTTCAGCGAATGCTCTTGGAACCAGCGCTGCGGGTTCATGCTCTATTCCAACCGACGATTGAATGCCACGGCATCCTTATACCGTAGTCCGCTGCCGCCGAAGATGTCCAGCGCCGAACCGATGGTCAGGTCAACCTTCCCCTCCCCCAGCCGCGTTACCGCTTCCAGGTCCGCCAGCGAGCTGGCGCCGCCCGCGTAGGTAATCGGGATCGGCGACCATTGCCCGAGGCTGGAGACAAGCTCCTGATCAATGCCACGGGACTGCCCTTCGACATCAACGGCGTGAATCAGAAACTCCGCGCACCACGCCGCGAGCTTCTCCAGGCTCTCGCGGCTGAGCGCCAGGTCGGTGAACTTCTGCCAGCGGTCGGTGACGACGAAATAACCCTCGCCGCGCCGGCGGCAGCTCAGGTCCAGCACCAGCCGCGCCTTGCCGACCGCCTCGACGAGCTGCGAGAGGCGTTCCCAGTCCACCTGCCCGCCGCGGAACACCCACGAGGTGACTATGACGTGCGAAGCGCCCGCATCCAGCCAGGCGCGCGCGTTGTCGAGATTGACCCCGCCGCCGATCTGCAACCCTCCGGGATAAGCCCGCAGCGCCGCTCGCGCTTCGGTCTCATTGCCCGGGCCGAGCATGATCACGTGTCCGCCTTTTAGGCCGTCGCGCTGGTAGAGTTCGGCGTACCAGGCGGCAGGCCGATCGGAGACAAAGTTCGTCTGCAACCGGCCCGGCCCGGCACCCAGGGTGCCGCCGACGATTTGCTTCACTTTGCCCTCGTGCAGATCAATGCAAGGACGAAACACGCCAAATGCTAAGGTCTGGAGTCTAAAGTCTAAAGTCTAAAGTCTAAAGTCGCCAATGGGATAGCACTACAAAGGCAGAGACGCAGAAAGTGAATGGTGACTTGTAATTAGTGACTGGTGAGCAGCTCCGCGCCCCAGCTTCTTTTGGGTCTTGGCGCCAATCCCCTTTCTCCCGGATACGGCTCGCCGACGCTTGAAGGCCGCCTTGAAAGCTGCCAAAATAGTCCCATGCGCCGCAGCCTCACACCGCTCCTGCTTCTGATGCTCGCCGGCTGTCATTCGCCCCGCGAAGCAGCCTCTCCGCCTCGAACCGGCCAGAACGCTGCGCGTTATCCAAGCCATTGGTGGGAGCCGGTGTCCAGGGAAGGCGCGCCGGCGTGGGAAATCCTGCCGCAGGAGGCCGGCCCCGGCGAAGTGATTCTGTCCAAGCGCAATGAGCTTGGCTTGCTGTCCAACTTTGCCGCAACCCCGTTCACCTTTCGGGGCCAGCGCTACGCCAGCCTGGAAGGCTTTTGGCAGATGATGAAATACCCCGAGGGTCCCGACGACCCGCGCGCTACCTTTCCCGGGCTGCACTGGACCTTCACCCGACAGCAGGTAGCGCAATTGACCGGTTTTGAGGCCAAACGGGCGGGCACGCTCGGCACAGAGAATATGAAGAAGATGGGCATTGCCTGGGTAACATTCGAGGGCAAACGATTCGAGTATAAACCCGCCGTTCCCGGCGAGCATTACCGGCTCATTGCAGCGGCCACCCGGGAGAAGGTTCGCCAGAACCCCGAAGTAAGGAAAGTCTTGCTCGCAACGGGCAACCTGGTCCTCAAGCCCGATCATCAGCAGGAACCCAACGCGCCTGCGGCCTGGCGCTATTACGACATCCTCATGCAGATCAGGGCCGAGCTCCGTCGGGAGAGGTAAGTTTGGATTGCCAGTTCCCGAAGGCAGTCGCGGGCTGGGCAGCCGTACCACCATTGCCACTGGAGCGAGTTCCCTCTCCCCCGACGAAGGAGTGGGGGGTCAGGGAGGGGCATTTCAACCGCGTCGTTGCTGCACTCCCGAGCCCCTCTCCCCGCTCGTCCCTCGCGGGGAGAGGGAGCCGCGCGCTGGTGACACCGACAAGATGCGAACTTGCGGGCTTCTCGTATTATTTTGCTCTGGCATTCCCTGGCCGGGTTGTCTTTCCTATCCGGGTCGGTCGGTGTTCATCGGTGCCTAAAACCAACATGAATCACACTAAAGTCTCTGCCGCGCGCGTCCGCCAAATCCTGGCCGGCGCGCGCCGAACCCGTGTCCTGGTCGTCGGCGACGCCATGCTCGACCATTTTGTCCGGGGCAGCGTGGCGCGCATTTCGCCGGAAGCGCCCGTGCCGGTGGTGGATTTCGAGGACGAGAACTTCATGCCCGGCGGCGCGGCCAACGTCGCGCGCAACCTGACCGCCCTCCGGGTGCCCACGGAGTTGCTCGGGGCCGTCGGCCGCGACTCGGCGGCCAGACAACTGAAAGAACTTCTCAGCGAATACCACATCGGCTGCCGTGGTTTGCTCGAAGACGCCGGCCGCGCCACCAGCGTCAAAACCCGCATCGTAGCCCACAAACAGCAGGTCGTCCGCATCGACCGCGAGACGCGCGACGGGCTCAACGCCTCTCTCACCGAGCGATTAGTCGGCACGGTGCAAGCGATGATTCCGCGCACCGCGGCAGTTATCATGGGCGATTATGGCAAAGGGGTCGTCACCCAACCGCTGCTGGACGAGCTCAAACGCATTTGCCGCGCCCACGGCGTCTGGCTCAGCGTCGATCCCAAGCCCGTGCATCATCTCGACTTGTCCGGGCTTTCGCTGATCACTCCGAACCGCAAAGAAGCCTTTGAACTGGCCGGCCTGCCGGACGAAACGCGGCACAACCATCCGTTCGCGGACACCAACCTCAAGCGCGTCGCCGAGCGGCTGTTGAACGAACTCCGGCCGGCGGTGCTGTTGATCACGCTCGGTGAACTGGGCATGTTGCTTTGCCGGCATGGGCAGAAGCCGTTTCATATTCCGACGGTGGCGCAGGAAGTGTTCGACGTGTCCGGGGCCGGAGACACGGTGATTGCGACGTTCACGCTGGCAATTGCGGCGGGGGCGTCACCGCTGGAGGCGGCGATTATTTCCAATCACGCCGCCGGCATTGTGGTCGGCAAGATTGGCACGGCCACGGTCGCCCCCGAGGAATTGCTGGCGAGCTTCAAACCGCAGCGCTGACGTATTCAGTTTCTGTTTGTCGAATGCTGATTCTGCCACGAAGGTTGGACCATGACAGGGACCAAAGTAACCGCTGAAACCATTCGCGCGATGAAGGTGCGCGGCCAAAAGATCGCCGCGCTCACCGCCTACGACTGCCCGATGACCCGGTTGCTGGATGAAGCGGGAGTTCCGCTGATCCTGGTCGGCGATTCGCTGGGCATGGTGGTGCTGGGCTACCCGGACACCACGCATGTCACCATGGCGGAAATGGAACATCACACCCGCGCCGCCGCCCGCGCCAAACCGCGCGCCCTGCTCGCGGCCGACCTCCCCTGCCGCAGTTACGACACCGCCGCGGACGCCCTGGCGAATGCCAAACGCCTCATCGCCGCCGGCGCGGAAGCGGTCAAAGCCGAGGGCGGTTGCGAGATTCTGGAGCAGGTCCGCGCGATTGTCGTCAGCGGGATTCCTTTCCTGGGCCATCTCGGCATGTTGCCCCAGCATGTGCTCGAGGAGGGCGGTTACCACGTCAAAGGCAAGAGCGAGCCCGAGCACCAAAGGTTGCTGGCGGACGCCCACGCGCTGGCACAGGCGGGCGCCTTCGCCGTCGTGCTCGAACTGGTCACACCGCGGGTTGCCAAGGAACTCACGCAACAGCTTCCCATCCCGACCATCGGGATTGGCGCGGGGCCGGACTGCGACGGGCAAATTCTGGTCACACCCGACCTGCTGGGCATGTTGCCCTGGTTCAGCCTCAAACACGTGAAGCCCAAGCTCAATGCCGCCGAGCAGATGCGGACGGTGGTCAAGGAATGGAAGCAGAGCGTCGAGGCAGTGAAGGGTTGAAAGGTTAAAGGGTTAGAATGAAGAAACTGACACACATTGACACGCGCGGGGAGGCCAGCATGGTGGATGTTTCAGCCAAGCCGGTGATGTACCGCGAAGCCGTGGCCAGCGGAGAGGTGCGCTTGCAAAGAGCCACGCTGAAACTCATCGAGTCCCAGACGATTGCCAAAGGCAACGTTCTGGCCGCGGCGCGTCTGGCGGGCATCCTGGCGGCCAAGAAAACCGGCGAACTCATTCCCCTCTGCCATCCCCTCCCCCTCACGCATTGTGAGGTCAATTTTGCCATCCCCAAGACCCGCGACCGGATCGTCATTGCCGCTGCGGCCAGAATCGCGGCCCAAACCGGCGTGGAAATGGAAGCCCTCACGGCGGTGAGCGTGGCCGGCCTCACGATTTACGACATGTGCAAGGCGGTGGACAAGACCATGCGCGTGACCAACATCAGGCTGGTTTCCAAGACGAAACGCTGAAGTGGTTGCACTTGTTGCATGGTTGCATGGTTACATCGGCTTCCGGCTCTGCGCCTCATGTAACTCATGTAACCGATTTACCCCATTTAACTCACGCCCAATATGCAAATCCAAATCGGCATTATTACCATCTCGGATCGGGCGTCCCAGGGCGTTTACGACGACCGCGGCGGCCCGGCGCTGAAGGCGGCAGCGGAGGCTTATGGCTGGAACGTGCTGGCCGAGTCGCTGGTCCCGGACGAGAAGCAAGACATCCAGCGCGCGGTGCGCGAGCAGATTGCGCGGGGCTGCCAGATCATCCTGACCACTGGCGGCACCGGCGTGGCCCGGCGCGACGTGACGCCCGAGGCGGTGCGCGAGATCGGCGGACGCGAGCTGCCGGGCTTTGGCGAAGTCATGCGGCTGGAATCGTTGAAGCTCACGCCGAATGCTATTCTCTCACGGAGCCTGGCCGTCGTGGTGGAGAAGACCCTGGTGATCTGCCTTCCGGGCAAGCCCAAGGGGGCCGTCGAGTGCCTGGGTTTTGTCGCCGGGGCCATTCCGCATTGCATTGAAGTCCTGCAGGAAACGCCGACGAGTTGTTAGCCCGGAATCCTCATACCTCGCACAAACCGCTTACAGGGTGTAGCCGCCGACGGCAGTCGGCGCCATCTCTCGGGACTGAAAATCAGCGCCGACTGCCGTCGGCGGCTACACGCTATGAAATTTCCCGGTTAACCGGCTATAGCAGGAACTTTTTGCCACGGCGGTTGTTGACGGTTAGAATCTGCGTATGGACCTGGATTCATTAGTCAATCTGGCGGCCACGAACGGCGCCAGCGATTTGCACCTGGAAGCGGGGCTGCCGGCGGCACTGCGGATTCGCGGCTCACTGCGCACCTCGGGCGAACCCCTCCCGGGGAATCTGCTGCTGGAGATGGCGCGGCGCGTGATCGGCGACGAGGACTGGCCGCGGTTTCTGGAGCAGAAGTCGTTCGACTGCTCCCGAAACTTTCACGGCGTGCGCTGCCGCATTAACATCCTCCAAACCTCCCGTGGCGTCGGTTTCGCCATCCGCCTGCTCTCTACCTTCACCGCGACCGTCGAGAAGCTCAATTTGCATCCCGACTTCAAGAAACTGGTCGCCGCCCACAACGGCTTGATCCTGGTCAGCGGGGCGACGGGTTCCGGCAAATCCTCGACCCTGGCCGCTTTGATTCAGGAGATCAACGTGACCGACACGCGGCACATTGTGACGATTGAGAGCCCTATCGAATACACCTTCCGCCCGCGCCGCGCCTACATCCGCCAGCGGGAGGTCGGACGCGACACGCCCAGCTTCGAGCAGGCGCTCATCGATTCCCTGCGCGAAGACCCCGACGTGCTGATGGTGGGCGAGATGCGCGACCCGGAAACCATGCGGCTAACGCTCAGCGCCTCCGAGACCGGGCACCTGGTGATGGCCACCGTCCATTCCTCGACCTGCGTCGAAGCGCTGCAACGGGTGGTGTCCGCCTTCCCGGCCGAAATCCAAAGCAGCGTCGCCGCGCAACTGGCCGATTGCATGCTGGCCGTCATCTCTCAGCGCCTGCACTTTCGGCCCGAACTAAACATCCGTGTGCCGGAATGCGAGATTCTCGTCCCGACTCATGCGGTGAAGAACTTCATCCGCAACCGCGACTTCTTTAAGATCACCTCCTCGCTGGAGACGGGCGCCGAGCATGGCATGTGGACGGTGCAGCGGTATCGGACGTGGCTGGACAGCCGCAAGAACTGGTTTATACCCGGGCAAAGCCCCGAAGCGGCCGATGCCGAGCCGGGCGAAGCCGGGCCGCCCCCCGCGCGCCCGCCGGCCTTTCCCATCGCGCCCAAGCCTTCGAGGCCCGAGACCAAACACGTTTCGCCCTCACGCGTGCCGGGCACCCAGGCGCCTGCGAGGATCGAGATTGAGCCCGGCGAGAGCGAATTCGGGAAGATTCTCAAGCGACCCGGTGAACAGTGAACAGTCATGGTTGCTCCTCATCCGTCTGTGCGTCCCGTTGCTCGTGGCGGTCGCGCTCGGAGGCTGTGTCACCAAAAGCAAGGCCAACGCCCAGGCGCGCGCCGCCTATATAGCCGGACAGCAGCAGGCAATGACGAGAATGCAGCAAACTCAGACCCTGGGTCAGGGGCCCTGCGTGACGGTAAATGGCGAGGTCCGGAACCGCGTCGTTCCCTGGACGGAAGGTCTGACCCTGGCCAAGGCCGTGCTCGCCGCCGATTACTACGGCGCCAAAGACCCGGGCCAGATCATCATCGTGCATAACGGCATGGCGACCCGCGTTGATCCCAAACAATTGCTGAGCGGGGTGGACATCCCGCTGCAACCGGGGGACGTGGTGCAGCTCATGCCGCAGGCCGCAGCGCCGAAACCATAACCCGCACTTCACTTTCTTCGTGCCCTTCGCCGGGGGCTGGCTTATACGTTACCGCCATGACCGAGCCCGAGCCGCTTCAGCAAACCAGCCGCACCTATGTGCGCTTTCGCCAACGCACGCTCTCCTATTTCTCCGGCTGCGACTACTTCCGCCTCGCCAGCCATCCGCGGGTCATCGCCGCCTTGCAGGCCGGCGTGAAGAAATACGGACTGAACGTCGCCGCCTCACGGCTGACCACCGGCAACCATCTGCTTTACCGTGAACTGGAAGCGCACCTGGCCGGCTTCTTCGCCGCAGAGAGCGCCCTGCTGGTCTCCAGCGGTTACATGACCAATCTGGTGGTCGCCCAGGCCCTGGCGGGCAATTTCTCACATGCGCTCATTGATGCGGGCTCGCATCCGTCTCTGTCGGACGCGGCGCGCTTCCTGGAATGCCCCGTGCTTCAGTTCAAGTCCCGGGATGCCGAAGCCCTGGCCCGCTCCGTCCGGCGCTGCGGTCCCCAGTCGAAGCTGCTGGTGCTCACCGACGGGATGTTTTCGCAGGACGGCTCAGCCGCCCCGCTGGCCGAATACCTGCAGGTGATTCCCAAAGACGCGCTGATCCTTGTGGACGACGCCCACGGCGCCGGGGTCCTGGGCCGCACCGGCCAGGGCGCGCTCGAACATGCGGGCGTGGGCCGCCGCCGCATCATTCAAACTGTCACGTTGAGCAAGGCGTTCGGCGCTTATGGCGGCGCGATTCTCGGAACCGCCCGGTTCCGCCAGCAAATCTTGGACCGGAGCCGGATGTTCGTCGGCAGCACCGCCCCACCCTTGCCGCTGGTCAACGCAGCACTGGAAGGCGTGCGGATACTCAAGGCGGACAAGGGCCTGAGGCGAAGACTGGTCGGGAACGCAGCCTACGTGAAAGCCGCCTTGCGCGAAGCTGGCCTGCCGCTGGCCGAAACGCCCGGGCCGATTGTGCCCCTGCTCCCCCGGCGCGCGAGTGAAGCGGCCCGCTTGAACCGCGCTCTTCTGGCAGCGGGCATTTACCCGCCGTTCATCAAGTATCCCGGCGGCCCCCCGGGCGGCTACTTTCGCTTTGTCATCTCCAGCGAACACAGCCGCCGCCAACTCGACGCCTTGGTCAAGGTCTTGCTTCCTTATTCGTAGCAAAATGGGTTTCTGAATGCAGAGCGCTCGCTTCACAGGTTGCCCTTGAGTTGCACTGATCCACCTTTATCCTCCCGCGCCAAGAATGTCGGTGACTGAAATCCTGGGGCTAACGGTCGCCGCGACAGCGGGCGGCGCGATCAATGCCGTGGCCGGCGGCGGGACGCTGGTGACGTTTCCTGCGCTGCTCGTCTTTGGCACACCGCCGATCATTGCCAACGCCACTAGCACGCTGGCTCTGGTCATTGGCACCTCGGGGGGCATTTACGGTTACCGGAGACATCTCGACCCCATCCGGCCCTGGCTCTGGCGCTTTGCGCCCGTCAGCGCCGTCGGGGGGTTGATCGGCGCCGTCCTGCTCACCTGCACCAGCAACCAGACCTTCTCCAAACTGGTGCCGTTCCTGATCCTGTTTGCCACCGTGCTGTTCCTGGCCCAAGGCACCTTCCGGCGCTTGGCCAACTTCGGCGCCCAGGCCTCGCGCGAAGGGAAACATCCTGCAGTGGGCGGAGCCATTCTGTTCCAGCTCGCGGTGGCCATTTACGGCGGCTACTTCGGCGCCGGCATCGGCATCCTCATGCTCGCCTCCCTGGGGTTCATCGGCTTGAGCAACATCCACGAGATGAACGCCCTAAAGACCATGCTCACCTCGCTGATCAACCTGGTCGCCGCGGTGTGGTTCATTCTCGCCGGCCTGGTTCACTGGCCCAAAGCCGGGGTGATGACCGCGGGAGCCTTGCTCGGCTACTTCCTGGGTTCCCATTACGCCCAACGAATTCCGCAGCAGCGCGTCCGGCAAATCATCACCCTCATCGGCTTCCTCATTTCGGCGGCGACCTTCTACAAGGAATTTGTTCATTGAACTCCCGCGCGCGCACCCGCGCCGCTTCACCGATCCCCTTCTCCACTCCTCTCCCGCTGTGGGCGGTCTATCCCCGCAAGAAATCTCGTGTCATTCGCGCCGGGCCGTGATAAGCTGTGTCAGCAATGAACCCAAATGGAACGATTAGCGAGATTCTCAGCCATAAAGGCAACACCGTCTGGTCCATCTCCCCGGACGCCACGGTTTTCGAGGCCATCGTGATGATGGCCGACAAGAACGTCGGCGCGCTGCTGGTAACGGAGAACAACAAACTGGTGGGCATCATTTCGGAACGCGACTACACCCGCAAGATCGTGGTCAAGGGCAAGGCGTCCAAAACGACGGCGGTGAGGGAAATCCTTTCGAGCCACGTCATCCACGTGAGCCCGTCCCACACCGTCGAGGAATGCCTGCGACTGATGACCGATCATCACTTCCGGCACCTCCCCGTGCTGGACGGCGACAAGATTATGGGCATCGTTTCGATTGGGGACCTGGTGAACTGGATTATCTCCGCCCAGCACACCACCATCAGCCAGTTGCAAACCTACATTACCGGCGTCCCGGGCTGACCTGCGGGTGGTTTGAGCCGACGGATTCATCGGCTCTCCGCCTCTGCCCCTCCGCGCCTTTGCGTCAATCTTCTCTCTCCCGGACCACTCGGATACGGCCTAGCGCGGCGGGCGGGAACTGCCCGTGCTGACCGAGACAAAGCGGGCCTGCGGAATGGAAAACTTCTTGGCCTCCACCATGACCGCCTGCGGTTTGTACTCCGCCAGAATTCTGTCCGCAACATTGGCAACCAGTTTCTCGACCAGCTTCCAACTCCGGCCCTCGCCGAACTTCAGCAAGTCATCCGCCACGGTCTGGTAGTTGATCGTCCGTTCGATTCGGTCGCTCACCGCGGCGGAGGAGAAATCAAAGTTCATATCCACCGTCAGCAGCAGGCGCTGCGGCTTCGCGCGCTCTTCATCCGTCACACCGACACAATAAAAGACTTCCAGATCGACAATTGTAATCTTTGACATGCTTCTTTCGTTTAGCGCTTCAGCGCCGCCACGGCCTGCAGCAGCTTGCGCGTCGGCTGGTTGAGCGGCAGCTCGAGGGCCTGCGCCGCCGTCACCCAGCGAAACTCGCGGGCCTCGTCATTCAGCTTAACCGCCGGCTCGCCCGCGCACCGGCAGGTGTAGTTCAGCAGAACAAAGTGCGCATCGCGATAGAATTCTTTCGAGTGGATGCAATCCTGTACCAGGACAAACTCCACGTCCGTGACGGCCAGGCCGGTCTCCTCCCGAATCTCGCGGCGCAAGGCCTCCAGGCATGGCTCGCCCCACTTGACCTTGCCCCCCGGGATGCCCCAGAGATTCGACCATTTATGCGTGCGAATCATCAGCGCCTGGCCGGCGCCGTCAAAGATCAAGCCGCCGACCGTCACGATGGGCCGATGGCTCTCCTCGAGTCGCTGGCCCTGCGGTTTGAGGTGCAGGTCATTCTGCTGCAGCACTGCGCGCAGCTCGCCCAGGTGTTCCACGATCAAATCCGGCTCCGCCGCGCGCAGTTGCTCCAGCGTGTTGTAGCCCGTCAGCACCGCGCACGAGTGAATGCCCCCGTGCCGGGCCGTCTCAATGTCGTGCTGCATGTCCCCGATGAACAGCGTTTCGTCCGGGACCAAAGCGTTCTCTGCCAGCATTTCATGGATCTTCTTGCGCTTGTCCCAGACGTTCACATACGGCTTGTCCAGATACGGGCCAAACCCCGTGATCGCCGATTGCACGGCGAAATGGTCGCGATGGACGGTGCTCAGCAGGAAGGTCCGGAGCTTGCGCGCCCGGCAAAACTCGAGGAACTCGCGCGCATGAGGCAGCGCGCAGACCGAATCCTGCACCTGCCGGAAGCGGCTGTGAAACCAGCTCTCCAGTTGCGGCAGGGGAATGTGCGGCACATGCCGGTCGTAGAATATCGTGAAGGGCAGGCAGAACTCGGCGCGGAACTGCTCCAGGCTCATCTCTGACCGCTCGGACTGCGTCAGAACGTAGTTGGTCGCCTGCCACACGGCGGGCAGGTCGTCCACAAGCGTCCCCGACCAGTCGAAGATGATGTTCCGAATCATGGGCCGAGTGTAGCGGCCTTTCTCATTCCGGCAACACCACGCTTCAAAGCGGCAATGATCTTTCGCCCCGGCTCTCGAACTTCGGGCTTCTGCCTTTGGCCTTCGGGCTGCCGCCCCGCGGCGACCGCCGTTCCTGCGCCTGCCGCTCGAACTCGTCGCGCAATTCCCACCAGAGCTGCCGCGGGTCTTTCGACCACAGCAACACCCAGAAACCCGTCTGCGTGGACTTGGGTCCGGACCGCCATTCGTATTCCATTCCTCCGAACCAGGCGAGCCGCTTGAGAAACTCATCGCAGAACGCCGTCTCCAGCCACGTGTAATCTTCCCGTTCCGGCGACCATTCGCCGGTAACGAGGCGCTGCCGCCGCCGCCCCTCGCCCAGGGCCCGCCACTGCTTCTCTCCCTGGCACAGCTCAATGCAACGCCGGACAAAATCCCGCCCTTCCGCCGCCACCGCCAGGTGCTCGCACCCGGTGGTCGCCGGCGTCCTGCAAAACGGACAGTGCTTTTGATCAATCATCGCTTTGTTGGTTGTGAACGGCAGGCCCCATCTTCACCCCGCCGCCTGGAAAACGCCAGCCTTATTCCGCCCTTGTGCGTAGCCGGTCAGTGAAGGCGGGCGCAAATGCCGGGCGCGACTGCCCCCCCGAGATACCCGTGACACAACTCCCTCTCCTCCATGAAATGGAGGAGAGGGCTGGGGAGAGGAGGGGCGTTTGAGTCGAAGCAGGCGCGAGATTCCACCAGATCGGACCACTCTCGGGGGCAGTGCGCGGATGCGCCCCTCCCCGCCGTCACGGAGGGATTACGCTTGTGCTTTTCAAGGGCGCAGGACAGATTTCTTCGCTGTTGGCGATCGGCCCTCATTTAACACCCCGCTTCAGCGGGGTGCCTGGCGCACTCGGAGCGTGGGAAACCGTTTCAACGGTTTCCCCAACCGGCAAGATGAAGAAATACTGGCATGTCATCAATATCGGGATTCAGAACAACCTGACCTACCGGTTCAACTTCCTGGCGCGAGCGGTGTTCGGCCTCATCCCGCTCATCGCCATGCTGTACGTGTGGCAGAAAATCTACTCGGACAAGGGCGCCGGAACCACCGTCGGCACCTATTCCCTCGCGCAGATGATCTCCTATTACCTGCTCATCACCGTGGTGGACGCCCTGACGGCGGTAAACGAGGACGATTGGCAGATTGCCGCCGACATCAAGGATGGCAACATCAGCCAGTTCCTGCTCAAGCCGATTGATTACCTCTGGTACCGGCTCTGCCTGTTCCTGTCCGGCCGGGTGACGTACCTCGCCGTGGCGGTCACACCGCTGGCGCTCTTCATCCTTTACCTGCACCAGTACTTTGTGCTGCCGCCGAGTTGGACCGCCTTGGGCTGCTTCCTGCTCTCGACGGTCCTGACGGCGTTGCTCCAGTTCTTCATGTCCTACGCGATGGCGATGCTGGCGTTTTGGGTGCTGGAGGTCTCGACGTTCATCTTCATCCTGTTTGCCTTCGAATACCTCGCCAGCGGCCACCTCTTCCCGCTGGACATCCTGCCCCGCGGCGTCGAACAGGCGCTCTACTTCACGCCGTTCCCTTATCAACTCTACTTTCCTGTGAGCATCTATATGGGCAAGACAACGGGCGCGGACCTGGTGAGCGGTTTGCTGATCCAAGCCCTATGGGTCGTTGCCGCTTACGGCGTGGCGCGCCTTGCCTGGCGCCGGGGCATAAAGAAGTATTCGGCAGTGGGAGGGTGACAGCATGAAGCCAGAAACCCGAAATCCGAAATCCGAAGTGGAGAACAGCGGCACGCACCACGCACCACGCACCACGCCCCTCCCTTCACGTTTCACGCATCACGTTTCACGTTTCACGCATCACGTTTCACGTTTCACGTTTCACGTTTCACGCATCACGCATCACGCCTCACGCTACCTCTCCATCTACGCCGCCTTATGGAAGAACTCCGTCGCGCGCGAGATGAGCTTCAAGAGCAACTTCCTGCTCTGGATTCTCGTCGAGTTGCTCTGGTTCGGCCTGCAACTGAGCTTCATCAGCGTGCTCTACCTGCACACCGACCATATCGGCACGTGGACCAAGTGGCAGGTGGTCATGCTGATTGGCGCCAGCCACTTCATTCAGCAGGTCTTCCAGGCCTTCTTTCTCGTCAACTGCACCAACCTGTCCGAGCTGGTGCGCAGCGGCAAACTGGACTTCCTGCTCTTGCTCCCGGTCAACACACGCTTCGTCGTCTCGCTCCGGCAGGTGGACCTCGGGGCCTTCGTCAACGCCTCCTCCGCGCTGGCGGTGATGGTCTATGCCGCCCGCCAACTGCACCTGGTCCCCACGCTTGTGCAGGTGCTGGGTTTTCTGGCGCTCTGTGTGGCGGGCATCGCGATTCACTACTCCCTGATGTTCCTCCTGGCCGGCATCAGCTTCTGGACCGTGCGCGCGCAGGGGATTGTCTGGGGTTATTACAACCTGTTCAACATCGCCCGCATGCCCGACGAGGCCTTTGGCGGGCTGTTCAAGGCCGTGTTCACCTTTGCTCTCCCCATGCTGCTGGTTTCCAACGTCCCCGTGCGCCTGCTGGCCGACAAACTGGACTCCCCGGGGCCAGTGCTCCTGCTGCTGGCCATGAGCGTCGTATGCTTTTGCGTCTCCGAATGGGGCTGGCGCGCCTCTCTGCGCCGCTACACCAGCGCTAGTTCCTGAATGCCCGGGAGGGCGAGCGTCCTCGCGAGCCCAAACATCCCAAGAAATCAGGGCTCGCGAGGACGCTCGCCCTCCCGGTTGCAGAACCGCGCGTTTCGACTACTTTACCTGCTAACCAGTTATGATCAGCGCAACGAAAAGCCGTCCTGCCAAAAGGCCCATGAAAGCCGCCACCCGCCCTGCCCGTGCTCCCCTGCCCTTCGACTGGCCGCTGGCCAATGAGGCCGAACAGTTCCTGCGCGACCGCATCGCCCTGTTCCTGCAACGGAACACCTTCGCCCGCCAGTTGGCAGCCCGAATGCGCGACGAGACCGGCACCGACCTCTTCGAATGGACCGACCATCTCGTGCTGGCCCCGAGTGAGGAGAAAGCTCTGCGCGCAGTGGGCTTCGTGCCCGACCCGCAGGCCGAAACTCCCAATGGCGAGACCGTCTTTGAACATCCCCGCACCACCCTCCCCCGCGTCCTCCTGCGCCGGGGCCACAACGAAAGCCCATCTCTGCTGGCCTTGCGGCCGGAGTCCATCGCGGATTTCATCGCCTGCCACAACCTCCCGGGCGAACCCGAAGGCGAACCCTTCTCACGCTATCGCCGCATCCTGGTCGCCGAAGAAAACGGGACGCAGCTCGAAGCCGTCGAGCGCCGCGCCTATCTCGGGTTCGTGCCCGCCCCGCTCAAGCGCCTCGAACTGACGAACATTATCAAAGCCCGCGAACTCTGGCGGACCCGCCGGCGTCTGTTTCCCACCGACGCCGACGGCATCCGCGCCGCCCGCCAAACCCTTGACCGCGTCGTCCGCCTGGTGGGATGCGACCTGGCCTGCCAGTTGTTCTTTGAAGCCGAGCGCGCCTACTGGGAGAGCCGCAACCGCGCCGCGCGGATTCAGAAGCACCGTCAGGACCTGCTTGGCCTTGGCTGGGGCAACCACGACCATCACACCTTCCGCTGCTCCCGCGAGCACTTCGTGGACCTGGTCGTATTCCTGTTGAAGCTAGGCTTCGTCAAACGCGAACGCTACTACGCCGGCGCCGAGGCCGGCTGGGGCGCGCAAATCTCCGAGCAACCCGTCGCCGGCATCGTAGTGTTTGCCGACGTGGATTTGCTGCCGGAGGAAACCCTGATAGATTTCTCGACGCACAAACTCCCGCCCGCCTCGCGCCTGGGCACGGTCGGCCTGTGGGTCGGTTTGCATGGCGAGAGCCTCCTCGAAGCCGGCCTGCACCATCTCGAAGCGCGGTTCGAGTTCGACCTTCTGCGCGGCCAGTTGCAGGCCTCCGGCGTCAACACCATGAAGCCGTTTTCCGATTTCCCTTTCCTGCGCCAGGCCTTCACCGAAGGCGAGCGCTGGCCCGTCCGCCGCGAGCGCGCCGAGCGCCTCCTGTCCGCCAACCTGATTACGCGCGAGGAATTCGGCCTGTTCATGAAACAAGGCGCGCTGGGCAGCCACCTCGAAAACCTCCAGCGCCACGGCGGCTTCAAAGGCTTCAACCAGAAATCCGTCAGCGTCGTCATCACCGCCACCGACCCGCGCAAACCCCATTTCCCGCCCCCGCCCGTTGCGGCTTAAGGCCTACCGCAACCGAACTGCGCGCAGCGTTTTGGAGTGCGGCGCGGCAGCGCCGCTTTCAACTCACGCACGCGACACATCCGTGCTTTGCGATTTGCCGGCGTCAAAGCCGAAAGCGGAACTGGCGTTCCGCACTCCAAACGCTTCGCGTGGCAGTTCATCCACAAAACCGCCCTCACGCCGGACGTGACCAGAGCATCAATCAGGTCCTTCAACCCGTTCAACTGGTCGCGCAGTTCGGCGGACACAATGGGCGCGTTGGTTTGGGACAAGGTTGGATCTATGCTTATCCGGTTGCTTGACAAATTTGCGGTTTTCCTGTTTCTGGCGTCATGCGAAGCATCCTTGAACATATTGATGACCTGGATCGGATGGTTGACGGTGGCTCGGGCAAGCCCGAAATACGCAGCCAGATTGCGTTTATTGGAAGAGAGGTAGCTGCGCTGGTGGCAGAACATGAGCAGCTTGCCCAAGCCTATGCGAAACTCCAAGAGGCGCATTTGCAACTCCAAGCGTCGAAGGCCGATCCATCGGCGGATTCGCCAGCGGATTTGAAGCGCATTTCGATGTGGGGCGGCATCAAAGATCAGCCAGGCGGCTAATGCCAGAAACGCCAAAAGGAGGATTTTGTCAATAAACCGGATAAGCATAAATGCACTATTGCCGTGCTTATCGTGAATACGAGCAAGCCTACGGCAAGCCATACCAAAGCCCATGTGAGTCGAACAAGCGAACGAGTATAACGCTCCAGTGTCTGCGCCGACTTGGCTTGCTCCTCAGCAAGCAGAACAAGCAACTCTGCCATAAGCGCGGATTGCTCGGTTTGGAAACGTCCGGCATTCATGGCCGAGGGCGCACGAAGCTTGCGCATATCATCTACGATTTCGTTCATTCTGGGGTGCATAAATGTTCAAAGCAGCGCGGCCACAAGTAATAGTGGTGGATAATCAATTTGTCAACAAACCGGATAAGCATAATTTATTCCTGGTTAATGTTACCCGTTCGCCCCGGTTCTACGCCCCCCCGGCCCGCTGGCGCAAGCCCCGAAACGGCCAGGGACCGCACCGTCTCACAAATTGCTGCGCGGGCCATCTTCCTGCGCCTTCAGCCACTCCTTCAGCATCTGCTTGTACCTCGCTCTCAAATAGTCTTCAGAACGAAACAGCTCCGCAGCCATTTTTTGGCCTTTGGCACGCTGCTCGGGAGTCAACTCTGACTCAAGTTTCTCTTTCATCTGTTCAAGCATGGATGCTCTCTGTCGTTCAAGATGGAACATCGGGGAATCGAAATTGAATTGAGTGACTTCGACGTTCGACGGCTGGCCATAGCAGATTGCTAGAAGCACCCAACCGTAAGCCGTTGCGGGATCGTGGGGCTCGCCCGGATCGTAATAGATCTCTGCCATGAGTATTTGGGCGTTAAGCATCAGCGACAGCCCACTGATATCCTCTGTGGTCTCCGGGTAAGCTAATCTGGAGAGCCATTTAGTGGCCTCATTCTTGTCTCGCTCTACGCCCAGACCCCGGAGGTAGCTTACACCGACCATCCACATCCCCTGACAGTCTCCTTGTGAAGCAGCCGCCAAATACCACCGAAATGCCTCCGCTTCATTCTTGGGAACTTTCGTGCCCTCAGAATACATGTCGGCCAACTCGACTTGATCCGACGGAGAACCGCTTCGGGCAGATTCTAAGATTGAAGCGAAATCCTCTTCGTCTTCAAGATCAACTTCCTCTTCAGCATCATCTTCCGCTTCCCTTGCCTGCAAATCATCTTGAGTTGCCGCTCTGGCTTTGGCGCTGGCGCGGGATTCTGCGTAAGTACCGGACAGATAAGCGGTGATTTTCTGGTAAGCCTCGTTCAGTGCTTTGGTTTTTTCCGTGGCTCTCTTTTGGAATTTGGCGTCTGGAAACCGGTCGGGGTGCCAGACCTTGAGCAGCTCGCGGTACGCTTGCTTCACCGCGTCTGCCCCGGCTCCGGGTTCAAGCTCAAAAAGGCGATAGTACTCCCTGATCTCGTCCGTCATGGATTCGGTGATTGGCGGAGACCCGCGTGACCGCGCTGGCTCTCATTCGCTGCACCGTCTGGTTCGGCGCTTCTCGCGGGAAACAACGCTGGCTCGGGTGCTCAAGGCGAACGCCAGACGCCTCAAGTGGCGCGTGCTGCATTCGCTTACATGCGGAATGGGAGAAGGCATCAGCTATCCTCAAAAGCATTTGTGGCGGTGACGCAATGAACCTGAACGTTTCGGAGGCCGGGATGATCGAGAGGCTGTGTGAGCACCCAAACAATCTTAGTGACTCGATATGTCTTTCCAGCATTGAGGGCCAAGTAATCGCCCACTCGCGGAACGAGGTTCAAATCGAGCTCTTTCAAATCAGACTCATCCACTCCAAAGAATAATATATTCATAAACCAGAAAACGACTAGAGCGCCAAACAGTATGTTTGGCACAAAGTCAAAGTCTTTCGTTCGGGATGCATTTTGACCGGCTGTCGCTCGGGGTGCAAGCCAGGAATCGAGAAACCTTCGCGGCTTTATGGAGCAGAGTGAATTCCGCCGATGCTGCTCCGTCGCCTGCGCGTAGAGCGGACGAATTGCGCGCCAGCGTTTGGAGTGCGGCTGCTTGCTGCCGCTGTCGAACGCCCGGCCTCAGCCGCAGGAGGCTCCCGCGCTACAAATGCTTCCGCTGCCGCATCCTCGCCTGGCGCGGTCAAGAGCCGCCCTACGAATTCAACCGCAGAACACCATGCCCCAACTTCCACTTCCACCCCCGCCAGGTCTCGCCCAGGTGCGAGTGGTTGCCCGCCCCGCAGCCGGTTGCTTTCGTTCTTGA
This sequence comes from Verrucomicrobiota bacterium, assembly GCA_050011195.1. Taxonomy (GTDB): domain Bacteria; phylum Verrucomicrobiota; class Verrucomicrobiia; order Limisphaerales; family UBA8199; genus PALSA-1440. Next base: position 53,387 of record JBEKJO010000027.1, on the reverse strand, counting down.
CAGCGAGGGCCTTTTTTGTTATACGCCCGTCAGCCTCGTGGAATGCTCAGACCACGGCTCCGGCGAACGGGCCTCAGAACCGTTGCCGGTTGCGTCGAACCCGACACGACTATGGGCGCAAGGGCAGAAAACCCCCTTGCGCCCCCTCGTGCGGATGGGCCGAAAGTTGAAGATTGCGATACAGACACCGGCAATGGCATGATGTCGCTCCGATGATGTTCCCAATACTCACTTTTAGCCCGCCCGCCGTAGTCTTCGTGCCTGCGGTAGCCCCCAAGGTCTGTCCAAATATGGCGCAAACTACTGTGCCTGCTTGCCTTACAGGAAATAGTGCATCTTGGAACTGGAAGTGGTATTACAGTTCGGGGGGCTGAAACCGCCATTTTCAGACGAAATCCGCGAGCTTTGGCCAGAAATGGGCCTTTTCTGGCACTCAGGAATGGTGATTTTGCCCTCTCGGGTGGCCTCCGAGTCCCGTTGGGCGGCAAGTGCCCCATCATCCTGCCTTTTCAGGTGAAAACTTCTTCTTGAGCTTCTGCACGTCCTTCTCGGGCAGGAACCAATCAACCAGTCCGCAACCGCCACAAACGCGCAGATGAAACTTGGGCGGAAGAGAGAAGAACGTAACGGCTATCGCTACGGTCCGGGCGGAGTCGCCGGCATAAAACTCCGTGCCGCCGCAATTCCGACATGCTTTTGCTGGAGTCTTCATAATGTGATGATGCCCGAAGCTTGGGGAGGAAACGCAAACGCGTCAATGCCAAAACGCCTGCGCGCCCGTTCTACCACTTCGCAATGGAACTCGGCAGGAATGAGTGGAAGCTCTCGCCCCTGAACCCCCAGGCAAAGACGGACCCCTCTCGAATGTCCAACAGTGACGGACCGCGAGCCGTCCCCGGCTCGCAGGGCGTTGGAGCGTGCGGGGAGCATGTCAGAGGCTTGATCGCCGCTTCGCAGTCGTGGCCGCTGCGGGGACGGCTCGCGGTCCGGGGGCAGTGTCGAGATGCGCGCCGTTCGATTGGGCGTTCAGTGGGAAACTTCCCGCCAGAGGCGAGAAATTTTCCGGGACGCGGGGTCGGTGGCGGTTTCGGCGGACTTCAGTGAGGCGTCCAAGCCGGCGCAGAGCTTTTGGGCGGTTTCGAGGTAGGACTGGTCGGCGGCGGCCTCGGCGGGGCCGGGCAACGGTTTGATCTTGCCGGTCTGGAGGAGGTGCTGGCGGCGGTGCGTGGTTTCGATGCAGTCGAGGGCAAGCTGCACGTGAGCCGCGGCGGGGGTGTCGCCGAGGCCGGCCGCGGCCAGTCGGCGATGGAACTCACGTAGCGGCCCGACCCGCTGGTCCAGCGCGGCCAGTTCGGTCCCCTGCCCTTTCCATGCCCTCCCCCTCTCCTGGCCTTCGGCCACCCTCTCCCCGCTTCGCGGGGAGAGGGCAGGGAGAGGGGTGCGTTCGGTAAGGTTCATGGCGGCCTTTTGCGCCGTCATGCCGGTTCGGGGCTTGGCGTTGCCCAAGAGGATTTGAATATGCGCGACGGCGGGCGTTTTGTCGTAGGGCAGGAACACCGAGACCGGGTCGAAGTCTTTCCACTTGCGTCCGTTGACTCTGACGCCGGTGACGGGGCCGCGGCCAATGGTGGTGAGGAAGAGCTTCTTTTGGCCGAAGCGGACGGGGTCGAGTTGCTGGAGTTCCTCAATGGCGGGCGGGATGTGCGGGACGAGCGTGAGGCCGTCGGCGCGGTAGAGGTATTCGAAGAGGCCGCGCATGAAGGCGGCGGCAGGGCCGAAGGTGTCGTAGCAGAGGTTGATGGGCTGGTTGGGCTGATAGACGTCGCTGCCGCGCTTGGTGAGCGGGTTGTCCATGCGGAAGCGCTCGGCGAAGGTCAGCAGGCGGCGCATGGACCGTCGGGCGTCGTCGAATTGGCCGAGGCGGTAATAGGCGAGGACCATGCGGGCTTCGCAGGTGGACCAATGCCCGCCGTTGACCCACGTGCCGTAGGCCCAGAGGCCCTCGGGCTTTTCATACATGTCGTCGTAGGAAGGATAGTTGGGGAGGATGAAATCATAAGGGCGCAGGCCGGGCAGTGAGGCGATCTTGCGGTAAATCCGCTCGGACTGGGCGTCACCGGCGACGCGAAAGGCGATGGCGTCGTGGTTGGGCGAGGCTTCGAAGTAGCCATGTTCTTGAGCGCCGAAGACGCCGTGCTTGACGCCGTCCGGGTCGAGCGAGCGGATGAAGTAGCCCTCCTCGGTGGTCAGGCGTGGAAGTCCTTGCCTCGCGAGGTCGCGGCGGGCGGTGTAGAGGGAGACGCGCGCGGAATTGTGCGCCAGTTTCTCCAGCTCGATCAAGCGGTCCAGGGCCGCGATGTAGGTGATGGACAAGCCCGCGAGGTAGGCTTGGCCATAGGAGCCGTCGGGGCGGCGCCAGCCGGCGTAGCTGGGGGCGAGCAGATTGCCGGCAGGGCCGGCGCGGAAGAGGTTGTTGGTCGGGTCGCGCCGGGTCTCAATGAAGTTGGCGCTGCGCTCCAGCCGGGGGAGATAATGGGCCAGGGCGCCGGGGTCGCGGCCGATGAGCAGCAGTTCCGATTGCAGGAGGATGCCCGCGGCGGTGAATTCCAGGCCCCAATCGTGAATGCCGATGCGGCCATCCCCTTGCCTATAGACGATCCAGCCGGGCCGCGCGGCATCGCAAAGACAGCCGTCGGGAGCGACCCAGTCGAGGGGCGGCGCGGCGCCGGTGCGGTGGCCATCGCCCATCTGGTCGAACCACAGGTCCTGCGAATGCTGGAGGAAGGTGACGAAAGGCTCGCGCAGGAGCGGCAGGATGCTGTAGGTGGTGCCGTAGGAGTTCTGAATCCACCACGCGTCCCAAGTCGGCCCTTCAACGAGGCCGTCCCATTTGGGCTCGTAGAGCATGGCGAGGTTTTGCAGTTCGGGGTCCGGCTCGAACATGCGGCGCGCGGTGTCCAATAACCGCAGGTATTCGACATCGCCGCGGCCACGGTAGTGTTGGCCGTTGAACTCCGGCTCGGCGGCGGCGGCCGGGGCCGCCGTCACGGCGATGGCCGCGGCGAAAATGGCGGGGGCGGCGGCTTGGGTTAAGTTGGACGTTTTCATAGTGCGATGCCGGTTATAGGTCACGCGATGCGGCTGGAGTTTTGCCTGTTGCGCCGGACCGAAACAACCCTGAAGCGCACCGGGGCGCATCCGCACACTGCCACCAAAGAGTGAGGACGCCCAACAGTCACGGACCGCGAGCCGTCCCCGGCTCGCAGCGGCCACCAATGCGAAACGGCGATTGAACTTCTGGCCCGCTGCCTACACGGTCGAATGTGCTGCGAGCCGGGGACGGCTCGCGGTCCGGGGGTAGTGTTGAGACACACCGTCAGGTGACCGGCGTTAAGCGCTGGCGCAGGCGTTCGAGGTTGGCCTCGATGCGTTGGACATAGGCATTGGGGCCGGAAGGATACGGGTCGTTCAAAAAGCGGTGCAGACCCCCGAAATCCCGGTCCAGTTTCACGCGGACCAGTTTCTCCCAGAAAGTCGGGGTCTTCCACATTAGATCGTCCGCGCTGGTGAACAGGGCGACGAAATGGGTTCGATCTTTGGAGTAGCGGGCGGCCTCCGCAAACTCGGCATAGAGAACCGGGAGTTTATCCACATAATCCTCCGCGGCCATTTGGCCCAGCAAATCAGCGGTGCCCAGGGCGAAGCCGGCCACCTTCTCCATTTCGCTCTGGAAAGGAATGGCACTGAGCGCCGCGTTGATACCGGTGCAGGAGATCATGTTTTGCACGGCCTTGATGTCGCCGGCACTGAAGCCTTTCTCTTGCAGCAGTTGCGCGGCGAAGTCCGCGCTGCGCTTAACATGAATGACGGTGTATTTTGCGCCGGTGCCTTCGGTGTCGTCGCGCCTTTTCAGATAGCCGGTGTCATGGAGCAGGACCGCCGCCAGAGCGAGTTGAAACATGCGCTGGGAGAGTTGCGGCTGGGCCCCCGCTGCGTGCCGTCCGCGCAGCAGCCGCCCCAGGCAGAGTGTGCCTTGCAGCGTGTGCTCAAAATCATGGTAGCGGGCATCCACCGCCTGATAATCCCGGTAGTTGCCCGTGAAACACTCGATCGCCCAGCCGAAAACCCGCGGCACGAACATGGGATCGGCCTCGGGAAACATCGCCCGGCAGGCGGCTTGCACCTCGACCTCGACCGCAGTCGGATCTTTGGTAACGACCGGAGGATACATTTGCGCGCCAATTTAGCACGGCGGCGGGAAAAATGCACGGCGAAAAGAGCGGCAGGAAACGCGCAGCGGGATACTGTCCCCGGACCGCGAGCCGTCCCCGGCTCGCAGCAGCCACGGACGCGAAATGACGGTCGAAGCTCTTGCACCTTCCAACGCGCTGCGAGCCGGGGACGGCTCGCGGTCCGGATAAAGGGCGAATCTTGCCGCGTTGGGGATTCAACTTGCCAACGCGCGGGGGAACCTTAGATTCGCCCCATGGAAGAATTGCAACTGACGCAGTATCTCCCGGTGTTGATGCTCGGGGTGCTGGCGGTGGTGTTTTCGTTCGGCATGTTGGTAATGTCGGTGGTCCTGGGCAAACGGGGCCAGCGCCCGCCGGTCAAGGACACCCCTTACGAATGCGGGATGGTGCCGGTGGGCGAAGGCAGCGCGCGGCTTTCGGTGAAGTTCTATCTCGTCGCGATGCTCTTCATTCTCTTCGATATCGAAGTGGTCTTTCTCTATCCCTGGGCGGTCATTTACAGGGAAATGCTCAAGGAAAACGGCGGGGTGATTCTCGGCGCGATGGTCTCTTTCCTGGCCATCCTGTTCGTCGGTTACCTCTATGCTGTGAAGAAGCGCGCGTTCGATTGGAAAAGCTGAAAGGCAGTCCGGGCAGCTTACGCCTTGGCAGGTTTGGGGATGGGGAACCCCAGGGGAGGCAAAGGCTGTACGCCACCCGGACAAAAGAACGACGGCAGCGGCATCCACTCAGCAGGACATTCCGCGTGCCTGGCTGAACTCAGGCACGGCAAGTCCTGCAAACCCGCGCCAGAGTGGCAACGGCGCGCCTTTCAATGCTCAAATGTAACCCCAATGCTTTCGGCGGTCGCGATCACGCTCCCGTTGCACTTTCTTCTGCTCGCGCCTTTCCCGAAAGCGCAGGCAGAAGAGATACCCGACGAGGCCAATCGAGAGGCAAGCCATCCCGTTAACAACCGCGTCGGCCAACTGAACTGAAACTAAAACTATCATAGCCCGGCGCCATTGTTTATACGGCAACCCGCCGCCCTTTGGCAAGCCTTATTTTGAAGTATTTCGAGACCAACTGCGGTCCGAGGTGTTTAGCCTCTTGAGACATTATTAGTGCAATGGGAAAGGGCGGCCCGATAACGGGCCGCCCTTCCGGTTGGAAACACGGGAGGGTGTTCCTCGTCAAGGACGCGCGGGGGAACATTCATGCAGGTGGCGACCCTAACGGGACTCGAACCCGTGCCGCCGCCGTGAAAGGGCGGTGTCCTAACCGCTAGACGATAGGGTCGTCCAAGGGCGAGGAAATATAGTCACCTGGCCGCGGCTGTCACGCAAATATATCGAAAAATGAGGGCCGGGCAACGGGGGGACTGCAACCCTCAAAACGGGCGCATCTCGATACTGCCACCAAGGAGTGAGAACGCCCAACGGTGACGGACCGCGAGCCGTCCGCGGCTCGCAGCAGCCACGAACGCGAAACAATGCTCGAAGCTCTCTCACATTCCAACGCGCTGCGAGCCGCGGACGGCTCGCGGTCCGGGGGCAGTGTCAGGATGCGCCCCCCCCCAAAGCCGCCGGCGAATCCCGGGTTGCTTTAGCGGCATTTTTTACGTAGGCTGGTGTGGACTTTAGGCATGAAAATCTATATCGACGGAAAATACTGCGACGAACGGCACGCCAGGATTTCAGTCTTCGACCACGGGCTGTTGTATGGAGACGGCATTTACGAGGGGATTCGCGCGTACAATGGCCGGGTATTCAAATTGAAGGAGCACATTGACCGGTTGTTTTGTTCGGCGAAGTCCATTCTGCTGAAGATTCCGATGACCCATCAGGAAGTCATGGCGGCGGTGGTCGAGACTTACCGCCGGAACAAGATTCGCGATGGTTATGTCCGGCTGGTGGTGACGCGCGGGCCTGGAACGCTGGGCCTGAATCCCAGCCGTTGCAAGAGTCCGTCGGTGATCATTATTGCCGGGAAGATTCAGCTTTACGCGGAGGAGATTTATAAGCGCGGGATGGACATTATCACCGTGCCGACGACGCGCAATCTGCACAGCGCGCTGAACCCGGCCATCAAGTCGTTGAACTACCTGAACAACATTCTGGCCAAGATCGAGGCGAACAATGCGGGCTGCGAGGAGGCGATCATGTTGAACGCCGAGGGGTTCGTGGCGGAGTGCACCGGCGACAATCTGTTCATCGTCAAGGACGGGCACTTGTTCACGCCGCCGCTTTCCGCGGGGGCGTTGTACGGGATTACGCGGCGGGTGGTCATGGAGCTGGCCGCGGAAGCCGGCTTGAAGGTGAGCGAACCGAACCTGACCCGCTACGATTTATTCAATGCGGACGAGTGTTTTTTGACCGGCACCGCCGCCGAGTTGGCGCCCGTGGTGAAGATTGACGGGCGGGTCATCGGCACCGGGAAGCCGGGGCCGGTTACGGAGAACCTGGTGGCCCAATACCATGCCTTGACTAAAGCCTCCGGCGAGCCGATATACGGTTAGCGAATTTATGTTGTGCTGCATCTGCAAGGAAAAGGAAGCAACGGTTCATTTGACCCAGATCGCCGGGGACAAAATGCAGAAGGTGGACCTCTGCGAGGAATGCGCCAAGACCAAGGGCGTAAACGACCCTACTGGATTCTCGTTAGCGGACCTGCTGCTCGGCCTGGGGGCCTCGCAGGAAATTGAACAGGCCGGCGGCGTCACAGGCCTGAAGTGCCCCGCCTGCGGCTTCACCCAGGCGGATTTCAAGAAGGCGGGCCGGCTGGGCTGCCCGGAATGTTACCAGACCTTCGCCGAGCCCCTCGAAGGCTTGCTCAAGACCATGCACAAAGGGACGCGGCATGCAGGCAAAGTTCCCGAATCTTTACGCCAGAACCGCGATTTGTGCGACCGCCTCCTGCTCCTCCAGAAGAAGCTGAACAAAGCCATCGAGCAGGAAGACTTCGAGAAGGCCGCCGTATTGCGGGACGAAATCAAGCAAACCACCTCTCGGGGAACCACTCCCACAGCGAGGTGACCCTCATGGAACTTCACGTCTTTCTTATCCCCCCGGCCGAGAGCGCGCGGCGCAAAGGGCCGCACGACCGGATCGTTATGTCCAGCCGCGTCCGCCTGGCGCGCAACCTCAAGGACGCCGCCTTCCCCGGCTGGGCCAAGAAGCCCGAACGGGTTCGCGTGCTGGAAATGATTCGGCCCACCATAGAAGCCCTGCCCGAAATGAAGGGCGCCTTCTCCGGGACGATGGATGGCCTGTCCTCCCTGGACAAGCAGATCCTCGTTGAACGCCATCTCATCAGCCGGGAGCATGCCGCCAAGAGCGCGGGCAGCGGATTGGTGTTGAATCGGGAGGAAACGCTTTGCTTCATGATCAACGAGGAGGATCATCTGCGCATGCAGGCCCTGCGCCCCGGCCTGCAACTTCGGCAGGCCTGGGCGACGATTGACCAGGCGGATTCCACCTTGGAGAAAACGCTGAATTATGCCTTTAGTCCCGAACTCGGCTACTTGACGGCTTGTCCGACCAACCTCGGCACGGGCATCCGGGTCAGCGCCATGCTTCACCTGCCCGGGCTGGTCCTGGCCGAACAGATTAACCCCATCATTCAGTCGGTCAATAAACTCGGCTTGGCCGTCCGTGGCCTCTATGGCGAGGGCACCGAGGCGTTGGGCAACGTCTTCCAGGTGTCCAACCAGATGACCTTGGGCGAATCCGAGGGGGCTATTGTCGAGCGGTTGGAGAAGGTCCTGGCCCAGCTTATCGAGCACGAGGAAAACGCGCGGGGGACCCTTTTGGAGAAGAAGCCCAAAATGGTCTATAACCACATCGGGCGCGCGTACGGAATTCTGGCCAATGCCCACAGCATCTCTTCGAAAGAGACGATGAATCTGCTATCGCTGATGCGCCTGGGGGTGGATTTGGGATCGTTCCCTGGCGTGGACCGGTCCCTGGTGGATGAGTTGTTCATGTTGACACAACCGGCCCACTTGCAGAAGCAGCATTCAGAGAAGCTTTCGGCCGAGGAACGAGACTTGCTCCGTGCCGATATGGTGCGCGAGCGCTTGCGGCCGGTCAGCCGCCCCGTCGTCCCGCCGGCGGCATCGCCGGGTGCCGGATTGGACAAACCGGCCAAGTAATTGCACTTTGAAGTATGAGCGATCAGGAAGCCATGAACAATTTTACTCCGCGGGCGCAGCAGGTGCTCGCGCTGGCGCGCAAAGAAGCCGACCGTTTCAACCACAACTTTGTCGGCACGGAACACCTTTTGCTCGGACTCATCAAGTTGGGTCAGGGTGTCGCCGTTAATGTCCTTCAGAAACTGGGCCTCGACCTGGAGACTGTCCGCCTGGAAGTGGAGAAGCAGGTTGGCACTGGACCCGATCAGAAGATGATGGGCAACATTCCGTACACGCCACGGGTGAAGAAAGTCCTGGCACTGGCTCAAAAAGAAGCCAAGGCCCTCAACCACACCTACGTCGGCACGGAGCACATCCTGCTGGGTCTGCTGCGCGAGGGCGATGGTGTGGCCGCGCGCGTCCTCAAGAACCTGGATGTCGATATTGAACAGACCCGGCAGGAAATCCTGAAAGAACTCGATCCCAATTTCGCCGCGCAAGATGAATCAGCCCCGGGCGAGGCCCCGGAGAAACCGGCCCCCGAGAAGAAAGGCGAAATCAAAACCCCCGCGCTGAAGGCCTTTGGCCGCGATCTGACCGAGATCGCCCGCAAAGGGGAGATGGACCCTGTCATCGGGCGCAAGAGCGAAATTGAGCGTGTAATTCAGATCCTGTGTCGCCGCACCAAGAACAATCCGGTGCTTTTGGGTGAGGCCGGCGTCGGCAAGACCGCCATCGTTGAGGGTTTGGCGCAAGAAATCGCGTCGGGCAACGTCCCGGAACTCCTCCGCGACCGGCGCGTGATCACCCTCGACCTGGCCTTAATGGTCGCCGGCACCAAGTATCGTGGCCAGTTCGAAGAGCGCATCAAAGCCGTCATGGACGAGATTCGCCGCTCCAAGAACATCATTTTGTTCATTGACGAGTTGCACACAATCGTCGGCGCCGGCTCCGCCGAAGGCACGATGGACGCCTCGAACATTATCAAACCCGCTCTGAGCCGCGGCGAACTCCAGTGCATCGGCGCCACCACGCTCAACGAGTATCGCAAGTACATCGAGAAGGACGCGGCGTTGGAGCGGCGCTTCCAGGCCGTCAAAGTCGAAGCCCCGTCGATCGATGAAGCGATTCTGATCCTCAAGGGCCTCCGCCCGAAATACGAAGAGCATCACAAGGCGGAGTTCACGGACAAAGCCATCGAGGCTTCGGTCCGACTCTCGGACCGTTACATCACTGATCGGTACCTGCCGGACAAAGCCATCGACGTGATGGACGAAGCCGGCTCAAGGGCGCGTATCGGCACCATGACCCGGCCGCCGGAGGTCAAAGGGCTTGAAGCCGACATTGAGGAGATCAAGGCCAAGAAGGAACGGGCGATCAAGAACCAGGATTTCGAAGGCGCGGCGTCCATGCGCGACAAAGAGAAACAGGCCAAGGAAAGGCTTGAAGCGGTTTTGAAGGAGTGGCGCGTCACCCGTGAAGAAAAGCGCGTCAAGGTGAACGAGGAAGACATCCTGCATGTGGTCTCTAAATGGACCGGCATCCCCTTGCAACGTATGGAGCAAGGTGAGATGCAGCGGTTGCTCCAGGTCGAAACCGAGATGAGCAAGGTGGTCATCGGCCAGCACGAAGCCGTCTCGTCCCTGTGTAAAGCCCTGCGGCGCTCCCGCGCCGACCTCAAAGACCCGCGCCGCCCCATCGGCACCTTTGCGCTGCTGGGCCCCACCGGTGTCGGCAAGACTCTGCTCGCCAAGACGCTGGCCGAGCAGTTATTTGGCGACTCCAAGGCCCTCATCCAGCTCGACATGAGCGAGTACATGGAGAAATTCAATGTTTCCCGCCTGATCGGGTCCCCGCCCGGCTACGTGGGCTACGAAGAAGGGGGCCAGCTTACCGAGCAGGTGCGCCGCAAGCCCTATTCGGTCGTGCTCTTCGACGAGATCGAAAAGGCGCACCCGGACGTGTGGAACATGCTTTTGCAGATCCTCGAGGAAGGCAAGTTGACCGACAACGTTGGCCGCGTCGTCAATTTCCGCAACACCATCATCCTGATGACCTCGAACGTCGGCTCCGACACCATTCGAAAGCAATCGACACTCGGCTTCTCGCCGATCACCGACGAGAACAGCTACGAGAAAATGCGCGACAAGATCATGGACGAAGCCAAGAAGACGTTCCGGCCGGAGTTCCTGAATCGTCTGGACGACATCATCGTCTTCCGCGCGCTCACCAAGCCGGATCTGATTGAAATCCTCGGTTTGGAAATCACCAAGGTCATGCAACGGCTTAAGGCCAGAAACATCATACTTCAGCTCGATGACAAGGCCAAGGACCTCCTGGTGAGCAAGGGATACGACCCGCTCTATGGCGCGCGCCCCATGCGCCGCGCCGTCGAGCGTTCCCTGGAAGATCCTTTGGCCGAAGAAATCCTCCGCGGCATCTTCCACGAAGGCGAACCCATCCTCGTGACCGTGGATAACGACCGTCTGGTCTTCTCGCAGAAGGCCGCCGCCGAAGGCGCGCTCTCAAGCTGATTCGCCGACAACGCGGTTGGTGTTGGGTTCCGGGGTTTGGCTTGATGCCTCCCGGCCATTCGCATTCGGAATGCTCCATTCCTGTTTGAACGGAACCAGGGCCACCTTGTCTCATATCCGTTGGTGTTAACCCAACAAAGCACAATAAACTACCTATGAAGAAAACGTTACTATTCACAGCCGTTGCGGGCCTTCTGTTGCTGGCGATTGCCACTCCGACATTGGCCGCCGATAAGGAAAAAACCATTACCGGCGAAGCCAAGTGTGCCAAGTGCCTGCTCAAGCAAGGCGACAAATGCCAAACCGTCATCCAGGTGGAAAACAAGAACGGGAAAACCGTTAACTATTACCTGGTCGAAAACGACGTGAGCAAAGCCTTCCACGAGAACGTGTGCAAGGAAGCCAAAAAGGTCACGGCCACCGGCACGGTCAAGAAAGTCGAGGGCAAGAACGAGTTCACCGCCTCGAAGATCGAATTGGCCAAGTAACTGAGTTGCTTTACGGCATCTTACGTCAGCCCCCGTAGCGCGGGATGCAGGTCCCGGCTGCGGGGGTTTTCTTGCGCTGGAGTCCGGGCGCAAGTAGAGTTGTCGAGTTGTTGCCTTGCGCCGTGCGAGGTCGCCAATGTCGGTGCGTATCGGCGCGCCTAACAAAAGACAAGTTATGAGTTATGAGGAATTTGCAATTATGAATTTTCTCAAGGGCAGTCCGGACGATTATGTCGCGCGAAGGGAGATTGCGCGCAAGGCGCTGAAACGCACCGTCTTTGAGGAGAACCCGCATTGGGCGGACGCGCCGCTGGCTTCACTGGTGGACCAGGGGTTAGTCGAGCAGAACGAGAGCGGCCATTATAAAATGACCAAGTACGAAGGATAACCCTCCCCCGACCGCCGAGGACAATGCCGCCACCTTCGTCACCAGAAAGTCCTTTTGCCTGCCTGCCGGACTTTCTACTTTCCTGGGCGTGAGTCTGGCTCTGGGCGACAGGTTGACTTTGACGATTGGCGACATCGCCTTCGGGGGCGAAGGGGTGGCCCGCGTCGAGGATTTCGTTGTCTTTGTCCCGTTTGTAGCGTTGGGGGAAGCAGTGGAAGCGGAGATTACGGAGGTGAAGAAGCGGTTCGCGCGGGCCAGGCTTCTCCGTGTGACCGCACCTTCTCCCGAGCGGGTCGAACCGCTCTGCCGCTACTTCGGCCAGTGCGGTGGCTGCCAGTATCAGCACCTGGCCTACCCCGCCCAACTCCGCCTCAAGCATAAGCAGATCGGCGATCTGTTCCAGCGCATTGGCCGGTTTGATCTCGGGCTTATCACGCCAGTGATCCCCTGCCCCCAGCCCTACGCCTATCGAAACCGCATCATGATCCGCAGCCAATGGGACAAGTTCAAACAGGGTTTGAACATCGGCTTTATCCGCGCCGACAGCCGCTTGGTGTTGGATCTCGAAGAATGCAAAATCGCCGAGCCAGCCCTTAACGACCAGATCCATTATGTCCGCGCCCACCCGCCGCCCAAGGGCGGAATCAAGGTGGTCCTGCGCATTCCCCCCGACGGCTGGGAAGTGCCGCCGGACTCTTTCTTCCAGAACAACTTTTTCCTCCTGCCGCGACTGGTGCAAATCGTGCGTGACCGCTTACGAGAAGCCGGGACCCGCCATCTGCTGGATGTTTATTGCGGCGTCGGGTTTTTCAGCATTGAGCTCGGTGACCTGGTCGAATCCTTTGTCGGCGTGGAATTGGACCGGTTGGCGATCCAGGCTGCGCGTCGGAACGCCGCGGCCCGCTCACGTACCAACGGCGAGTTCGTAGCCGGGGCCGCGGAGGAACTGCTCCCGGCGCTCTTGTCGCGCTCCACCGCCCGGGCGACAACCGTCCTGCTCGACCCCCCGCGCAAGGGCTGCCAGCCGGAGACGTTGCACTTGCTGCACCGGGCGCGGCCCTCGCAAGTCATCTACGTCTCCTGCCACCCGGCGACCATGGCGCGCGACTTGAACGTTTTGTGCGCCGAAGATGTCTTTCAATTGGCGCAAGTAGTCCCGTTGGACATGTTTCCGAATACCCGGCATGTGGAATGCGTGGCGGATATACGCTGCAACTTGGCGGCGGCCGGACCGAAACTAAGCTTGCCAACTCTGTGACCATAGATTCAACTTTGACCCGCCGCATGACAACGGAACGTGAAGTCAGTCCGGAGAACAAGTTCGTCCCCGCATTACTGCCTTGGCTGGTAGCGGCAGCCGCGTTGGCCGTTTACCTCGTGACGCTCAATCGTTGGGTGTCGTTGAGCAGTCTTCTGCAGGTAGCCAGGGTGTCCGGCTGGACCTGGCAGCCGGAGTTGTACGGCCCGGTTTTTTGGCTGGTCACCTGCCCTTTCCGCTGGCTGCCGGCCCAAACGATTCCGCTGGCGCTCAATTCCTTCGCCGCCGTTTGCGCAACTCTGTCTTTGGCGTTGTTAGTCCGCTCGGTGGCATTGCTGCCGCACGACCGCACCCACGACCAGCGCCAGCAGGAAGCCGGCAGATCCGGGCTTCTCTCGATCCCCGCTGCCTGGTTGCCGCCGGTCCTGGCGGCGCTGGTATGCGGCTTGCAACTGACCTTCTGGGAGCACGCCACGACCGTCTCCTCTCCGCCGCCGCCCTGGGGCACGGGCTGTGAAATGCTCGACCTGCTGCTGTTCGCCTACGTGGTTCGTTGCCTGCTGGAGTTCCGCATTAAGGAGCGCGAATCCTGGTTGATGCGTGCCTCCTTCGTTTGCGGGGTGGCGATAACGAACAACTGGGCGATGATTGGTTTTCTGCCGGCGTTTGTGGTGGCGCTGGTCTGGATTAAAGGTCTCAGCTTTTTCAACCTGGGCTTCCTGGCGCGGATGTCGCTATGCGGCCTGGCCGGTTTGTCGCTCTACCTGCTGCTCCCCCTTTTGCAAGGTGCGACCGATGCCTCTTCCATACCGTTCTGGCCCGCTTTGAAAGCGAACCTGAATGCGCAAAGGAACATTCTCATGTTGTTTTACAAGTACGGCAGGCAGACGTTGGCGTTGCTGGCGCTAACTTCGGTTTTGCCGGTCTTCATCATCGGCATTCGTTGGGCCTCCTACTTTGGCGACACCAGCAAATTGGGGATCACACTGGCCACCTTTATGTTCCATGTGGTGCACGGCCTTTTTCTTATCGCCTGCATTTGGGTGGCCCTCGACCCGCCGTTCAGCCCCCGCAACAAAGGCTTCGGCTCTCCTTTCCTGACCTTCTATTACCTGGGCGCGCTCACCGTGGGCTATTGCAGCGGGTATTTCCTGCTCTTGTTCAGCGGAAGATCCGATCGCCCCCGCCGCCTGCCGCCTCATGTGCGCCTGATCAACAGCGCCATCACCGCCATCATCTGGCTGCTTCTGTTGCTGGCGCCGTGGCTGCTGGTTTACAGAAACCTGCCTCAGATTCGCACGACGAATGGCCCCATGCTCAAGCAATACGCTGCCTTGCTGGCACAGTCTCTTCCACCCCAACGCGCCGTCCTGCTCAGTGACGACCCCCGCCGCTCGTTGCTGCTCCAGGCCTACGCCGCCCAAACCGGCAAGGGTAAAGCGTACCTGTTTCTGGAGACCGCCTCGCTGGTCTTTCCCGACTACCACCGGTTCCTGAAGAAGAACCACCCGCGACTTTGGGAAAGCAACCCTCCCAAGGGAAGCTTGCAACACGCCGAACCCTTCCTGCTGGTCCAGTTGGTCTCCCGCCTGGCGCAGACCAACAGCCTCTACTATCTCCACCCGAGCTTCGGCTATTACTTCGAGTTCTTCTGCCCGGAGCCGCATGGCTTGGTTTACAAGCTTAATCCGTATCCGACCAACGCCCTTTTCGCGCCGCCGCCAAACAAAGACTTGGTTGCTGAGAACGAGGCCTTTTGGGCGAAGACCGACTCCCAGGCCCTTCAACCCCTTGTGGCGGTTGTCGAACCTCCGAGTCCAGACAAGCAACCCGGACTGATGGATAGCCTGTTAGAAGACGCCCATCTCACCAGGGAGTCCAACCACGATGCCGCCGTTCTGGCAGCGTTTTACTCCCGCGCGCTCGACTATTGGGCAGTCGAGATGCAGAAAGACGGCCAGTTGACCAACGCCGCCGCGCATTTCGAGCGCGCCCTGGAGTTGAATCCCGACAACCTCGTGGCGCAGGTCAACCTGCAGTGCAATAGAAACCTCCGAGCCGGGCGCAGAAGTTCGGTGCAGGTCTCCAAATCGGTTGAAGATGAGTTCGGCAAATACCGGAATTGGGACCAGATCATGGGTGACAACGGGCCGTTCGACGAACCGAATTTCTGTTACGAACAGGGTCGAGTGTTCGTGCGCAACAACCTCTACCGCCAGGCGGCAGCGCAGT
This sequence comes from Verrucomicrobiota bacterium, assembly GCA_050011195.1. Lineage (GTDB taxonomy): Bacteria > Verrucomicrobiota > Verrucomicrobiia > Limisphaerales > UBA8199 > PALSA-1440. The sequence goes on along the minus strand of JBEKJO010000027.1, from coordinate 38,123 downwards.
TTGACCGCGTCAAAACACTAGCCCCCGAGAACCTCGTCGCCCGCATCTGGCTTTCCCAACTGTGTGTCGTCACCGGCCTGCCTGGCGAGGCGCTCAAGCTCGTGGATCAAATCCGCGCCCAACCCAGCCTGCTCGAGGCCACCCGCACCAACCGAACTGAGTTCCTTTTCGTCGAAACCTCTGCCCACCTGGCCCAGAACGACCTCAAAGGCGCAGAGGCGGCCGTGCAAGCGGCGGTGGCGCAGTATCCCGGCGATGCGGCTTTGCTGGCCACCGCGACGCAGGTGTATATGAAGTATGGACGTTACTCCAATGCGCTCACCACTATCAAACAGGAGCTCAACCTCGCGCCGACCAACATGAATGCCCTCGTCAACAAGGGCTTCGCTTGCATCCAGATCGGCGCCTTCGACCAGGCCATTCCCCCGCTCACCCAGGCGCTGGCTATAGACACCAACAACTACTCCGCGCTGCTCAACCGCGCCATCGCCTGCCTGCGCGCCAACAAACTGGAGGCCGCGCAGCGCGACTACGAACTCCTGCAAAAGGCCTTCCCGACCGCTTTCCAAATCTACTACGGCCTGGCCGAAATCGCCTGGCGGAAAAAGGACACCAACGCCGCGGTCCGGAACTACCAACTCTACCTGGTCAATGCTCAGACCAACACCGCCGAAGCCAAATTCGTCAGCGAGCGCCTTAAGCAACTGAAGTCCGGCTCGCGTTGACCGCACCGGATGCGGGTCATACACGTCATCACACGCTTGATCGTGGGGGGGGCCCAGGAAAACACCGTTGCCTCCGTGCTGGGCCTGCGCGAGAAACCGGGACTGGACGTCACTCTGGTGGCCGGCCCAACCCTCGGGCCGGAAGGCTCGCTGGAATCCCTATTCGCCGGCTGCCCGGTCCTGCTCACCCTCGTGCCTGAGTTGGTCCGCCCGATCAACCCCTGGCAAGACTTTCTAGCCTGGAAAAAGCTCACCGAATTGTTTCGCGCGCGCCAGCCCGACATCGTCCACACCCACAGCGGCAAGGCCGGCATTCTGGGCCGGCTCGCTGCCGCCCGTGCCGGCGTGCCGATCATCCTGCATACCATTCACGGGCCATCTTTCGGCCCCTTTCAAGGTCCCTTGGCCAACTCACTTTTTCGCTCGGCGGAACGCGTTGCCGCCCGGGTTACCACCCATTTCGTCGTTGTGGCCGAAGCCATGAAACAGCAATACCTGGCCGCCGGCATCGGACGCCCGGACCAGTACACGACCATCTTCAGCGGCTTCCCGCTGGAACCGTTCCTCTCCTCGACTAACGACCTCAACCTCCGCGCCCGGCTCGGCCTCGCGCCGGACGACATCGTCATCGGCAAAATCGCCCGTCTCTTTAAGCTCAAGGGACACAGCGACCTGCTGGCCGTCGCGCCCGGGCTGGTGCGCCTTTGTCCCCAGATTAAATTGCTGTTCGTCGGTGACGGCTCCTGGCGCGGGCGCTTCGAAGACCAGGTGCGCTCCCTCGGACTTGAAAAGCATGTGGTTTTCACCGGCCTCGTCGCGCCAGCCGCCGTGCCGCCACTGGTGGGCATCATGGACCTCCTCGTGCACTTGTCCCTGCGCGAGGGGCTGCCTCGCGCGCTGCCCCAGGCGCTGGCCGCCGCCCGGCCCGTCGTCGCTTACGATGCCGACGGTGCCAGAGAGGTCTGTCTTGAGAATGAAACCGGGTTCTTGTTGCGGCCAGGCGATTTGCCCGGCTTGCGCGAACGCCTCCTTCGGCTGGCCCGGGACCCGGCCTTGCGCCAACGCCTGGGCCGTCGCGGCCAACAGTTCGTCCAACCACGCTTCGGCGTCCAGCCCATGGTGGACAACCTGCACCAACTCTACATCCGACTGGGAGCTTCCCTGGCGTGACCTTCCCGTTCAACGTCTATCTGTTGGCCATCGTGAGCGCCTGCGTCACGGTGCTGGCTGCCTTGCCGCTCTGGCGCAAATGGTGTCTTCGCACCGGACTGGTCGATGATCCCGGCCAACGCAAGATTCACGACCAGCCCATCCCGTTGGCCGGCGGTTTGGCGGTCATGACTGGCCTGCTGATTCCAACGCTGCTGGCCTGCCTGGTGCTTTGGTGGCAGAGGGCCGGCCATCCTGCGGAAGAAGGTTCCGTCATCTCCGCTGCGACTTCCCGCAGCACCGGTCGTCTGGAACTGCTGGATGCCAATTCTGCCTTTCTCCTTCAGTATGGCCTGGGCCGCCGCGCAATCGAGTTGGCCGGCATCTTCCTTGGCGCGTTCGGCATGTTGTGGGTCGGTTGGCTGGACGATAAGCGCGAGCTGCGCCCGGGCGCGAAGTTCGCCGGCCAGTTGGCGATCGCCGCCCTGGTCGCTGCGAGCGGTGCGCGCATTACTCTCTTTGTTCCCAGTCTGATCTTCAGCTACGCCATCACCATCCTGTGGATTCTCACCGTCATCAACGCCTTCAACTTCATGGACAACATGAACGGCCTCTGCGCGGGCCTGGGCGCGATTGGGGCCTACCATTTCGCCCTCATCGCCGCGGCGGACGGCCAATACCTGGTCGCGCTCATCGCCTTCCTCACCTTCGGCGCCCTGCTCGGCTTTTTGCCCTACAATTTCCCCCGCGCCCGCGCCTTTCTCGGTGACGCCGGCAGTCATCTCGTCGGCTACCTGTTGGCGGTGCTCGCCATTCTCCCGCATTTCTATACCGCGCAGCACCCGCGCCGCTGGGCAGTGTTGCTTCCGCTGTTGGTCCTCGCTATCCCGCTGGCGGACTTGGTTTGGGTCGTCTTCCTCCGCTGGCGCATCGGCCAGCCATTCTATCAAGGCGACACCAACCATCTCTCCCACCGGTTGGTCCGGCGCGGCCTCACCCGTACGCAAGCCGTGCTGGTCATCTGGCTCGCGGCGGAAGCCCTCGCCGCCCTCGCTTTCCTGTGCTGAGCCAGTCGCCCATCGGCCATGACTACGCCTCCGTCTTGCTGCTCGCGGCAATCGCTTCCGAAAATATCCCCAGCACCTCCCCACGAGGCAGCGCCCCGACCAGGCGGTTCTCCTTCAGCGTGCTCACCACCGGAATATTGCGCTGTTCGCTCGCCAGCACCACCGGCAGCACCTCCAGCAGCCGTTGATTGGGCGTCACGCAGGCCGGTGGCGGCCGCATGAAGTCGTACGCAATCACCCCCCGGAATTCCTCTTCCGCCCCCAGGTATTCTTTCAAATCATGCAAAGCCACCAAACCAACTAACTGGTTCTTTGCATCCACCACCGGCAGGAAGTTGTTCGCCCCGGTCAGAAAGCGGTCGGCGATCTCCCGCAGTGTCGCCGTCTCGCGCACCGGCGGCACCGGCGCCCGCATAATATCCCCGACCGTCCGTTCCGCCGCCGCTTCCGACGCCGTGGCCTCCTGCGGCACGATCAACCCCTTGCGCCGCAGCGGCTCGGTGTAAATGGATGCCGGATGCAACCGGCGCGCCACCAGGATGGACACCACGCACGCCAGCATCAGCGGCGGCATCAACGAATAGTCCAGCGAGATCTCGAAGACCATGATCATCGCCAGCAACGGCGAGCGCGTGGTCGCCGCCAACATGCTCCCCATGCCCACCACCGCGAACGCCGCAATCGGCAAATCCTCTCCCGCACCCAATTGTTGCAGCGACAAGGCAAACGTCGCCCCCAACCCCGCTCCCAGAAACAGCGTGGGCGTGAACACCCCGCCCACTGCGCCCGAACCAACCGTCGCCAGCGTCGCTACCAGCTTCGCCACGAACAACCCCGCCAGCGCCAACAACCCCGCCGCCGCCGCCTCGCGCCAGTGCGTCCGGGACATCTCCCGCGGGCAAGCTTCCAGCAGCAGCTTCCGATTCAACCGTGCCAGGTCCAGCCCTTGCGGCTTGCGCTCGAGCAGCCGGATCGTCTTCGCGGACAACGTTACGTTCCTAAATCGCTGCGCCTCGTAAAGCGGCCCGCCCTGGATGACTCGATTCAGGTCGGCTGCCAGCGCCTCCTGCAGCTTCACGTCCCCATTCCCAGTATAATTTGACAACAGGTTCAAGGTGGCTGGCGCGATCTGTGCCGCCAGATACTTCGAGACCCCGTCGTCCTCGGCCGGCTGCTTCAATCTATGGGCCAGCGATTCCAGGTCCGCGATATCCCCGGCGGAGAAAGCCGGCGCGCCATACTCGCCCCGCAGGATGCGGTTCGTGACCACGTAGCCATTGCCCCACACGCCGGGAAACCATATCGCGATAAGCCCCACCATCAGCCCGCTCAGCGCCAGCCGGACATAGATCGGCGCCGGCACCTTCTTGAAGGCCGCCTCGGTCCGGTTCAGCAACTTCATAAACGCCGCCCCCATCCCGCCGCTCACGATCCCCAGGCACACAAACCACGGCAATTGCGTCAGGCTCGTAAACTCGAACGGCGGCACTGTGTACCATGGCCGGATGCCGAAGAAGCTCCGCGATACCATCGTCGCCACCACCGACGCGAACACCAGCGGGGCGAACAGGCTCATCGAGAAGTTGCCCAGCACGATCAGCGCCGCAAACACCGCGCCGGAAATCGGCGCGTTATACGCCGCCGCAATCCCCGACGCCGCCCCGCATCCCACCAGCAGCCGCAGCCGATACGGCTGCCATTTCGCGAGCTGGCCCCATTTGGACGCCAGCGTCGCCGCCAGTTGCACGATGCCGCCCTCCCGCCCGATGGATCCCCCCGACCCGATGGTGACCAGCGATGACAGGAACTTCACCATCCCGCTCCGCAGCGGCAAACGCCCATCACCCGCCACGACCACCTCCAGCAGGTTGCTCGAATGCAGCGGCCCCGCCATCCGCAGGCCCCAATGCAACACCAGCCCCGCGCACAACCCGCCCAACGTTGGCGTCAGCACCCGCTGCCAGGGGACCATCTTCTCCGCCACCTCGACCAGCTCGCCCGGCCGCCGCAGGAAGAACAGCCTTACCGACTCCGTCGCGTAGTAGAAAAAGATGTTCACCAGCCCGCCGATCACCCCCACACCTCCGGCCAGCACCAGGTGAAACGCCTCTTCGCTGAAGCGAATCCGGCCCCGAACGCGCAGTGCCCGCTGCCAATGCCGCAGGAAAAACGCGTGCATCTCTCCCACAACCTTTGTGTTCCTCAAAAACTGCACAAGCCAATATCGCGATAAATCGCCCCTTTGACGAGACGCAATTCTGAACTCGCTCCCAAACTCCATCACTCCATCACTCCATCACTCCACCACTCCAATACTCCAATACTCCAATACTCCAATACTCCGCCACTCCATCACTCCATCACTCCAATTCCCCGACCTTGCCTTTCGACGCTTTCTCGGCAAGCTGGGCGCGGTGAGAACTTTCTGGGCCAGCCCATTCATGCGCAGCCGTTACCTCGCGGCCACTCTCGCAGGACTCCTGCTGGCCGCCTCCTTCCCCAAAATCGGCATCGCCGGCCTCGCATGGATCGCCCCCGCGCTGATGCTCGCGACCGCCCTCGGCAGGAGCGGCGCAGAAAGCTTCCGCATCGGCTACGTCGCCGGCTTGGCCTATTACCTCGCTTCCCTTTGCTGGCTCCTCTTGATTCCCTACCGCTGGCACTCGATCCCCCTTGGCCCGGCCGCCGGCTGGCTTTCCCTCAGCGCCTACCTCGCCCTTTATCCCGCCACTTGGGTTTGGCTGCTGTCCCCGGTGGGTCTCCTGGCCCGGAGCTGGACCCGGCGCACCCTCTGGGCCATTTACGGTGCCGCCCTCTGGGTCGCCCTCGAAATGCTCGTAGTCCGGCTCTTCACCGGCTTCCCCTGGAACCTGCTGGGCGCGTCCCAGTATCGAATGGTGCCCCTCATCCAGATCGCCTCCGTCACCGGCATCTACGGCGTGTCGTTCCTGGTTGTTTGGGTCTCGCTTTCGCTGCTCTCCGCCGGCCTGATGGTCGTGCTGCGCCCGACCACGCGTTCCGCTTGGGTCGGCGAAATCATTCTCCCCGTGCTGGTTATCGCCCTCCTCTTCAACTTCGGCTTCCGGCAACTGGCGCGGGATTCCGCCCCCGACCGCACCCTGAACGTCACCCTTATTCAACCCAGCATTCCCCAAACGCTGATCTGGGACTCCAGCCGCGACCGCGAGCGCTTCCGCGACCTCATACGCCTCTCCGAACAGGCCCTGACCAATCGGACCGACCTGCTCGTATGGCCCGAAGCCGCCGTCCCCAGCTACGCCCGCTGGGACACCAATATCTACCCCGCCATCACCAACCTCGTCCGCCAGCATCGCGTGTGGCTCATCCTCGGTTCCGACGACATTGGCCGGCCTGCGCCGCCCGCCGCCCCCGATAACTACGAGTTCTACAACGCCAGCTTCCTCGTCAACCCGGACGGCCAATTCGTCGCCCGCTATCGTAAGCGCAACCTCGTCGTCTTCGGCGAATACATTCCCCTGGTGCGCTGGCTCCCCTTCGTCAAATGGTTCACGCCTATCGAAGGCGGCTTCACCCCCGGCGACCGCCCCGTCCCCTTCGTCCTGACGCAGCCAGATGTGAAAACCTCGCCTTTGATCTGCTTCGAGGACATTTTCCCCCACCTCGCCCGCGAAGCCGCTGACGACGACACCGATTTCCTCGTGAACCTCACCAACAACGGCTGGTTTGGCGAAGGCTCCGCCCAGTGGCAGCATGCCGCCGCCGCCCTCTTCCGTGCCGTCGAAAACGCTCTCCCCCTCATCCGCTGCTCCAACAACGGCCTCACCGGCTGGGTGGACGCCCAGGGCCGCCTGCGCCAGGTCTTTCGCGACGACCACGGCGCCATCTATGGCCCCGGCTTCCTGACCGCCCAAATCCCTTTGCTCGCCCCCGGCCAAAAGCGCCTCCCGACCTTTTACCACCAACACGGCGACTGGTTCGGCTGGGCCTGTGCCGGAATTGCCGGGATCATGCTGATTAGCCGCATCCTGCGCCATCGTCGAGCCGCCCCCTCCGCCGCGCAACCGGCTTAGCTAAATCTTGACCCACTCATACCATTTCACTGAAACAATCGGTATGTTCCCCTCCCCCGGCCTGCGACCACCCTCTCCCCTTCTCAAGGGGAGAGGGCTGAGGAGAGGGGTCCGTCTTTGCCTGGGGGTTCAGGGGCGGGGGGCTTCCACTCATTCCTACCGAGTTCCATTGCAAAGTGGTATAACTCTCTACTTGACAGTGTGATGGAAATAGTATAAGTACCCCCCAGCCTCGTGGAATGCCCAGACCACGGCTCCGGCGAGCGCCACTCAGAAGCGTTGCTGGTAGCGTCGAACCCGACACGACTACCGGCGCAGCGGCAGAAGACGCCCCTGCGCCCTTACGTCCGGGGGGCGCGAAGGCAAGGTTTTGCGGCAGGAACACTGGTGTCGGCATGATGCCCCTCCGATGATCCTCCCAATACCTGCTATTCCCCCGCCCGCAGTAGTCTTCGTGCCGGCGGTAGCCCCCAAGGTCTGTCCAAATATCGCGCAAACTACTGTACCTGCTTGCCTTACAGGAAATAGTGCATCTTCGAGCTGGAAGTGGTATTAACCGCTGCCTCCTGGGCCAGTTCGCCACCATAAACCGCAGCCCAGCCACCCCTCCCCAATCTGCTAACCCGGAATTCTCATACCTCGCACAAACTACCTACAGGGTGTAGCCGCCGACGGCAGTCGGCGCCATCTTGCGGGACTGAAAATCAGCGCCGACTGCCGTCGGCGTCTACACGCTATGGAATAGCGCGGCTGCATGTCCACACAACACCAGTCGGGCCTGGAACTGCTTTCCAGGCCCGATGCCCCTCACCGCGAAGGAATGGCGTAAAAAGGACGCTGCTACGGCCCGCCGAGCTTTTGCGCGCGATAGAACATGCGTTTGTTGGTCAGTGCCTGCGTATCGACGAAAGGCACCACGCCATAAGTATTCGTCACCGTGCCAAGTAACGGCCACGAAGCGAGGCTCGCCGCCACATTAGTGGAGCACTTAATACTGTAATAGTCCCCCACCACGCCGCCGACAAGGAACTTGAAGCCTCCGACGCTCTGGAACGCGGCTGCTGTGGCTCCATCTCCGCCGAGCAGAATCTGCGGTCCAGGCAACGGCCATGTGCCGGAAAGCGTAGTCAAGCTTCCCAGGCTCACGTTGTCGAAGCTGGCAGTGTTAGTTTCGCCGTAGTGATGAGCGGTGACTGCCAGCCCAACCTGCACCTGGTTGGACATGGTCACAGTCGTGAACCACATGTATTGCCAGTTCAGACCGTTGGTTGAGTAATGCGCCACAAACGTGTTCCCCATGCGCATTAATCGAAGCCAGATGTAGTTTGGCCCCTGAAGGTAATTTGTCCCTCGAAGGCTGTTCTGTATGGTGAAGTCATCATTAGTCAGCCGCCGCCGGAAAATCGCGTTGGTGCTCTCGTTCACCGAGAATGAAACCTGTTTAGCTCCCGGATCAAGAGTTTCGCGAATCATGATGCCGGCCTCGGCCAATTGCGAATCGCCGCCCCGCATACCTGTCAACCGGGCGATGATTTGGGCATCTCCTGCCAGTATCTGATAAGCGAAGTAGAAAATATCCGCCGTGCCATCTGTGCCTTCTCCCGCACCACTCACGGTATAAACGCCACTGGAGTTCGTCAAGCTTCCGTATTCTCCGGGATCGTTTATATTGGTCCCTGTAAGAGCCATGATCACGGTAAGCAGGGCAGGTGTGCTCGTGACGGAACCAGCATCGTTCGTCACCACCACATCGTAATAACCCGCCTGTGAAAGCTGCACGTTAGTCAACGTTAACGTTGTGTTGGTGGCGCCCGCTATGGAGTTGGAGTTAAACCGCCACTGATAACCCAAAGGCAGATCACCGCTGGCGCTGACATTTAATGTCGCACTTGACCCGACAGAATTCGTTTGGCTGGCAGGTGAAGTAAGGATAAAGGGCTGGTTAAAGCTTTGAATGAACACGTCATCTACATACCAGCCCGGGGCCGTGTTTTCGCAGCCGCCAGTCTGGTTATAGACTATATGGAAAGCAAACTGTACTGTCTGGCCACCATAGGCGGTAAGAGGTATATAGGGATACGACCATACGCCACCACTTCCGCTATTTGTATAGAGTCCGGTCCACGAGTTTGTACCTGCTTTAATCTCCACGACCCCATAATCGCAACCGCTTGTATCGTAGCAGTTGGCACAAGCAAAGCTGTACCATTCCCAGAAACGCAATGCTGGACTACTAAAGGCAGGGGGGAGGATTAATTTCGGTGACACTAGACGCGAATTGGCCCCACCTGGGTAATTGCCATTTAAGATGGTCGCCGCCCCCGGCCCGCTGGTCGGCACGCCCACCTGCCAGGTTCCCGTCTCCGCATACCAGTCCCCAATTCCGTTCTCAAAGCTTTCCGGGTTGTTGAACACCGGTGTGCCGGTAATTAGTGCTATATCATCCACATACCATCCCGGCGCCGTGTTTTCGCAGCCACTCTGCCCGTAGACGAGGTGGAACGCTAACTGCACCGTCTGGCCGGCGTAGGCGCTCAAATCCACCGACGCGTAGGTCCAACCACCCCCAGTGCCATAATATCCCGGAGACACGGCCTGCCATATACCATTAGTGCCTTTAACCTCCACGACCCCATAATCGCAACCGCTTGAATCGTAGCAGTGTTGCTGGAACACTGAACGCCGCGGAAATCAGTCGCGAACCGGCCCACCCATTCGCATCCGCGTAATTGCCATTCAAGATGGTAGCGGCACAGTTCGTTCCACTGTGCGCCGCCCCCGGCCCACTGGTCGGCACGCCCACCTGCCAAGTTCCGGTTTCGGCATACCAATCTCCAATTCCGTCCTCAAAGCCTTCCGGATTGTTAAACACGGGCGTCCCTGTCTCGAACGCAATATCATCCACATACCATCCCGGCGCCGTGTTTTCGCAGCCGCCAGTCTGGTTATAGACTATGTGGAAAGCCACTTGCACCGTCTGGCCGGCATAGCCGCTCAAATCCACCGAGGCATAGGTCCAATCGCCGCCAGTGCCGTAGTATCCCGGAGACACGGCCTGCCATGTTCCATTAGTGCCTTTCACCTCCACGACCCCATAATCGCAACCGCTTGTATCGTAGCAATTGGCACAAGCAAAGCTGTACCAATGCCAAAAACGCAGACGCGGAAACTGGTTGGTTGCTGGAACTGCAAAGGACTGGATACGAATCAGCCTTGAGTTTGCACCACCAGTATAATTGGCGGTCAGTCCAGTCGTCGCGCAATCTGGGCACGAATGAGCACGACACCCGGCGGAATTCGCAGCTGGACCGAAGGTTGGCGAGCCGATTTGCCAGATGCCAGCATCGGCATACCAACGGTTGTTTCCGTTGCCGTCGTCAAAGTTCTCCGACCAGACGACGGTTTGGGCAAAACCAACACCGGTGACGCCAAGCCACGCCAGCAGGCACATTGCCGCCCGTAAGGCGGTTTTAGTGCGCCCCCGGTGGGCCGGTGGGCTGGCGCTCTGGTTTTTGTTGGTGTTTTCTGTTCCGATTCTTGTACTTCTTTCAATTCTCATAGTTCGTTGCCTTTCTTTTGCCTTGCGCGCGTGTTCGGCGGCCGGGAAATCCCAGGGGCACGACCCCGTCGCGCCCTTCACACGGTCCCCTTTCAATTGAACGGGGTCCCCGTGCAGAAGCCCGGCAGCCGAAGCTGCGCAAAATTGGTTTTACTGTTTCTTCCTGCCTGGTCTCATAGAGAGAGCTTCCGATCTTTATGCATATTCACTGCTTTCCGCTGCGCCGCTTTCGCGGGGAGGCCACCGGCCTCCACCCCATACAGAGGAAAAGCCGGCGAAAGGTTGCAGGGAATCTTCTGGGGAATGGAGTAATGGAGTGGTGGAGTGGTGGAGTGGTGGAGTGGTGGGGCAGGAAGGAACAGAGGAAACGGAGACAACAGCCCTCCCCTGCCCGGAACTTGCCCCAGACCTTGTCCCCGCCACTGCGCTTGTGCCGCTGCCCATCCCCATTCCTTCTCGAACACCGATTGAACAAATCTCCTGCCCGGTGCCGGAACGCCCAGCCCGAGCGCCGGCCCAGCCAAATAACGCGTTCAGTAGAAGGCAATCTGGTCCGAATGGCAAGCCTATTTCTGTGCCGCCACCAAGTACAAGTTGTTCTGATTCTCCCAATCATGGCAATTTATTGGCTCCGGTTTATCACTGAAGGATTGAAGCCAGCGCCAGGCCCGGCCCGCACGCCAGCGTTTTGGAGTGCGGTGGGTGAGGGGTGAGGGCACACACCGCTTTCGCTTCGACCCTCCGCAGGCCGTCCAGAGCGGTGTCAGCCCCGTTCCCCGCCAGCCACCGCACTCCAGAACCTCGCGGCCATTCGGACGGTTCAGGGGCTGAGCATTGCCTGCTTCGGCCATTGCCTCGCCGCAACACCTGCGAATCCGGGAGGTCATTGCCAAGCCGGGTGGAAAGGCTAAATTCCGGGCCGGGGGACGTTTGCTGCCGGCGGCGCTTTGGCCCCGGTGGCCGCCTTGAAGTCAGTGCGGGCCAGGTCGGCAATCATCTCGTTGAGCATGACGGTCAAGGCTTTGTTGACCGTCGAGTTAAAGCTGTAGAGGCCGCTGGCCTTGCCGTTGTAGGATTTGGACCAGAGGGCAGTGCCGTCCGGGCCTTTGACAGACACCTCGACCGTCACGGTCCCCCAGTTGAAGACCAGGGGGAACAACCAAGTATAGTTGCGGAATTTGAACTTCTTGACTGAGCAGGAGAGGACGGGCAGACCGGCGGCGTCGCCCGGGTCCTGGACCAGCTTCGCCTGGTAGCCGCAGTGCTCGACGGCGGCCTTGAACTGGTTCATCAGTTCCTTGTCAGGCTCGCCGTTGACGGTCACCGGCGCAACCGGGATGGCGAAGACCGTGAAGGTCCCCCACCCGATTCGATGGGGCATCTTTTCGGCGCGGGCCGAGACGCCGACCGGCCCTTTGGGCGGACAGGCGATGTCGCTGAATTTGCCGTGGTTGAGTGTGGCGGTGCAGCCGGTGGCGACCACCGTCATTGCCGCGAGGAGAGCGGTCAGGTGCTTAGTTGTCAGTTTCATTTGTGTTTATCTTTCTTTTTGTTGTTGTTGTTTCGGACTTCACTGGATACAGAGGGAAACGGGGGGAAAGGTTGCAGGAAGTTTGATCCTGAAGGCTCATTTTTATGGTATATGAGCTTGACGGCGCGGGAAGCAAAGCTCACTGTGGCCCCCCGGTGAAACCTCCTGCACTACAAAACTGCCGGGCAGCGGGATGCCAAAATGGCAAGCCGAAGCCATTTTGGTCCGGGTGCGGCCATTGGATTCGAGTTCGCTGGTCCACGAACAGCTCGCTGATCCCTCTGTTCTGCTGCCTCATTTGCCCGGGCGCCGTCTGGTCGAATGCTGGCGCGGCCACGTTCACGAACATCCTGGCGATAGATTTTGAACCGAGCGAGGGCTACACTCAGGGGTTGCCTTTGGCTGGACAAAACCTGTGGTTGTCTAATGATCCAACCAAGGGCTGCCTGGTGGAACCCCTCTGGCCCGGACTTGGGTTGCAGGCGTACGTGGGTTTGACGGCGCTCAGCCCCGGCAATGACACGCTGCTCGAACGACATCCGGTAACGTATCCGACCGCCTTTGATCCCGCTTCCCAACAGACCCCCTGCGTTTCCTTTTCTGTGTTGTTTCGCATTGAGCCTTCCACCGAGGGCACAAACGATGACTTCAGTTGGTTCTTCTCTACCCCCTCGCCGTATGTTTTGCTGTTTACGTTGACTTTCGACCACACCGACAACAGGGTTTACTACGAGACCAATGGAAGCGATTACCGTTACTCCCTCGGCACACAATTTACCAATTCATTCCTTCACCGGTTGGAGGTTGACATGGATTTTACGAACAATCTGTGGAGCGCATCCCTGAATGGCACGAGTATCACCCCCGGCCCAATACCGATAGCTCCCGCCAACCAGAGGTTCATTTTGGGGTACCTCTATGCCGCGTGGCTCCTGTCCAACGCGGACGATCCCGGAAACAATTTCATGGCCTTCGACCATATCCGGGTCGTGGCGGGAGCAACGCCGCCGACGCTGCCCCAGCCTGCGCTCCAGTTAAGCAAGGCCAACAATAGTGCCGCTGTTTCCGTGACCGTAGAGACCGAGCCGGGTCTGGTCCAGTTCCTTGACACCAGTGATGACCTCCAGAATTGGCAGCCGTTTGCCAGCACCTACGCCACGAACTTCGCCTGGACCGTCAGCGATTCCAGCGCAGCGACCAATCGGCAGGGCTTCTATCGGGGCCGGGCCTCTGCCGGACCGTAGGTTTTCCGGGCGGAGGCGGTGAGCGTCGCGGGACAAGAAAGCGCGTTACGCTCCCCCGCCCCACACTCCAATACTGGCCGGGGTTTCAGGAGAAGGCGTTAAGGGCTGCCGGGCAAGGGCGGCTGCGGTTTGGGGGCGTTGGCCTTCTGGTCGGGCTCAGACGCGCTGTAATTTGCGAGCTTCTTCTTCCATTCGGCAGCTTGGTCAGGCCGGCCCGTGGCCTGGTAGAGGCGCACCAAACACTCTAGACTCTCCCGCAGGCGGAATTTGTATTCAGGCGGGACCTTTTCCTGCCGCCGGTTCATTCCGTCATAGCCGAAGACCAGGGGCGGCTCGGCTTCGGTGAACTTCCTCTGCCCCAGCAGGCCGCTGCCCAGCATGCTGCGGGCATTGAACGTCTGCCAGTCGTCGGGCAATTCCTTTTCGCCAAGGGCCAGCCACTCGCGCGCCAGCCGCTCGGCCTCGGCAAACTCTTCCGCCGCCAGGACGGTGCGCGTCAAGCGGAAAAAGGCATCAACGAGGTTGTTGACCAGGGCGGGCAGGTGCGGAGACGTTTTTGACAGCCACTCTCGCCGCATCGCCAACTCTTCCCGCTGCAAGGCTTCGGCCTCCGCCAGCTTGTGTTGGTCGTAGAGCACGTCGGCCAGGCCGGCAAGCGAGGCGGCCACATCGGAATGCTCATTGCCCAGCAGCTTCCGCCGCATGGCCAGCGCCTCGCGCTGCGTCGCCTCGGCCTCGGCCAACTGGCCTCGGCGCTGGAGCAGGTAAGCCAAATTGGCGAGCGAGCCGGCAATATCTTGATGCTCGCCGCCCAAAGCTTTGCGTTGGATCGCCAGGGCCTCGCGCTGCGCGGTTTCCGCCTCGGCCAGCTTATCTTCGGCGATCAGCACTGCAGCCACGTTATTGAGCGATCCAGCCACGGCGAGATGGTCGTTGCCGAGCAATTTCCGCCGCATGGCCAGCGCCTCGCGATGGGCGGCCTCGGCATCCGCCAGCTTGTCCTGCCGCAAGAGCACATTGGCCAGATTGAAGAGCGAGAAAGCCACGTCGGGATGTTCCGCGCCGAGCACTTTCCGTCGCAACGCCAGCGCCTCGCGGGACCTGGCCTCAGCCTCGTCCAGCTTGCCTTCGGCCGTGAGCGTATCGGCCAGGTTGTTGAGCGAGAGGGCCACGTCGGGATGGTCGTTGCCGAGCAGCCGTTTGTCCAACGCCAGCGCCTCGCGCTGCATCGTCTCGGCCTCTTGAAACTTGTCCTGGAGCGAGAGGATTGCGCCCAGGTTGTCCACCGTCTCGGCGGTTTCCGCGTGGTTACTGCCCAGCAATTCTCTCCGCAACACCAGCGCCTCGCGGAACATGGCTTCAGCCTCCGCCAGCCTGCCCTGCTCCCGGAGTGTGTTGGCCAGATTGTTGAGCGAGGCAGCCACTTTGGGATGACGGCTGCCAAGCAGTTTTCTCCGCAGCGCCAGGGCCTCGCGATGCGTGGTTTCGGCTTCGGTCAGCTTGCTTTGCCGGTAAAGGGCGTTGCCAAGCTCGTCGAGCGATTCGGCGACGTCCGGGTGCTCGTAACCAAAAACTTCCTTTCGCAACGCCAGCGCCGCGCGGTGCATGGTCTCGGCCTTTTCATATTCGCCGAGGTCCAGGTAAACTCCGCCGACCGTGCTGCGGAGCTCGGCCTCCACCGCCGGTTGATTCCGGAGGTCTTTTCCAAGGCTGCCGGCGGTTCTATCCAAAATTTCCCGGAGCATTTTCGTGTCCCGTCCCAACGCTCGGGATGGGCGCACGCCGTTCAGCATGTTTTTCAAGAACGTAGCCACCGTTCGCGCCTGCCCCTCGGCCTTGGTCGCGCGCACCGCCTGCCACACGCTTGCCACCACCCCAGCGACCACCAGAACCAATAGGGCCGCTGCGGTTGCGAGCCCAACGCGATGGCGGCGGACGAATTTGCCCATTCGGTAGAACGGGCTCGGCGCCGCGGCGGTCACCGGCTCATGGTTCAAGTGCCGCTCCAGGTCCCGCGCCAACCCGTTCGGCGTGTCGTAACGGCGCGCGCGGTCCTTCTCCAGGCATTTCATTACGATCCAGTCCAAGTCGCCACGCACCAAGTGGAGCAACCGGGGTGGCTCGGTCTGGCGGCTTCTGGCAATAGCAGTGAGGTCGCCGTGCGCCAATGTACTCAGGCGGGTCGAAGGTTTGGGCGGCTCTTTCTCCCGAATGAGCCGCCGCATTTCGTCCAGGCCAGCCTCAAGCATCTCCTTCTGTTCGAATGGCAAGCGCCCCGTTAATAGCTCGTAGAGCAGCACGCCCAGGGCGTAAATATCGCTGCGCGTGTCTATATCCTGCGGGCCCATTTCCGCCTGTTCCGGGCTCATGTAGGCTGGCGTGCCGATGAACTGGTGGAAGCCGGTAAACAGGGTCTTATCGGTCAATGGCTGCTGCGTGGCCTTGGCAATGCCGAAATCAATCACCTTGGGAATGGGCACGCCGTCCAGCAAAGTAACCAGGATGTTGGAAGGTTTGATGTCGCGATGGATGATCCCTTTCTGGTGTGCGTGCTGGATGGCATGGCAGACTTGCATGAACAGGTCCAGCCGCTCAGGGGTGGACAGGTGGTGCTGGTCGCAGTAGTCGGTAATCTTGATGCCGCGCACCAACTCCATGACGAAGTAGGGCCGGCCGGTATCGGTGGCCCCGGCATCGAGCACTTTGGCGATGTTCGGATGGTCCATCAGGGCCAGGGCCTGGCGCTCGGCTTCGAACCGGGCGATGACCTGCCTGGTGTCCATGCCCAGCTTGACGATCTTCAGAGCGACACGCCGGCGAATGGGCTTGATCTGCTCGGCCATGTACACGATGCCGCACCCGCCCTCGCCAATCTTTTCGAGCAGCTTATAATGCCCGATTTGGTCGCCGGGTTTCTCAGTCACCACGACCTCCGCCGTAGCGCCGGACAGTTCCAGCGCGCCCCGCAAGGCGCAAACCGGGCAAGCGCCAGCCGCGGTGTCGCCCGCTAGCGTGGCCCCGCATTCAGCACATGTTCGTGTCATTGGCATCATCGGCTCGTTCTAATGCCTGCGTCTCTTACCTTTACTGAGGAAAACCAGGATGAAAGTTGCGCGCGATGGGGACAAACATGGCCGATCACAGTTCACCCGCTGATCACCCTAATCAGGTGGCGTATCTCCTCATCAATCTCAGCCGGGCTTTCCACGGTGTGGGCCACCTCCTCGCGCACCAATTCGCGATAGTGTTGCCGCATCCGGAAGACAGCAGACTTAACCGCGCTCTCGGTAAGCCCCAGCTCGGCGGCCACTTGGGCGTAAGATGAAGCGTTCTCGTCCCCGGACTCAAAGGGTTTCAAGCGGTCGTAGAGTTCGGCTTTGCCGGCTTTAATATGCTCCTCTCTCACTCGCGCCCGGGCCTGCTCCAGCAGCGTCAAGGCCCAGCGGCGCTCGAAGAGTTTTTCCGCATCCATAGCTTCCGCCGGCTCCAAGCGATAGCGGTCCTCGCAGGTTGTGTCGTCGAGGGAGATAATGGGCTGGCCGCCACCCCGCTTCTGAGCGCGGATCTTGTCCCGTTCGTCCGCCAGGAAATGCTTCAACGAAGCCAACAGGAATGAGCGGAATCTGCCCCTCTCACGCTGGGCCTGGGCCAGGTAGTTCTTTTCCAGGAGGCGGGCGAAGAACCCCTGCGTCAGGTCCTTGGCCGCTTCCTCGTCCTCCCCCTGCCGCCGTGCGTAAACGTAAAGAGGGTACCAGTAGGTGCGGCAGAGCTTCTCCAGCGCTTCGGTGGCCAGCGGCGAGGCCGGGTCGCGAGCATTGAGCACGAGGCTCCAGTGGGTGGTGGTAAACCAGTTGCGCTGGGCGGAAGTGGAGACCTCTGTGTCTTTAGCCGATGACATCGCTATGGGGCTGCTTCGGTACAAAGCGCGGCGAACATCCCCGATGACCCCGCAGGACGGTCCAGACCCCGACTATGAACCCCATCTTTCACAGCACCGAGCGCATTGGAGCAGGAAACCCCGCCAGCTTCAACGGTTTTCTTCGTTTGGCCTCTGGAGTGACGGCAACCGGGTGGAATCTGCCGACGGAGGATGGGTGTGATATTTTGCGCGAAAGCGCGGTTTAGGGTTGCCTCGGACTTGCGGATTGCATTATTTTTGCCGCTCTGAACCTTTAGCGAAAGTTGTTTATGGATAAAACCGCCGAACTGATACTGGACGGGAAGAGCTGCAAGCTTCCGATTGTCGAAGGAACCGAAAGGGAACGCGCGCTGGACATCTCGGCGCTGCGCAACGAAACCGGCTATATCACGCTGGACGATGGCTACGGGAACACCGGCTCGTGCCAAAGCCAGATTACGTTCATTGACGGGGAGAAGGGAATCTTGCGTTACCGCGGCATTCCCATAGAGGAGTTGGCGGAGAAATCCACCTTCATCGAGGTGGCCCACCTGATTATCATGGGCAGGCTGCCGAACAGCGCCGAGCTGCGGCGTTTCTCGGACCTGCTGACCGCAAACGAACTCTTGAACGAGGCCATGAGGCACCACTTCGAAGGCTTCCCGCCCCATGCGCATCCGATGGCCATCCTCTCCGCGATGATCAATGCGTCGAGCTGCTTCCATCCCGAGTTGTTCACGGACCAGATGCGGGGCAGTTTTGAGGTGCAGGCCGCCCGGCTGCTGTCCAAAGTGCGGACGGTTGCGGCGTTCTCGTATCGCAAATCGCGCGGGTTGCCGGCCATTTACCCGAAGCCCGAACTGAAGTACGCGGAGAACTTCCTGCACATGATGTTCTCGCTGCCGTTCAAGGATTATGAGCTGAAACCGGAGGCGGTCAAAGCGTTGGACTTGATTTTCCTGCTGCACGCCGACCACGAACAGAACTGCTCGACGGCGACAGTGCGGATGGTGGCTTCGAGCCGGGCCAATCTGTTCGCCAGCGCCGCGGCCGGGGTTTGCGCGCTCTGGGGTCCCTTGCACGGCGGGGCCAACCAGGCGGTGCTGGAAATGCTCGAGGAGATTCACCGGTCGGGCGACGACGGCTCCAAGTTCATTGCCGCCGCCAAGGACAAGAACAGCGGCAAGCGCCTGATGGGGTTTGGCCACCGGGTCTATAAGAATTATGACCCGCGCGCCAAGATCATCAAGAAGGCCTGCGACGACGTGCTGGCCAAGCTTCATATCAGCGATCCGTTGCTCGACATCGCCAAGCACCTGGAGGAAGCGGCCCTCCACGATTCCTATTTTGTCGAGCGCAAGCTGTATCCCAATGTGGACTTTTACAGCGGCATCATCATGCGCGCGATCGGCATTCCGGTGGAGATGTTCACGGTGATGTTCGCCATTGGACGCATGCCGGGCTGGATCGCCAATTACAAAGAGGTCATGGAAGCCCCAACGCGCATCTATCGGCCGCGCCAGATTTACACCGGGCCTGCTCTCAACCATTACACGCCGATCAAAGAGCGCAAATGACCGGGCGGAGGGCGTCGGAGCGCTGAATCGGCGAACTGAGTTAACCAAATCAAATGGGTTACACGGGTTACATGAGTTGCAGGAGGGGATCCTCCGAAACTTCAACGCGCCCTGCGCTCCTGAATCCGAAATGAATATTCACGAGTACCAGGCCAGACAATTGTTGGGGCAATACGGGGTGGCCATGCCCCGGTGGGAAGTTTGCGACACGCCGGAAGCGGCGAAGAGAATTGCCGCGCAACTCTTGGCCGAGGGCGCCGATCTCATTGCCGTCAAATCGCAGATTCATGCCGGTGGCCGGGGCAAAGGCACCTTCAAGAGCGGTTTCCAAGGCGGCGTCAAGCTGTGCCAGACGGCGGAGGATGTTGGCGAGAAAGCCAAAGCCATGCTGGGCAATATGCTCGTCACCAAGCAGACCGGACCCGAGGGCCGGCTCGTGCGCAAGTTGATCATCGCTGCCGCGCCGGAGATCAAGAAAGAGTTTTATCTGGCCGTGTTGCTGGACCGTTCGTCGTCGCGCCCGGTAATCATGGCCAGCATCGAGGGGGGCATGGACATCGAGGAAGTCGCGGCCAGGACACCGGAGAAGATTATCAAGGAGTCCATCGACCCAGCCGTCGGCATGATGCCCTACCAGGCTCGCAAGGTGGCCAGCGCACTGGGGCTTAAAGATGACTTGATCGGCCCGGCGGCCAAACTGTTGCTCGGGGTCTATAAAACCTGGTGGGAATGCGACGCCTCGCTGGTGGAAATCAACCCCCTGTGCCTTGTCCGCACGCGCGCGGGCAAAGAAACGCTGCTGGCCGTAGATGCCAAGCTTTCGCTCGATGACAATGCCCTCTATCGGCATCCGAACCTCCAGGCGATGCGCGATCTGGCCGAAGAAGCGCCGCTGGAAATCGAGGCCGGCAAATTCAACCTGAACTACATCAAGCTCGACGGCAACATCGCCTGCCTGGTCAATGGCGCCGGCCTGGCGATGGCCACAATGGACATCATCCAGCACTTCGGCGGACGCCCCGCTAATTTCCTCGACGTCGGCGGCGGGGCCAGCCACGAGCAAGTCGCCGCGGCGTTCAAGATCATTCTGCAGGACCCGAACGTGAAGGGCATCCTGGTTAACATCTTCGGCGGCATCATGGACTGCAATGTTATCGCCACCGGCATCGTGGCGGCGGTAAAAGAAACCGGCTTGCAACTCCCGCTCGTGGTGCGGCTCGAAGGGAACAACGTCGAGGCCGGCAAGAAGACCCTCGCCGAATCCGGCCTGACCATCATCCGCGGCGGCTCGATGGCCGACGCCGCGCAAAAGGTGGTCAAGGCGGTTTCCACCAGTTAGCCGGTGCCAGGTTCCTGCTTATGTCCATCCTCGTCACCCCGCAAACTCGCGTTCTGGTCCAGGGCATCACCGGCAGCTTCGGCGCGCGGCACACCCAGCTCAGCCTCGCCTACGGCACGCAAATCGTCGCCGGTGTCACGCCAGGCAAGGGCGGGCAACTGTTCGAGAACCGGGTCCCGATCTTCGACACCGTGGCCGAGGCCATCAAGCAAACCGGGGCGACGGCGTCGGCCATTTTTGTCCCCCCGGCTTTCGCGGCCGATGCGATTCTTGAAGGCGTGGATGCCGGACTGGACCTCGTCGTCTGCATCACGGAAGGCATCCCCGTGAACGACATGGTTAAGGTGAAGCGGGCGATGGAAGGCAAGCAAACGCGGCTGATCGGACCGAATTGCCCGGGCATCGTCACCCCCGGCGCCGGCACGGATTCGCAGGGCGGCTGCCGCATTGGCATTGCACCCGGCTACATTCACCAGCAGGGCCACGTTGGCGTGGTGTCGCGCAGCGGCACGTTGACTTACGAGGCCGTCTGGCAACTCACCTGCCGTGGCGTCGGCCAATCCACCTGCGTCGGCATCGGTGGTGACCCGGTCAATGGAACCTCGCACCTGGACGTCATCAAACTGTTTCAGGCCGACCCGGACACGCATGGCATCATTATGATTGGCGAAATCGGCGGCTCGGCGGAAGAGGAAGCCGCCGCCTGGATCCGGAGCAACTGCCGGAAGCCGGTCGCCGGGTTCATCGCGGGCGCGACAGCGCCGCCCGGCCGGCGCATGGGCCATGCGGGGGCCATTGTGAGCGGCGGCAAAGGCACGGCGGCGGCAAAGATCGCCGCGTTTAAAGACGCCGGCATCCGCGTCGCGCCGACGCCTTCCGAAATGGCGGAGACTTTGTTGAAGATGATGCCAAGGTAATCGGTGATTAGTGATGGGGAATCGGCCCTTGGCCGTCGTGGCCCTCCACCAATCACCAAGCACCAGTTACCAGTTGCCGCATGGGTCTGATCGATTTTATACTAAACTTGGCCGGGGTCTTGCTCTGGTTAAGCTGGCGTTCCATCGGTTTTGATCCACTGGTCAAGACCTCGCCGGCGACCCTGATCGGCACTTTGCGGCGCGCCGCGCCGCGCCGGCTGAAAGGCTGGCAGCTTCTCGCTGGTTTGGCCGCGCTACTCGTTTTGCGTGCGGTGCTCTATCAGCAGATCGGCCCTGAGGCGGACTGGAAGCCCAGGCTCAACCTCTTCTTTGTTGTCCCGCCTTTCCGCAGCCACCTTTTCGGCCCCACGATGCTCTTTTCCGTGCTCAGCTTCGCACGCATGCTCATCGTCTGTTATTTCTGGCTGTTGGCCCTGGCGATGATCAACCGGCGCGGTGCTGAGTCTGATCCCCTCCTGAAAATGCTTCGCCTCCACCTCGGCCCGGTCGCGCGCTGGCCCTGGCCCCTGCAGTTGCTCCTGCCTTTGCTTCTCATCGCCGGCCTTTGGATTGCCCTCCATCCTTTGCTGGTGGATCTCGAGATTACCAGCCGCGTGCATTCCAATGCCCATCTGGTGGAACAAGGCATCCTCATCGGAACCGCGCTATACCTAAGCCTCCAATATGTCCTGCCGGTCTTCCTTTTCCTGCACCTGATTGCAAGCTACGTCTATTTGGGAACCAGCCCCCTGTGGGATTTTGTCGGCGCCACCGCCCGCAACCTGCTGGCGCCGCTTCACTGGTTGCCGTTGCGTATTGCCAAATTCGATTTCGCGCCGCTTGCCGGAGTCATTCTGATCTTCTCCCTGCTGCACTGGTTGCCTAACTTTATCCTGGGCGAAATGGCCCGGAACAAGGTGAGCCCCTGGCCTCAGTAAGCCCTCACCCGCCGCGCCAACCTCAACTGCCAGCCACTCCCGGCAACTTCACCGTCACGGTGGTGGCTGCGCCTCGCTCGCTTTGGATCGACAGCGTGCCGCCATGCAGCTCGGTCAGGCGCCTGGCAATCACCAGCCCCAAACCCAGTCCCTGTTGTTCCTGGATTTTGCGGTCGAACTGCATGTAAGCGCCGACTTTGATAATGTGCTCGGTCGAGAAACCGCGGCCCTGGTCCGTGACCGCGAGCACGACGCCCGAGGGCGAAGCTGAAAGCGCTACGCGCACCTGCTTGCCGGCTTCAGAGAACTTGAAAGCGTTCTGGACCAGCTCATCCACGATTTTCGCCAGGTAGCCTTCGGACATCGGCACCGGCTGGTCAGCGAGGTCCAGCGTCAAGTCCTCCGCCCGCTTGGCCGCCCGCGCCTGGCCCCGGGCGTGTCCCTCGATCAGCTTGGCGGGAGACTGCGTCTGCTTCTGGCGCAAGGCGCCAATCTTTTGCGCGTCTGCGCCCAGCAACTCGATCTGCGCGTAGATCAGGAAATTCTCAACCAGCCGTTCCAGCCGTTTGCCGGAGTCATGAATCACCTGGCCCATCTCGGCGATTTCCCTCGCCGGCAGGGTGGCGGCCTCGGCGGCGAGGATTTCGCCAAAAGCCAGGATGCCGTTCAACGGCGTGCGTAATTCGTGCGGCAGCATCAGGGTGAGGTTGTCGCGCAAATCAGCCAGTTTCTTCTCCGCTTCCTGGCGCAGCGCCTGGGCCTTTTTGAGCCGCGCCTCCACTGCGGCGTACAGCCCTTCAATGGTGAAGGGTTTGGGCAGGTAGTCGTCCGCGCCCAGCTCCATGCCATGCCTCATCCCGGCATTATCCGCCAGACCGGTCATCAAAATAAAAGGGATCGCGGCGGTGGCAGGCTCGTTGCGGAGCGCTGACAGCGTCAGATACCCGTCCACCTTCTCCATGTTCACATCGCAGAGGATCAGGTCGGGCAGTTCCTTGCGCGCCTTCTCGATGCCCACCGCGCCGTTTTCGGCTTCGATCACGTCAAAGCCTTTTTGGCCCAGCGCGATGTGCACCATCTCTCGCAACCATTCTTCGTCGTCTATGACCAGGATTCTTTTCATCTGTCGCCCGCCATCGCCGACCGCCTCGCGACCGGCCGAAACGCACTGTGGCGCAAGCCGCTGTCTCAGAATTGTGCAAAGCTAAGACAGCCGCAGCCCGTTTGTCCACAGCGATTCGGGTGCAGGGCATTTTCGCTCGGCTGCCCTTTGCCACAAGCAATTCTTCTGCCCGGTGAACTGCTTCGGCGCTCTAAATGTTTCGCAACTGCTCCACCACTGCCTCCACGGGCAACCGGGCCAACCCCGCAGGATGGCGAAGCACAATCACCTTTTCACTCGGGGGCCGCCAGATTTCTTCCGCCGTATCACCCCACAAGACCACACCCGGCAGACCCACCGCCGCGGCCAGGTGCGAGATGCCCGAATCGTGACCGATGAACGCGCGACAGCTTGCCAGCCGGTGCGCCAGGTCCGCCAGCGGCAGACTCTGCGCCATGCGCGAGCGCGCGGGAGGCAGGGCGGCGGCCAGGCGTTGCAGCCGCTCCCCTTCGGCTTCCCCGCCCACGAGGAGCAAATTGAAGCCGGTGGAAATGGTCAGGTGCTGCAGCAACTCCGCCCATTTCGCTTCCGGCCAGTTCTTGCGCTCGCTGCCGCTGCCGGGATGAAGGGCGAGGAGGTTGATAGCTGATACTTGATAGTTGCTGGAAAGAGGGTGATGAACAAGCGGGAGGCGTGGGATGGAGTCAGCGTCGAAGATGGCGAGACGCTCGAGCGGCTGAAGATAGACCTTCGCGGCGTGCAGTCTGGCTGCTTCGTCCGCCCGGTGCGGCCCCACGATAAACTGCGCGCCCGTGCAAAGGCTCACGTTGGTCTGGAAAACCCCATCCGGGTCGTACAGATAAGACAGGATCAGATCGAACTCGGAGAAGTAGTCGGCGAGGTCCTCGGCCAGTTCACCGCCGCGTGCGAAGAAGCCGGCGAGGGCGCGCGCTTCGATGGACTGAACCCGGTTCACCAGGCCGCCGGCCAGGGCCAGTTGCGCAATGTGGGGGTAGCCGAGGACTTCGAGGTGGGCTGCGGGGAATTGCCGGCGCAAGGCGGCTATCGCCGGCAGAGTCAGAATGAAGTCGCCAATCGCCCCGCCGCGAATCACCAAAATCCTGCCCTGGAACGAACTCACGGGATCAAATCGTCCACGAGGACTGGGGAGCTTACACGACCGACCTGAATACGGTCAGCCCCAGCGCCGCCACAAACAAACCAAACGCCAACCGCAGCCCGCAACCTACCTTGATGCGCTGCTCAGTCGCGGTGCCCCAGGCCAGGAAATCGCGGAGGCGCCACGGTGAAACCGTGAGCCAGATGCCGGCGACCACCAAGACATACGCCCAGGTTTGAATAACCAGCACCCAGTGCGTTTGCTCCAGCGCCGGCCGGCCCGTGTCCACCATCAGCTTGGCCAACAGCAGCAGCACGATCGCCAGCCCCCGCACAGCCAGAAAATCCTGCACGAAAACGCAGGTCCCCAAGCCCACCCCGGCGAACCCGGCCAACAGGACGTTCTTGTAAGTAGCGAAATCCGCAATTGACTCCTGGCTCAGATTCCACAGGAACCAGACCGTGCCCAGCAGCATCAGGGAAATGCCCCACGGCAGGGAACGCGGGAACTTCCGGACCGCCGCAGCGAATGCCGCCGGTTTGACCATGCCGTAAATCTGCGGCAGACCCATGCCCAGGCCGAGCAGAATGCTCAGGGTTGAAAGCTTCAATGTCATTTCAGTAATTGCAGACAGAAGATGGAAGATAGATTAGGCAGACGCAAGCCGGGATGTTTCACCGCTGGCGAGGGCGACAGGGCTGCTTCAGGGTCTCCCGGCATCTTTGCCAGGCCGGCGCAGTTGCGACTGCTGATCTCGCGACCGCGTCACCGGCCTTCCACCGCTTCCCCGTAAAGCGTGAACGTGCCGGCGCGCTGAATCTTCACATCCAGAAGCAGGCCGCAGTGCCGGGCCGAACCGTCGAATACGACAATCTTGTTGCAGCGCGTCCGGCCCATCATGCGGGAGGGATTTTTCTTGCTCGGCCCCTCGACCAGGATCTGCGCCCGCCGGCCCACGAACTGCTGGTGCTGCCGCGCGCCCTGGGCGTTCACCACCTCGAGCAGACGTTGGTTCCGCTCTTCTTTCACGGCCCGAGCCACCTGGCCGGGCATATCCGCTGCGGGGGTATCGCGACGTTGCGAATACTTGAAGACGAAGGCCTGGTCGAACCCAACTTCCCGCGCCAGCGACAGCGTCTCCTCAAAGTCCGCTTCCATCTCGCCGGGAAAGCCGGCGATGAAATCCGTGCTCAGGCCGATGGCCGGGTTCATGCGGCGCAACTTCTCAATAATGCTCAGGAACCGCTCCCGCGTGTAGCCGCGGTGCATCAGTTTGAGCACCCGGTCGCTGCCGCTTTGCACGGGGATGTGCGCGCTCTCGGCCAGTTTGCCGAGCCGCCCGTAAGCCTCCACCAGGTCGTCGCCATAACCTTTCGGGTGTGGCGAAGTGAAGCGGATGCGTTCCAGCCCATCAATGGCATCAACCGCTTCGAGCAGTTGCACGAAAGGGGATTTGCCTTCCTTGTTGGGAATATCGCCCCGGCCGTAGCTGGTGACGATCTGTCCCAGCAGGGTGATTTCCTTCACGCCGTGCGCGACCAGCGCGCGGCACTCGGCGACGATGTCGGGGATCGCCCGGCTGCGCTCTTCCCCGCGGGTATAGGGAACGATGCAGAAGGTGCAATACTGGTTGCAGCCTTGCATGATGCTCACAAACGCGGCGACGGATTTTTCCGCGTTCCCGTTGAGCAGATGCTCGCGAATCGCCGCTTCGCTCCCCTGCTCTTCCGCCACCTCCACCACTTTATCGCGCCGGCCGGCAAAGAGGTCATCGAGATACTCCGCGGTGCGATGGAACTTCTGCGTGCCGACGACCAGGTCCACGTCCGGCAGCCGGTCAATCAGCTCCTGCCCCCGGGTCTGGGCCACACAGCCCATGAAGCCGAGCAAAACGTTGGGTCCGCGGCGGCGGGTTTCGGCCACCAGGTTCTCCATCTTCCGCAGGGCCTTCTGCTCGGCCATGTCCCGCACGCTGCACGTGTTGAGCAGGACCACGTCAGCCGATGCTTCCGCCGGCGCGAGGGTGTAGCCCTTGGCCACGAGCTGCGCGGCGACCGCTTCGCTGTCGCGCTCGTTCATCTGGCACCCGTAAGTCTTGATATAAACACTCGGCATTTGCGCTGAGAGCGGCCCCGCAACCTAAATCACGATGCGCCGATTGGAAAGGTGTAACTGGGATTCCGGCTGCCGACGGGCGCAACCGGGCACTGCCGCCAAGAGGGCAGGGACATCTCGCCGGAACGTCCGCGTTTGTGCGCCAGCGGAGAGCTAGGCCAGCGGTCCCTGCCTTCCCATGGCGGTGGTGGGGTGCGCCCGGTGGCCAACATCTTCTTTCCACTTGGGGCTTGACTCCTGGCGGAAAATATGCTTACCTACGCGAAACCCGAGGGTCTGGGTCGCCCGGACCCCTGCCGGCCCGGTCTGAGCCGCTGCCGCAGGGGAGTCCCATCCGACCCGGACTCGCGCCCCGGGGAGTTGCTCTCCCCCTCGCGTTGGGGTAGCGCCTAGGCAGCACCGTTGACGGTCTGAGTGGTGCCGAAAATCGGGGGTGGAGTGTGTACCGGCCAAGCCCAACACGCGGTTTATCCCCGAAGTTATGCCAACCTGGCGGTAGTGGCGAACTGCCACGCGAAGCGTTTGGAGTGCGCGGAGCTTGCTCCCGCTTTCGCACCTCCTCCGCCTCCCGACAGCGCCAGCAAGCTGGACGCACTCCAAACGCTTCGCGCAATTCGGTTGCGGCTCTGCCGCGCTATGCCTCTGCGTTAAATCCTCTTGCCCGCTTTCTGCATTCTGCATTCCGCCTTCTGCCTTCCCTTCAATACACCAACACCAGCACGGCGGCTTGCTCGGCGGATTTCACCACGTCCTCAAACTTGCGGTCTTGGGCGCCTGGCTCCTTGAGCTTGGCCGCCACTTCCGGCACGGATTCGAGGAAGCTGAGCAGGAGGCTGCTCTTGACGGCGTAGTTCACGTTCTCGGGCAGCGCCCCGCTGGTCGCCACGGCTGCCGCCACATTGAGCTTGGCGGCTACCACGCCGACCACGTTGCCGCGCTCGTCCGCCAGAGGGCAACGGCGAATCGGTTAGCGTCATCGAACATCCCAGCATGACATTTCTTATCTTGTGGCGGCAACGGTTGGAACATCTTGGGGCAAAATGGTGGTCAAGTCGCTTTGTGATGGGTTTGTAATACTTGCGACACGGTTTGCGTGGTTAGAGATCGTCTGTTCAAACAGATTTCGAATGGTCCTGGCATTGCCGAAGTTCGCGGCACGCCTCTCGCGCGCCAGGTTTATGAGGGCCTTAATTTTGCCAGCAGAAGTATTGGCGAAGGCGTAGCCCTCGTCCTCACAATACTTGGTAAAGATCTGGAAAAGCTCCTGTGGGGAATAATCATCGAAGTGTAGGAATTTGTTAAACCTGGAGCGAAGTCCGGGATTTGATTCGAGAAAAGCTTTCATCGGTTCCGTGTATCCCGCCACGATGACGATCAAATCGTCGCGGTGATCTTCCATTCGCTTTATGAGGGTATCAATCGCCTCTCTGCCGAATTGGTCTCGCTGTGCTTCCTGTGCCAGCGAGTACGCCTCGTCAATAAAGAGGATGCCCCCCAATGCTCCTTGGACAACCTCACTCACTTTGATCGCCGTCTGCCCCAGGTAACCGGCCACGAGCCCACTCCGGTCGGTCTCAGTGAGATGCCCTTTCGACAGGATACCAATTTCATGGTAAATCTCGCCCAGGAGACGAGCTACCGTGGTCTTGCCAGTTCCCGGGTTTCCGGTAAAGACCAAGTGTAGCGACATGGGAGTCACCCTCATGCCTTTCTGCTGGCGTATCCGTCTGACCTTGACCAGGTTAATGAGTCGGGCGGCGTCTTCCTTCACCTTGGAAAGTCCAATTAAACTGTTAAGGCGGCTCACCAAGCCGTCAAGCCTTGACAGCTCTTGTTGGCTTGAAGGAGCACTGCCGCCCTGCAGGCTGTATTGGGCCTGAGGGTGATTCTGCGCGGCGGCCCGGCGATACCACTTCACTGCCTCCACCGTATCCCTGGTCACGCCTTGGCCTTTGGCATAGCAGAGGCCCAAATTGTATTGTGCATCAGGGTCATTCTGCTCGGCGGCTTTACGATACCACTTCACCGCCTCCGTCTCGTCCTTTGCCACGCCTTGGCCGTTCTTGTAACAGACGCCCAGATTGAATTGAGCATCGGCGTGATCCTGGGCTGCGGCCTTGCGATACCACTTCACCGCCTTTACCGTATCCTTGGCCACGCCTTGGCCATTCTCGTAACAGACGCCCAGATTGAATTGCGCATCGGCGTCATCCTGCCCGGCGGCTTTGCGATACCACTTCACCGCCTCCACCTTATCTTTCGTTACGCCTCGGCCCTCCGTGTAGCACCAGCCGAGATAGCATTGAGCAGCGGCGATATTCTGCTCGGCGGCTTTGCGATACCACTTCACCGCTTCCACCTCATCCTTCACTACGCCTTGGCCACGCGCATGGCAGACGCCCAGCCAGCATTGAGCCAGCGAGTGATTCTGCTCGGCGGCTTTGCGCCACCACTTCACCGCCTCCGCCTCATCCTTCAGCAGGCCTTCGCCTTTGTAGTAGCAATGCCCTAGATTGTATTGCCCACCGGCGTCATTCTGCTCAGCGGCTTTGGCGTACCACTTCGCCGCCTCAACCTCGTTCTTGGCCACGCCTTGGCCGCGCTCGTAGCAAACGCCCAGATTATATTGAGCAAGCGCGAGATTCTGCTCGGCGGCTTTGCGGAACCACTTCACCGCCTCCACCTCATCCTTCGCCACGCCGTAGCCGTTGCCGTAGCACACGCCCAGGTTACATTGACCAAGCGCGAGATTCTGCTCGGCGGCTTTGCGATACCACTTCACCGCTTCCAGATAATCCTTCGCCACGCCTTGGCCATTGTGGTAGCAAGCTCCCAGATTGTTCCGAGCCAGAGCGTGATTCTGCTCGGCGGCCCTACGATACCACTTCACCGCCTCCGCCTCATCCTTCGCCACGCCTACGCCATCGCCGTAGACTACGCCCAGAGTGAACTGGGCAACGGCATCGCCCTTTTCCGCATCGACGCGGAGACCAGCCAGCCAATCGCGATCCGCTCCGCTTTTCTGGTCGGGTGACTGAAAAACAGCACTCATAAGCAAAAGAGCCGGGACCATCCCAAACGATTCGCCTTCATGTTGGCAGATTATTTGGTTTCAGTCGGCTGGCAAGCCCCTCATTTTGCAAGCCTTTGGCTTCACAGAGGCGTTTGTTGTCGGCTGCTGGTTGTCGAGGTTGAACCGGCCCGCTCGAAAAGCAACCACCAATTCACCCACAAACGGCGCTAACCTGCATCTCGCTGCGGCCAACTGTTCAGGGGAATACTTGGGATAAAAGAAATCCCTGATTGCTTGGGCATCAGCGATTTGCTCGACCAGACTATTGTCGCCCCAATCGGAACGCATCGCGTCAACGCTTCTAAACCCGTTGATGTCACACGGCATTCCATCTATGCGCACAAACACATGAGGGTATGTCTTGCCCTCTCGGTTCGTCAGCCGCCAGAGTTCCGCCTGTGGATGCTTCGCCATCAACAACTCAGCGACCAGGAAACAGAAGCCTCCTGTCCCTAACTGAATTGGGTCATAATTGGCGATCTCCTCGGGTGAAAGGCGGCTGAAGAAGGTCATTGGTTTTGATGCGCAGTCCCTTCCATTGACGCTGCAGGCGTTACGAGAGGCCGACGTGACTCGTGCGCCAGCAGGAGCCATGATTGCCCCTCGCGTTGGCTCTAGCGACTGGTTGGCCTGTTTCTTCACTTCAGTCATAACTTGGCCAAGCACGATATGAACCAACGCATGGCGTTCATCGCGAGGGCTAATTCTTTCTCGGTGACGTCTAAGTCTTTCACACTTTTCGGATGAGTCACGCGATTACGAATCTTGATCGCGGGTTCCACGTCCTGCCAATGCGTTTCCTTCTTTGCATCGAACACCTTCTTTTGAATTCTAGCCGCGAAATTTAGGGTATACATGACGTGAGCCAGGGTTCGGATCTTCTTCTTTGACAAGGTGACCTTGCCGTCATCGTCAATTCGATAGTCATCACCGTGCATCACGATGGTATCAGCGCGGTCCAGCTCTGTGACGTCACCCTTACCGCTGTCGTAGTAGTCATTGATCACGCTCCGAACTAGGCTCGAAAGAGCCTCCATCTGAACGAAGACCTGCGTGACCATCAAACGCCGCGAGAGCACAGCGTCGTGCTTTTTTAGCTCGTCGTAGATGACGAAGATGTCATCGGTGAGCTTATTGGACTCTTTTACAAGCGGAGCGAAATTTATCATCTTCATGTGGCCAGGATATTCGCTGGTCTGCCCGTTGTCTATTCTTGTTTGCCGCGAGTCGAGAGCCGCCGGTGGAAATGGCAAAGGCGTCAGGTTGGCGAGCCGGCGGCGGGGCCGGGGCGGAGGTCTGACTGTTCGGACGCGCCGCCGGGTTTCTCACGACCCTGAAACAGCTTGAGGGTTTGAGGCGCAGCCGGCTAGAGTGCCGTCCGTCATGGCCGCAGTTGAAGCACCCCGCCAAGAACCGTCTTGGAAGCCTTTGCTTTGCGTCTGCCTCTTTCTGGCGTTGAGCACGCTGGTGGTTTATTGGCCGGTGACCGGGCACGAATTCGTCAACTACGACGACACGGATTACGTCACCGCGAATCCTTATGTGCAGGCGGGCTTGAGCGCAAAGGGGCTGGCTTGGGTCTGGCACAGCGACGTCGCGCGCAATTGGCATCCGGTCACGATGCTTTCGCATATACTCGATTGCCAGCTCTATGGGATGAGGCCGGCGGGGCATCACCTGACGAGCCTGCTCTTCCACATCGCCAACACCCTCTTGCTGTTTCTCCTGCTTAGGAAAATGACCGGCGCGCTGTGGCGCAGCGGAGTTGTCGCGGCGCTGTTTGCGCTCCATCCGCTGCATGTCGAATCGGTAGCCTGGGTCGCCGAGCGGAAAGATGTCCTGAGCACGTTCTTCTTCATGCTGACCCTGTGGGCTTATGTGCGTTACGCGGAGAAGGCAGAAGGAGGAAGGAAGAATGCAGAATGCAGAATGCAGAATCCAACAATCCGCAGCACGCAACATGCGGTCGGTCCAACCCCATCCTCCATCCTCCATCCTCCATCTTCGTTTTATTATCTCCTGTCGCTGCTGCTGTTCGCGCTGGGCCTGATGAGCAAGCCGATGTTGGTGACCGTGCCGTTCGTGTTGTTGCTGCTCGATTTCTGGCCACTGCGCCGCCTTTCCTTCCCAACACTCCAACCCTCCACCACTCCATCACTCCGCTTGCTCCTGGAGAAGGTGCCGTTCCTGTTGCTCAGCGCGGCTTCGTGCGTCGTCACCTTCCAAGTGCAGCAAAGCGGGGGAGCGGTTCTGGATGTAAACAATCTCCCCATCGGCGCCCGGGTGGCCAACGCCTTGATGTCCTATGTCCGTTACCTCGGAAAGATGCTCTGGCCGGAACATCTGGCGGCGCTCTACTTGAGGAAGGTGCCTTGGCCTGCATGGGAGGTGGGCCTGGCGGCAATGGCTCTTCTGGCGGCCTCAGTGGCGGTGATTCGGCTTGCTCGCAGCCGTCCGTATTTGGCAGTCGGCTGGTTTTGGTATGTGGGCACGCTGGTGCCGGTCATTGGGTTGGTTCAGGTGGGCATGCAGACGATGGCGGACCGCTATACGTATATTCCTCTGATCGGCATCTTCGTCGCGGTCGCCTGGGGCGTTTGGGATCTGGCCGGCACATGGCGGGTGCCGAAGGCGGGGCTGGGGATCGCCACCGCGGTGGTGCTGGCGGGATGTATGGCCCTGACGCGAAAGCAGATTGCCTGGTGGAAGAACAGCGAGACCCTTTTCCAGCGGATGATCACGGCGGTGGAGGGCAATTACATGGCGCATTACAATATCGGGAATCTCTATAGCCGGCAGGGCAAACTGGCGGAGGCCGTCCAGCATTATGAAGCCGCGCTTAAGGCCGAGCCGAACTACGCGGAGGCTCACAACAATCTCGGCACCGTGCTGCTGCGTCAAGGACGGTTCGCGGAGGCCATCGCGCACCATTCGGAAGCGGTGCGGCTCAAGCCCGAATACCTGTATTACTTCAATCTGGCCAATGCGCAGGTGGACGCGGGGAAAGCAGCCGACGCGGTCGCCAATTACCAGCAGGCGTTGCGGCTCAATCCGAATTCCAGCCAGGCCCACCATAACCTGGGGATGGCCTTGCAGGCGCAAGGAAAAGCTGAGGCGGCGATCGCTGAGTTTCGCGCCGCGCTCCAATTGCAGCCGGATTATGAAAGCGCGGAGCATAATCTGGCGAATCACCTGGCGGAGGCGGGCAAGCTGGAGGAAGCGATTGCGCATTACCTGACCGCATTGCGGCTCGATCCGAATCATGCGGAAAGCTGCAACGGACTGGGGATTTGTTACGCGATGCAGGGGAAATACCCGGAGGCCGAGCGGCAGTTTCGAGAGGCGGTTCGGTTAAAGCCGGACCATTCCGGAGCGCAGAGCAACCTGGGCAACGCGCTGGGGGCGCAGAATAAACTGGAGGAGGCGATCCCTCACTATCAGAAGGCGCTGGAGATCAACCCGAAGGATTTCCAGACCCATTTCAACTTAGGGGTCTCTCTGCTGCGGCAGGGGCGGCGGCCCGAGGCCAAAGCTCAATTCATGGAAGCGTTGCGCCTGCGCCAGGATTATCCCGAGGCGCAGAAAGCCCTGGCCGCACTCGATTCCAGCCCCGAACAAAGGAAGTAGCCCCGCGTCCTGTGTGCGAAGCGCCCCCGCCCATCACCTCATCCCTCCACCACTCCATCACTCCGTTGCCGCAACAACCAAACGGCTTGCGAGTACCGCCTAATCCTGCGATTCTATGATCTGCGCAGCAGCGAGTGGATGTCAGACCAGGATGAACATTTATGCCGCAGGAACCAGTAAAGGTACTGCTCATTGAGCATGACCCCGGGTTTGCCCGCTATGTGGGCGAAATGATAGGCCAAGCCCGGGATCTCTCGGCGGAGATACGGTCGGCGGCAAGCCTGATGGCCGGTTTGTCGGAACTGCAGGCCCACACCTTCGATGCGGTGCTGCTCGACCTCTGTGTGCCGGATGGGGCCGGGTTGGCCAACATTCTCCTGATCAAAGCCCAGGCGCCGCAGCTTCCCATCATCGCCGCCGGTGATGCGGACGATGAAATCGTTGCCCTCGAAGCCGTGCATGCGGGAGCGCAGGATTACCTGGTCAAGAGCCAGCTCACCCCAGCCTGGCTGGAACGCTCCATCCGCTATGCCATCGAGCGGCACCGAATGGACATGGCGCTGTTGGAAGCCGAGGAGAAGTACCACAGCGTCTTCGACCACCTGGTGGAAGGCATTTTCCAGACGACGCCTGGGGGACGTTACTTGATGGCCAACGCCGCCCTGGCGCGGATTTATGGCTATTCGTCCCCTGAAGAACTGATCCAGGACCTGACCGACATTGGCCGGCGCCTCTACGTCGAGGAAGGCCGGCGCGATGAGTTCATCCGGCTGATGCAGGAACACGACACCCTAACGGGTTTCCAATCCCCGATCTATCGCAAGGACGGCTCGGTGATCTGGATTTCGGAGAACTGCCGCGCCATTCGCGATTCCCGGGGCCGGCTGCTTTACTACGAAGGCACGGTTGAAGACATCACGCAGCGCCGGCAGGCCGAGGAGAACTTGCGCAATTCGGAGGCACTCTACCATTCTCTGGTCGAGACGCTGCACCAGAATATTCTGCGCAAGGACCTCCAGGGACGTTTCACCTTCGCCAATCAGCACTTCTGCAAAATCCTGGGCCGGCCTCTGGAGGATATTGTCGGCAAGACGGACTTCGACTTCTTCCCGCGCGAGCTGGCTGAGAAGTACCAACGCGACGACCGGCAGGTGATGCAGACGGGAAAGCCTTTTGAGACGGTCGAGGAACATCAGCCGCCGGGCGGCGAAAAGATTTACGTGCAAGTCGTCAAGACGCCGCTGTATGCGGCTGACGGCGCCATCATGGGGCTGCAAGGCATTTTCTGGGACATCACCCAGCAGCGGCTGGCGGATGAAAAGATTCGCCGGGTCAACGCCCTGCTGGCCCAAAGCCGGAAGGAACTCCGCGCCCGGAACGCGCAAATGGAAGACGACCTGAAGATGGCCCGTGAGATTCAACTCACCATGCTGCCACAGCAGTACCCGACATTCCCGCGCGCGGCGTCTCCCTCCGAGAGCGCCTTCCAATTCACGCACCGGTACCTTCCCGCCGGCACTGTGGGCGGTGACTTCTTCGCCGTTTCAGCGCTCTCCGAAAACGAAGCGGCTGTGTTTATCTGTGACGTGGCCGGGCACGGCGTTCGCTCCGCGCTGGTCACGGCTATGATCCGCGCGCTGGCGGAAGAGTTGAAACCGCTCGCCACCAACCCCGGCCAGTTCTTGAGCAAGCTTAACTCCGACCTCCACGCCATCCTCAAGCACACCGGGACACCGATGCTGACGACGGCTTTCTACCTGGTGGCGGACTCGAAGTCGGGCACGATGCGGTACGCCAACGCCGGCCATCCCAAGCCGCTGCTGATCCGCCGCAGCGCCAGCCGGGTCGAGCCGCTCGCCAATGCCGCAGGCAAAAGCCAGCCCGTGCTGGGTCTGTTCGAGGACGCCACCTACCAAACCTCGGAGGTGAAGCTCGATCCCAAAGACCTGGTGATGCTCTTCACCGACGGCCTCTACGAAGTCCAGGACCGCAATAACGAACTCTACTCGCAGGAAATGCTCGTGGCCGGCGTGCAGCAGCGCACGCAACTCCCGGCGCCGCAGTTATTCGACGAACTTCTGGCGGAGATTCGGCGCTTTGCCGCCGACAGCGCCTTCGCCGATGACGTCTGCCTGGTGGCCATCGAGTACGCCGTTCCGTAGCGTTACGGAGGAGGACATCCGAAACAAATATTGAAGGAAGGGCTTTACTGCGACCGAATCTGGAATAAAATGATTCTACGCCGCCAACTGCGGCGGGACCGCGAATGGAATTGCAGAGACGCGAAACAACCGGTTGCCTGCGAGCCGATGCCAACGGCAGAGCGGCGGACCTACCGGCCCACAGGGCCGGCTCTCTCTTCCAGAACAAGGACGGCCTTTCGCCCGCCTGCTCCTCTGCCTTCGTGGTCATGCCCAACAAACACACCAGGCGAAGAAACTGAACAACAGGAGACCACTCCCATGGACCTTCATCATCCCATCCTGCGCGAGTTTCCGGAGCATCGTGAAATCATCCGGCGGCTCAAGGGTTCTGACGACCATTTCCGGAATATCTTCGACGAGTATCACCGGCTGGACGATGAGATTTACCGCATCGAAGAGGAAATTGACTTCGCCACCGATCAGGAAATCGAGGAGCTCAAGATGCGGCGAGCCAAACTCAAAGACTCCATTTACCACCTGATCCGCCACGCCCCGGCCGCCTGCCCGGCCTGCGACGGAACGGACGTCGCCCGCTAATCAGCCCCAGTCGCCTTTATCGGCCGGTTGCGAGTCAGCAGCCGCGTGGGGGGGTTATTCCAATATTAGTTCGCCATCGCTTTGACCGGGCGGCTTTGCGCGGCGCGCTTGCGCTGCACTTCGTTCAGAATCTTCTTCCGTAGGCGCAGGTTCTTAGGCGTCGCTTCCACGTATTCGTCCGCCCCGATATACTCCAGCGCGCGTTCCAACGACATTTTGAGCGGCGGGTTGAGCTGGATGCCCTTGCCGTCCCCCTGCGAGCGCATGTTGGTCAGCTTCTTCGCTTTGCAGGGATTGACCGGGATGTCGTTATCGCGCGCGTTTTCACCCACGATCATGCCGGCGTAAATCCGGTCGCCTGGCTCCACCATCAGCCGGCCCCGTTCCTGAATCATATTTAGCGCGTATGCCATCGCTTCGCCGTTTTCCATGCTGACCAGCGAGCCGTTCTTGCGCGCCACGATTTCCCCGCGGTCCGGCCCGTATTCGTGGAACAAATGGCTCATCACCCCCAGCCCGCGCGTCTGGTTGACCAGGTCCGTCTCGAAGCCGATCAAGCCGCGCATCGGGATCAGCGCCTCGATGCTCACCTGATCCCCATGATGATTCATGGACGTGATCTCCGCTTTGCGCCCAGCCAGGTTCTCCAGAACCACCCCCATGGCGTCCTTGGGTGTTTCGAGGAACAGCCGCTCGATCGGCTCCAGCCGGTTGCCCTTCTTGTCCTGCCGATAAATGACCTCGGGACGCGACACCAGCACCTCGTAACCTTCCCGCCGCATCTGCTCGACCAGAATCGCGATTTGCATCTCCCCGCGACCGCTGACATTGAAAATGTTCGGCGCGTCGGTCTGCTCGATGCGCAAGGCGACATTGGTGCGGACCTCCTTGACCAGCCGCTCCCAGATATGGCGGGCGGTCACAAGCTGGCCGTCAATGCCGGAGAGCGGACCATCGTTGACGGCGAACTGCATCTGAATGGTCGGGGGGTCAATCGGCACGAACGGCAGCGGCGCCCGGTCCTCCGAATCGGTAATCGTCTCGCCGATGAACACATCCTCGAACCCGGTCAGACCGACCACGTCCCCCGCGTGCGCCTCGGGAATCTCAATGCGCTTCAGGCCCTCGAAATGGAAGATGGCCGTGATCTTGGCGGTGCTCTTGCGCCCGTCGCCGTGAATGCAGACGGACGTGTCGCCCACCTTCACTTTGCCGCTGTAAATCTTGCCGAACGCAATCCGGCCTAGATAATCCGAGTAGTCGAGGTTCGCCGCCAAAAGCCTGAACCCTTCGCCCGCATGGGCGCGCGGCGGCGGGATGTGTTTGATAATCGCGTCGAACAGCGGCTCCATGGTGCCGCTGACGTGTTTCATATCCGTCTTGGCGTAGCCGTCCCGCGCGCTCGCATAAATCACCGGGAAATCCATCTGCTCGTCCGTCGCGTGCAGCGAGATGAACAGGTCCCAGACTTCGTCCAGCACCCGGTGCGGATCGGCGTTCTCGCGGTCAACCTTGTTGATGACCACAATCGGCTTGGCCCCCGCCTCCAGCGCCTTGCGCAACACGAACCGCGTCTGGGCTTGCGGGCCGTCCGCCGCATCCACCACCAGCAGCACCCCGTCAATCATGTTCATGATCCGCTCGACCTCCCCGCCGAAATCCGCGTGGCCGGGCGTATCCACAATGTTCACGTGGTAATCCTTGTACTTGAAGGCGGCGTTCTTGGCTTTGATGGTGATGCCCTTCTCGCGCTCCAAATCCATCGAGTCCATGATGCGCTCCTCGGAGGAAATGGCCTGATTGGCCCGAAACGTCCCGGACTGCTTGAGCAGGCAATCCACGAGCGTGGTCTTGCCGT
Organism: Verrucomicrobiota bacterium; assembly: GCA_050011195.1. Lineage (GTDB taxonomy): Bacteria > Verrucomicrobiota > Verrucomicrobiia > Limisphaerales > UBA8199 > PALSA-1440. The sequence goes on along the minus strand of JBEKJO010000027.1, from coordinate 491 downwards.
GATCCACGTGGGCGATGATGGCGATATTGCGTATATGCTGCATAAAAATTCTCTGCCAAACCGGGTCAATGTAGCCGCAAACGCGAACTCGCGCCACGAAGCCCCACAACAACGGGGCTGCCACTACAACCTCCGATTTGGAATCAGGCCGCCGAATGTGCCAGCTAATCGGGAAAGGTCAAGCCCGGGTTTGCGCCCGGTTCAACTCCCACCGGGCTTGGGAGGCCAGCGTCCCATCGGCGTCCCCCGCCGAGAGCACCTGGCGACTGTCTCGCCCAGGGGTCTGGACCCCAAAATGATACCCAGCATTGCGGGATATTGCCTCATAAGCGGACACTGTGGCTGTTTTGGCCCGGCAGCCAGGGGGGAGGCCCCCATAAGCATTAACCTAACAATTGACTGATTGCACCGCCTGCCTTACCCTCGGAGGCATGCAAGACCTGAATGCTGCCGACGAGTCCTGGGAGATTCTGCAACAGTTTTTGCCGGAC